>JAOQAJ010000121.1 GCA_025963675.1 Segetibacter sp.
TGTTGGAGGAGAACAATTAAACACTATCAGGCAGACAAATATTAATAATGCTTTAGCTGGTAAAGTGTCAGGTCTGCAGGTTAGAAGTCAATCTTCTGCTGCACTTGGAAGAAATACACAGGTAAGGTTACGTGGAGCCTCTGGTTTAGGTACCGGAGAAGATGTGATTTATGTAGTGGATGGTACAATATTACCAAATGCTGATGACGTAAATCTAGATGAGGTAGAAGACATCACAGTATTGCAAGGTCCTGCAGCATCTGCTTTATTTGGTTCACAGGGAGCAAATGGAGCTATTGTAATAACAATGAAAAAAGGTACGAAAACCTCAGGATACGGTGTTGACGTGAACATAGGTGCACAATTTGAAAATGTTTACATTCTACCGAATTACCAAAACTCATATGCAGGTGGCGGCGTGTCAAATTTGATTAAATACAACTGGAAAGCAGGTGATCCTAACGATTGGAAAGCTTTAGACGGAAAGTATTATCACGATTACTCTGACGACGCAAGTTGGGGCCCGCGTATGGTTGGACAGGAATATATTCCGTGGTACTCATGGTATGGTGGACATCCCTATTCTTATACCACATCTAAATTGGTTCCTCAAAAGAATAATGCAAAACAATACTTTAATACAGGTGTAACTACGAATAATTCGATCAGTTTTTCTAAAAATACCGATGTGTCCAGCTTTAGAATGTCATATTCTAACGTAGGTATTAAAGGTCTTGTACCAACAACAGGTTTACAAAGAAACATTTTGAATTTAAGAGGAAGCCTGAATGTTACCAGCAAATTGACCGCAAGTGTTAATGTAAACTATGTTAACCAGAAAGTTAACGGTGACATTGATGATGAATATTCTAATCAGACAACCGGCTCTTTTAACCAATGGTTCCACAGGGATTTAGATATGGGTATCATGAAAGAATTAAGGGATCTTCGTACTCCAGCTGGAATTTATGCAAGTTGGAACCACTCAAATCCAAATACTTATAATGCTGCCAGCCCAAGAAATTTTTACGCAGCCAACTATTGGTATAACTTCTATACCTGGTATGATCTTACTAGTGTTAAAACAAATAGGGACCGTCTTTTTGGAGATGTTGCCCTTAATTATAAAATTACGAATGATCTGAGCGTAAGAGCGACTTACAGGAAACAACAAAATACTACATGGGACGAGGAGAAGTTTAGCTCAGAGTTAAATAATAGCGGATTACAGACACAGGGAAATGAACCAAGGGCAAGAGGCTATTACTCTAGTTTTCAGAGCTATTCAAATAGAGAAAATTTAGAATTTCTTGCAACTTATTCTAAGGCCTTTAATGATTTTCAGGTAAATATAAATGCTGGTTCTGATTTCTTTAATTCAACAAGTAAATCTAACGGTGGAAATACTAACCAAGGTTTAAGTGTACCTAACTTTTTTTCATTAAATAACTCAATTAATGCAGCTACTCTTAGCAACGTAAGGGTACAGGAAAAGTATAGAGCAGTGTTTGGAATGGCTGATGTAGGGTATAAAAACTTCCTTTTTGTAAACGCTACTTTGCGTAACGACTGGTATTCAACTTTACCTCCCGCAAATAACAACGTACTCTCTAAATCTTTTGGTGCTTCATTTGTCTTCAGCGATTTAATGAAGAACATTTCATGGTTAAGCTTTGGTAAGTTGAGAGCTTCGTGGGGGGAGGTTCCTAAAGCATTAGGAACAACAACCACTAGTTTTGGTGCTTACCGTTACCCAGGCTTTACTTATGGAGTGGGCCAGAACCAATATGGATCAGGAAACATTTTGATGTCTACTCCTGATCAACTGGTAGACTCAGCTATTCATGGTGCTGTTACATCTCAAAAGGAAATTGGACTGGAAGCCAGATTTTTAAAGAGCAGGGTAGGTTTTGCTGTTACTTATTGGGATGGTACAGAAAGAGACATTCCACAATCTTTGACGATTACTCCAACTAGCGGATACTCTTCAATTCTTACCAACGCCGGAGAAATGTCAAAAAAGGGTATTGATCTTCAATTAACTGGCAGGCCTTTTTCACTGCCTAATTTTTCCTGGGACATCAGTGCTACGTATTCTAAATTGATTGAGCAGAAAGTAGTATCGTTAGGTGCAGGTATTACTAGAACTTTGAGTTTGCAGAACACTTATAGTGCAAGTACTCCTATTCTTGTTCATGCAGTTGGCCGCGAATGGGGCGAAATTTATGGTCCTGGTATCTTGCGTAAAGACGGAAAACCTGTTCTTACAGCTGCAGGTCTTTACCAAACCGATCCAAACGTATTTTTTGGAAATGTTTTACCTAAACATACCGGCGGTCTGCAAAATAGCTTTACTATCATGAGAGATTTTACAGTAAACGCTAATTTCGATTATCAGGTTGGCGGAAAATTCTTTTCTTTATCTGATATGTGGGGGTCGTATTCAGGCCTTACAGCACGTACTGCCTCTGTAAATGACAAAGGCGAGTCTGTTCGTACGGCTGTACCTGACGGCGGCGGAGTGCGTGTAGAAGGTGTTGATGCAACAGGCAAAGATGTTGTTCATTATGTTCCTGCTCAGACCTACTACCAGCAATCTTACAATACAAAAGTGTTTGATGAATATATCTATGATTTAACGTTTGTTAAAATGCGTGAATTATCAATAGGCTATAGCATTCCTGTGAAGAAGATTGGATTTGCGAGGTTTGCGAGGTCCGCTACTTTTTCATTGGTTGCAAGAAATCCAGTGTTGATTTATGCTACTACAAAAGATTTCGATCCTTCAGAAGTTAGTCGTATTAGTGGTGAAGCAGGTCAGCTTCCTGGTACCCGTGGTCTTGGCTTCAACCTAAAAGTAGGATTCTAAAAAGTTAATTTAAAAAATGTTGAAAATGAAAAGAACAAAATATATTTTATTCGCCTTAATATCACTGTCGGTTATAGGTGGTTGTAGTAAGTTTAGCGACTTTGGGGATACAAACGTTAACCCCAATGCCACTGGTAGTCCAATTACCAGGGCCTTATTTACTAACGTTGAAGCCCAATTAGGCGCAACGGCCGCAATGACAAGGCCGGGATTATATGCGCAGTATTTTTCTGAGACTCAGTACACAGACGTTTCTATTTATAGCAATCCCATTTTGAATTTTAGCGGTGAGTATTCGGGCGCTATGAATGATCTTAAAAACATTATAAATGTTAATGAGAGTGTTAATCAAAGTGCAGCCGCTCAAATTTTATTACAGTATCTTTTTTGGACTATAACAGACCGTTGGGGAGATGTACCATATTCTGAGGCTTTGCAGGGCAAAATAGCCGCGAAGTATGACAAGCAGGAAGATATATACAAAGGGATGATTAGTGCTTTGACCGCTGCTGTAGCTCAGTTCAATAACACTTCGCTTATTCAGGGAGATGTCATATATAATGGAGATGTTGCTAAATGGAAGAAACTGGCTAATTCATTAAGGATGATGATGGCAATACAATTATCCAAAAGATTTCCCGGCGCTTCTGATTATGCTGCTACTCAATTTAAAGCAGCTTTAAATGATCCTGCAGGCTATATCGCAACTAATGCTGACAATTTCACACTCACTTACCCTGCTAACTTTCTTAATCCGTGGTACAACACATATAACGGTCGGAAAGATTTTGGAGAAAGCCCTGTTGTTATTAATTTATTAAATGGTTTTGGTGATGCCCGTCAGTCTGTATATGGTACGTCAAATGTAGGCGTTCCCTTTGGGCTATTGCGTGCAAAGGCTGAGGCGTTTACGGGAGCAAACCCAACCTGGTCTTATATTCTGCAGCCGAGTTATAGAGAAATAGGAGATCCTGTAGTGATACTTAGTGCAGCTCAGGTCACTTTGGCAAGAGCGGAGGCAGCAGATTATGGCTGGACCTCTGAACCTTTGGCAACAGTTTACCAGACCGGTATAAATCTTTCGTTCCAGGAATGGGGGCTGCCTGCACCTGACGCATCTTATTTTGCAAAGGCTGATGTTGCTTTAACCGGCGCTGCCGGTACCGGTGCTAACTTTAGGCAAATTTCTCTTCAACGTTATATTGCGGCTTATCCAAATGGCCTGCAAGGATGGAATATTTGGAGAAAGAGCGGTTATCCTGTTTTAACGCCTGCTCCCGATGCGACTAATTCCAGCAAGCAAATTCCTCGTCGTTATACCTATGGCACCGGCGAGTATGGATCAAACCGTGAAGCTACAGAAGCCGCTGCCACTTCTATGGGTGCTGATACACAGGATACAAGGGTTTGGTGGGACAAACAATAGTAAAAAAAATTATTAATAAAAGTCAGTAAAGTAATATGAGAAATAAAACTTTGAACCTCTTCCTTGTCTTAATAGTAGGAATGACGTTTACATCGTGTATAAAAAATAATATAACTCCATTGGAGGACGGAATTGGAAGTTCATTTATTACAATTACCCAATCTCCTGAAAACAAAATTTTCTTTAGCCCGTTTACTGAAGTTAGAACAGTTCCATTATTATCCGTAAAACGGGATGTTGCTTCCAGCGCAGAGTTGAATAATACAATGACCGTCAAGGTCGAAGTAAACAGCGACAGTGTGAAAAATTATAATACTGCACACGGTACCAAGTACGAAGTACTTCCGGACAGTTTGTATACCCTTGGGGCAGGGGTAACGAAGTCCGGAAATGTTTTTACGATGACATTGAATACAGGGGAATTTCAGAAGGACTTCAATATAGCGTTAAATGGTGCTAAATGGGATCTTTCACGTATTTACGCACTTGCTTTTAAAGTTGTTGATCCAGGCGGTTTAAAAGTGCTAACGGGAACTAATGAGGTAATTACGCTTTTGAGTATCAAAAATCAATATGATGGTATTTATTCCGTTGAATCGGGTAATGTACAAAGGTATACTGCTCCCGGAACGCCAACTGTGGGTGACGCTTTAAATGGAACTTTGGCGGGGAATCCTGATGTAACATTGTCTACTGCTGGTCCTACCACTGTGTTGGTAACAAATTTAAAATGGGGCTCAGGCAGTGGCTCAGGAGTTGCCGGTATTGACAACTTGCAGGCTACGGTGAATCCAGCGACAAATTTAGTGACTATGAAAGCTTTAGGCAACGCAACACTTACCAATTGGGAAGGAAAGGTAAATAGATATGATCCTGCAACTAAAACCTTTTACTTGTCTTTTATTTGGAATCCGACTGCGAATGTTAGAACATACGAGATAGTTTTAAAATATAAAGGACCAAGATAAAATCTGGCAATTTTAATTAAAATACAAATGGCCGCTCTAGCGGTCATTTGTATTTTAATTAAAATTCTCGTTTTGCCTACCTTACACTTTCATTCCTACCTTGATTCTTAATTCTTCTTCTAACCCATAAAGATCAATCAGGAAGTTCCGAACAGTAGATTGTTTATTAAATTAGGCAATCCGGTAATGTACTAAAATGGATGATTTGAAATTACTCTTTATGTTTAATACACAAATATTAGCCTGAAGAAGAGCGCCCGGTGGTTTAGAGGTATTGACAGCGAAGTCAGAACAGAACGTTTGTATGGAATTAAGGTATAAGAATTAAACAGAGCATGGAGGATATTATCAAATAGTTTGTTTATATAACGACCAATAACTTTTCTTTAAGCTATAAAGCATACGGCTCATTTAGCGTGAGGGCAGCCCTAATAGAACAACCAGTTACTGTTTTTAGCAGTACCACTGTAGCTGCGAAGTAGCTTACTCTTAATTGCATTTGTATTCTTTTCGTTTCTTATCACGGATAACTGTATTAGCAGTCTATCTTTTCTATCAGTTCACCTGATCCTGTTGTCGCTTTTGCCGCCATTTTTAACGATCGTCATATTTGCGGGACAAAGGCAATTGTTATTTCCATTCCCACGGCTGTAAAAGTTATTGAAAATTTTCGCTTTCGTCCTGGTTTAACAATTATTGCACTACATTTTTTCCGCTTGTCCTACTAATTAACCGCTGGTAAAGTATCCTCCCTTTAACAAACCGTTACAAAATTAAATTGCACTGTTATTATATCCTCAATTTTCTAAAAAAATGCATATGAGAAGAATTGTATTGGTATTTATGGTGCAATTGCTGTTAGTTATGGGCGCAATTGCACAAACACGGGTGATTACAGGAAAAGTGGTAGATGATGCAGGAAACCCGGTAACTGGCGCATCTATCGCTGTAAGAGGAACGACCAATGGTGCGTCCGCCGACGAAAGTGGCAATTTCAGAATCAATGCTAAAACCGGCGATGTTCTTGTTATTTCTGCAATCGGTGCCCCGTCCCGGGAGATCACAGTTGGAGCAGGATCAACAATTTCGGTTTCCCTAACACGTCAAAGCCAGGCGCTAACTGACGTTGTAGTTACTGCCATGGGGATTACAAGAACCCAGAAATCTTTGGGTTACGCTACTACTGTAATAAAAGGAGATGAATTAACAAAGGCACGTGAGTCGAACGTAGTTAACTCCCTGGCAGGCAAAGTTTCCGGTGTAAGAATAACATCTCAATCAGGCACACCGGGCGGATCTTCTAAAATTATCATCAGAGGTCAATCTTCATTCAGCGATGCATCAGGTGGTCAGCCCATATTTGTTATAGATGGACTACCTGTAGATAACCAGGCTCAGCAATTAGCTACAGCTCCAAGCGCAGTTCCGCAAGGTACTGCCGGTGTAGATTTTGGAAACAGGGCAGGTGATATCAACGCGGATGACATCGAGTCTATCAATGTTTTAAAAGGGGCGGCGGCAACTGCTTTGTATGGTGCAAGGGCAAAAAATGGTGCAATTATTATCACTACAAAACGAGGAAGAAAAGGCGCATCTGTTGTTCGCTTCAACTCTTCTGTCCGTTTTGATAATCCTTTAAGACTACCTGATTATCAAAATGAATATGCCCAGGGAACGTATGGGGTTTATGCAATTAATAGCACAAACGGATGGGGACCTAAAATCAGCGATGTGCAGGATTTGAAGTTTCCGAATTTTATGAATCAGCAGGTAACATTGCAGGCTTATCCTGATAATGTAAAGAACTTTTATAAGACAGGAACGAATTTGATCAATTCCCTGTCTTTTGAATCTGGTGGAGATGCAGGCGACCTGAGACTGGGATATACAAACAATTACCAAACCGGTATTGTTCCAAAACAAGCTTACTTAAGAAATAGCTTAAATCTTAATGTTGGAAGATCATTCTCTCCAAAATTTGACGTTAGAGCGACAGTTAATTATGTAAGTAGTATTGGAAAGAACAGGCCCATCCAATCGTCTAATAATTCAAGTTCGTTAACGCAAATAGTTCATTTTCTTCCAAGAACCGTCGATATAAATGCTTTAAGGGAGAATTACTTCGATCCCGTTACTGGACAACAAATAACACTTACACCCGCAAAAACAGGCAATAACCCTTATTGGGTAATTAATAATAATACTTCTGAAGGCAATGTTGAAAGAATTTATGGTAATGCTATCCTTTCATACAAACCTTTACCCTGGTTAACCATATCTAACAACTTCGGTACTGATTTATATAACGAGTTTAGAAAGCTGGTAGTAAGGCCTGGTACAGCAGGGGCATTGCAGGGAAACTTTTTCCAGGCCAATATTTTTAACAGGGTTATCAACAACGACTTCATGGTTACTGCTGATAAGAAAGTGACAAATGACCTTGGCCTTCGTGTTCTGGCTGGTGTAAATAATTATGAGACGTTTTACAGAAGAGATCAATCAGATGCACAGCAACTTACAGTCGACGAGCTATACACCTTTAGTAATGCAGCTACTGTAACTACTACAAATACATCTAGTAAGAAAAGAATTTTAGGTGTATTTGGTGAGATCGGACTTTCTTATAAGAATTACCTGTTTTTAAATGCAACCGGCAGAAATGATTGGAGCTCTACGCTGCCAATTGCAAACCGGTCATATTTTTATCCTTCTGTAAGTTCAAGTTTTGTGTTTAGCGAATTCGTTAAATCAAACGTTTTGACTTATGGTAAGATTAGAGCAAGTTGGGCAAATGTAGGAAGTGATACTGACCCCTACCAGTTAGCGTTCAACTACACTCCTGTTAGCCAACTTTTTGCACAGTATTCACAGGGTTCCCAGTTTCCATTCAACGGAGTTCTAGGGTTTCAAATCCCTCTGACAATTCCAAATGCTCAATTGAAGCCACAAAATCAGGCATCTTATGAAGCTGGTGCAGAATTGAGATTTTTTAGAGATCGTATTAGAGTCGACTTCACTTATTATAATACAAAAACATCCGAGCAAATTATTGCTCTGGCGGTTCCGAATTCCACTGGCTTTTCTACCAGAAGGATCAATGCCGGTGCTATTAAGAACGTAGGATATGAAGTGACACTTGGAGCAAGACCTGTGAGCATGAAAAATTTCTTTTGGAACGTAGATTTAAACTTCTCGCAGAACAGACAAAGTATCCATGACCTTCCTGCTGAAATAGCTACATATACCCTTGCGAGCGCGTATAATGGGTTGCAGATAAAAGCGAGCAACGGTGAGCAGCTAGGAGTATGGGGATCAGCTTATGAAAGAGATCCTAATGGAAACATTGTAATGAATGCAAATAGTGGTTTAAGAAGAACTGTTAATGACCGCAGACTTGGTAATCTCTATCCGGACTGGATGTTGGGCATAAATAACAGCTTCAATTTTAAGGGGTTGAACCTAAGTTTCCTTTTGGATATTAGAAAGGGTGGCGTGATGTATTCAGGTACCGTTGCTGCCTTACGTAGTGGTGGTTTAGCTAAAGAAACGCTCCTTAACAGAGAAAATATTCTAATAGATAAGGGGGTGATTTTAGACGCTAGTGGAAAGTATGTTGCTAATACAGTTCCAGTACAAAGTATGCAGGATTTCTGGGGTCAATTTGGTTCGAATGCTTCCGCTACTGAGGCGGCTATTTTCGATGCTTCTTATGTTAAACTTCGTGAGGTAGCCTTAAGCTATAGCTTGCCTGCTTCCTGGCTGGGAGGGCAAAAGTTGATTAAAGGTTTAAGCTTTGGACTTGAAGGAAGAAATTTATGGTTGATTGATTCGAAAGTACCGCATATAGATCCTGAAGTTAACCTGTTTGGTTCAGGAAGTGTTGGTGAAGGAGTTGAATTTTACAACTTTCCATCTACAAAATCTTTAGGGTTTAATTTAAGAGCAACTTTCTAAAATATAAATAACAGTAAAATGAAAATAAAATATTTAAAAATATTGAGTGTAGCGCTAGCCATCGTTACCCTAAACTCATCTTGTAAGAAATACCTGGACGTCAATAGGAATCCTAATGTGGCTGAAAACGTAGATCCAAAACTTCTGTTTTCAACGTCCACAGTCCAGTATATAAATGTAAGAGCGTCAGGCGATTTATATATACCTGTTTCTCTTGCAGGCCAGGCTATCGCTTCAGGGGGTAATAATCCTACCGCATGGGGGGCACCGAGTGAGGAACAATATGATATCAATGCGCTTTCTTTAGGAAATACATGGCGTTATTTATATGCAAGTACTGCTGGTGGAAATTTAAAGGAGATAATAAGGCTTGCGGAAAATGCACCTGTTAAGAATAACAATGCAGCGGCGCAGGCCAAAGTTTTATTGGCTTTCCTTGCTTATGATGCTACTACTTTATATGGCGATGTTCCTTTCACAGAAGCATGGGATCCCAACATTTCTTATCCAAAGTTTGACCCACAACCTGTAGTTTTTGAGGGTATAATTAAAATGCTGGATGAAGCTTTGGCACAATTTGATGAAGCCAGCCCACTAAAAATTGCAGACTATGATCTATTTTATAAGGGGGACATTGCTAAATGGAAGAAAATTGCCCGGTCAGCTAAATTAAGAACACTAATGACGATGGTTGATAAGGATCCAAGTAAGGCTGCGCTGATAGGTCAAATGGTTACTGCAGGTGGAATGGTAAGTTCTCCTGCTGATAACTTCCAGGTCGCTTATTCAAATACCGCCGGTCGTTACAACCCGAAATATGGTCTTAATAAAATGTATAACAGTGAGCAATCGTTCTTCGGTGCTTCAAAATGGGCCGTCAATTTTATGACACCTATTAATGATCCACGTTTGCCTATTTATTTTGAAAAGCCTGCCACCGCTGCTACATACGAAGCACCTGAAACAGGTGAGGATATAAATGATGCAACTCAATCTCGTATAAACAGAAATTTTCACCATGCTGCCCAGCCTGAAGTATTATATACGTACCAGGAACAACTGTTTTTTGAAGCTGAGATCAATGCCCGAGGTTTGGGAGTTGCAGTTAATTTAGCTACTGCTAATACCCTTTTTAAAAAGGCTGTTGAAGAATCTGTTAAACACATTGCCAGTCAATCAAAAGATGCTGCCGCTGCCGCTACAGCTACAGCCGCTGCTGCTACTTTTGCTGCCTCTTTACCAAACTTAACAACTTTTGCTACTAATCGGGAGGCGGTTAAGTACATCCACTATCACCATTGGATTGATAAAATGGATAGAGGTATAGACGCCTTCACCCAATGGAGACGTTCTGGTCCTGAGGGGGATGAAGTTCCTCCTTTAACTTTACCAAATGGTGCGCCTGCAGGCGGATTATTCCGGCGTTTTCAATATCCAATAACAAATGAAATTGCTGCGAATCCAAATGCTCCGAAGGAAACAATTTTGTATGATGTAAAAATGTGGTTTGACCTTTAATTAAAACTATTATGAAAAAAATACTAATAATATTTTCAGTTGTTTGTCTTGGCTTTCAAGCTTGTAATAAGGATGAAGCCGCTACTGCTGGGTTTGATTTCAGTGCAAGCCTTCCGGCCTATGTGGAGTTAAGCAGTACTGCAGCAAAAACAGTAAAACAGGGTGCTTCAACAACTGTCACCTTTGTCATGCGTTCAGCTTTTCAGCAAGCAGTAACGGTGTATTATGATGTCACAGGCGGGGGAGTAAATTTGACTAATCAAACTGTTGTTATCGAAAGAAATAAGTTAACAGCTGTAGCAACTATTAATATACCTGCAGGCGTAATTGTTGCTCCAAATACAACGGCGACCGCAACTTTAACGCTTACTAAAGCAGTTACTGCAAGCGGAACTCAACTAACTATTGGACAAAAAAATATACCAGGGGCTCAAAAGGTCACTATCAATATTACCCAATAAACTTTCTACTGTTATTTGTTATTGTAAAGGGTGTTACCTCGTTGTAGCATCCTTTATTTTTTATATTTAATTTAAAGGCAGTTGGTATTAGTATCAATTGAAATGTTATTTTTGCGACTTAATTTTTAAGATGGCAGATCAACAACCTAACCAGATAAATATTGAAATAAGCGAAGAAGTAGCTGAAGGAAGTTATGCAAATCTTGCCATAATTACTCATAGCCATGCAGAATTTGTTATCGACTTTGTAAGTGTAATGCCCGGTACTCCGAAAAGTAAAGTGAAGAGTCGGATAATATTTACTCCAATGCATGCAAAGCGTTTTTTAAAAGCGTTGGAAGATAATGTAACCCGCTACGAAGCTGCTAACGGTACAATACAGGATTTAGAACAAGTTGAAATTCCATTAAATTTTGGCGGTCCAACTGCCCAGGCTTAACCCCAACCCCTAAAGGGGCTTTAGACAATTCAATATAAAGTAGTTGATTTTTTTGGTAGGTAGATAACTCCCTTTAGGGGCGGGCTTCAGGTAGCTATGTTACAGCTCCACCACAACTCGAACCGGCTCCTGCGGTGCATCCGTAACAATGTTGGTTCAAAACAATTTCCCGGTTTGCTAATTGTGCAGCATTGAATTGAGAAATATGCTTAGCCTGTGAGCTAACTTTTAGATTAAGCATTTGGTTAAAGTCGCAATCATATAAATACCCGTCCCAACTGATTGAAATCGTGTTCCTGCACATAACATTAGATGCTGCAACCGGGTTAAACGCGGCTATCAACTTCTCCATGTATTTTTCATAATTGCCACTGGTTAAAAGATAATCGAGGTACCTGCTTATCGGAAGGTTGGTGATTGTAAACAAATGATTAAAGACAATTCCAAATTCCTTTTGTAAAGCATCTTTATATTCCAACTCGAGGCTGGCTTGATTGGGAGGCAAAAAAGCACCTGCAGGATTATAAACAAGGTTTAAAACGAGGTTGTTATCCGCCTGACCATAACCTACTGCATTCAACATTTGTAATGCTTTTATAGAGTCCTCAAAAACACCGTCGCCCCGTTGCCTATCTGTTCGTTCACGGGAATACGAGGGAAGCGAAGAAACAACTTCGACGCGGTGGAGTTTGAAAAACTCAGGCAAATCATTAAAACGTTTGTTGGCAAGAATGATCGTAAGGTTACAGCGAACAATAATATGTCTGCCCAGAGCTTTTATGTTTTTAACAAACCAGCGAAAGTCGGGGTTCAGTTCTGGTGCTCCACCTGTCAGGTCAACAATACCAATGGATGGATTTTTAATAAGGGTATCAATGCAGTGTTGCATTGTTTCACGTGTCATTATTTCTTTGCGATCAGGTCCCGCATCTACATGGCAATGCTTACACACCTGGTTGCACATTTTACCTACGTTCACCTGAAAAATTTCAAGGTTAGTTGGTCGTAACGGAAATAATCCGGCACGTTCCATATTTTGCTGAAACGGAATAAGTCTATAGGGATTATGATTATCTGTTTCCAATAATTCAACCTGGTAACTGGAGTTAGCTAATACATTGCCTTTTGCTTGTAACGATTTCGTTTCCTTAGTCATGCGATCAGCTGTAAATCTTTTTTGGTTATTTATTCTGACTTGTAGTTTTCCAAAAACAAACTCCAATTGTACTTTTTAAAGGTAATAGCCGGGGTTTTGTCTGCAGGAACAACGTGTAACTGATGCAACAATTCAACCATTTTTTTCTTTCCTCCAAAATCACCTCTAAACCATCCCATGATTGCAGGTAATGCAACCTTATTCTCTTTTTCATCAAACTCTACCTCACCTTGCAAGTACACTTTGGTCGCCATGTCGAGCTGTTTATCTAGTTGATCGGGTCTGTAGAAAGCAATAGGCGGACAACTCTTTGCTCCACAATTTAGAGAAAAATGAATTCGGTAATCTACCGTGTCCACTCTTTGATTTTTTTCAAAAGATGATGGAAAAAGCTTGTTTAAATGCCCTAAGCTCCACTTAATTTTAGAGTGCCTTAGTATGCCATGTTCTATATCATCAAGACTTAATTTTTTACCTGCAATACTTATTTGTTTGTCTCCAAAAAAAGCTCCACGGTTTTTATATTTATCCGGATTTTTTGAAAGTATAACCTGGGTAAAAGCATTATAGAGATTTATCCAAAAAGCCTTTTTAAATGTATCATTTGTTAACTCTGAATTTAAAGAAGCTTCTGAAATACCTTCAACAACCTTAACAAGTGAATCAGTTGGTTCATGGGTCTTTGCCTGTAATAATAATTGTTGTGATGTTTCAATAAGGTTTAGGTTCGCTGCACTATCGACTGCTGAGGCGCTCATTGTACATGAAGATAATATAATTGCAACGACTACGAATTTCATAAAATAAATTACGTGAGATTGAACATAATAGATTTATTTCAATTTCCAAAAGGTACTCGTTTTAATCACATCCACCCATTCCCGCAAGTGAATGATCTAAAAGAAAAAGTAGTTTGGATTACAGGAGCGTCTTCAGGCATTGGTGAAGCGCTTGCTTACGCGTTTGCAAAAAGGGGGGCTGCATTGGTGTTGAGTGCCCGAAGAAAAGATGAACTGGAAAGAGTAAAAGCGCGATGCAAAGAAGCATCAATGGTCGAAGTTCTACCCATCGACATAACCGACGTTGAAGAGATAAAATCGAAGGTAGATTGGGTACTTGCTAAAATGGGCTCAATAGATGTGCTGGTAAGTTGTGCCGGTGTTTCGCAAATGAGTCTGGCAATTGATACATCAATAAATGTTTATAGAAAACTGATGGACATCAATTATTACGGTACTGTTCAACTTTCGCTTGCCGTTTTACCGCACTTCATAAAACGAAACAAGGGTCATTACGTGGCAATGAGCAGCGTTACGGGCAAAGTTGGTTTACCTATGCGCACGGCATACAGTGCTGCTAAGCACGCTGTTGAAGGTTTCTTTAGTGCTTTAAGAACAGAGACCTGGAAGAGTGATATAAAGATCCTGGTGGTGAGGGCAGGAGCGGTAAAAACAAATATTGCACAAAATGCATTAACAGGTGATGGAACTGCATTCAACAAAAAAGATGAGATTATTGAAAATGGAATAACAGCCGAAGCATGTGCAAATGCTATTATAAAGGCAGTTGCCGACAACAAAAAAGAGCTAATGGTAGGTTCGGCTAAAGAGAAGTTTCTGTTTGTTCTTAATAGGTTTCTACCAACTATGGCTTTTAATTTTGTAAAAAAGCTGGGTGATAAAGGATAGTTTTTTAGGGTTCCAGCTATGATTGTTTGTGGTACTTTGGTTGTGTCACTCACTTGTACTTTATCATTTCATGCAGCTGGAATTGATACCCTTATCTTCTACAAATCCTTGGCATGGACGTGTTTGATGTTACCTTCATTGTCTGTCAAAATCAGGTAACCATTTTCTTTTTTTGTCTCGGCTATTAGCTTTTCTGCAACTTTTTTCAAACCCTCATCAATTTTGTGACTTTCTTCAACAAATTTTTTAGAAAACTCTATGTTACTTTTAGTCTTTTCCATACCTCAAAATTATGAATTTTAATTGAACCATCTCTTTCCCCCTGTGCTATTCTTCCAGGGGGTGTTGTATTGTTCTCATAACAATGCCACCGATCTACTATTTCTATAAATTCAAACAAATTTCTTATTCCCAAAACAAACCTTCTTTCAATGACCTCCCGTGGAATGTTGTGTCCTCCTTTTCTTACTCTTTGTGCAACTCGTTCCTTGGCCATTTTCGCAGACGGTAATGAGAAGAACAATAAGACGACTTCATAGCCTTCTAGTTGTGCCTTTTTTACAAGTTTCAGATAGCTTCTTGTTGTAAGTGTGGTTTCAATACCGAAAGAAACTTTTTGCACCAAGCACGATTCTATTTGCTCTAACATCATTCTGCCTGCTTTCAACGCTGCCGCTTCCAAATTTTCAGGGTTTAGTTGTGCTGCAATCTCATCTGCATTTAAAAATATATTGCAGTTTAATATTTCAGGCAAAATTGTCTTTGCTGCCGTCGTTTTTCCGGCACCGTTTGGCCCTGCTATAATGTACAATTCAGGCATTTATAATCTTACTAGCTAAACTCAAGATAACTATTCAATCATTCAACACAACAAAGCTCGCGGCTCACAGCTAGTAGCTCACAGCTTCTCCACCTTATACGTCGCTCTATGCCTCACCGGAAAGTTCACCGACTTTGCTATAAAACATAATTCGTTTGCTTTTTGGTGCAATTCATTTGCTTTGTCAACCATTGATTGTTCAGTTACGGTAACAATTGGTTGAAGCGTGACTTCTGTAAAATAACCGCCTCCGTTTGCCGTTTCAGCCATTGTACCCGTTGCATTATCAACGTAATCAGTTACTACAACTCCCGCTTCTGAGCACAAGTGTAAATACCAGAGCATATGGCAGCCACATAGAGAAGCAACCAGCAATTCTTCGGGGGTGTATTTTGTTTTGTCTCCCCGAAAAGCTGCGTCTGAAGAACAATCTAATACAGGTTTGCCTTCTATAGAAACTGTATGCGCCCTTTCATATGACCGATAATTGTTCGTTCCGTGCCCCGTGTTGCCGGTCCACTTTAGCTGTAATGAATAGTGATGTGCTTTGTCCATTTCATTATTTTATGATAGGTCTAAGGAAGGACCGGGTTGCAGATCGAGGAAGAGTTACCAGTTACAAAAGTTATTGTCCCGCATTATTAAATTAGAGGAATTTTGGTTGCCATCTTTATAACCTTGTGAAACATTCTGCGTCGCACTCTTGTACTAAATAAGTTTATTCATCTTTTCTAAACTCATCTCTTTTTTCGCGTTGTAAGCAGCTCCATTTTTACTCCTTCTTTGGTTATCTTAACCGGCTTTATAAATCCTTTTTTATCAAAGCTCATTAAGTCTATACTTGTAACCCGATGGTTTGCATCTGTTTCATTTAATGGCCTTCGGTGATAAACGATGTAATAATGGTCAGTTTTAGGAATCTGTAAAATAGAATGGTGTCCCGCACCTGTAGCCACCGTTGAATCCTGTTGCAATATTTTTCCTATTCTTTCGAAAGGGCCTGTAGAAGATTTCGACATTGCGTAAGCAACTGAGTAATTTGGTCCCGTCCAACCTCCTTCTGACCACATGAAATAATATTTGCCTTTTCTCGTAAACATGAAAGGGCCTTCCACATAATTTTTAGGAGTAATTTCTTTAAAGACTTTACCATCACTAAAAGGTATAAAGCCTGTAAAGTCGCTGTTAAGTTTAGCAACGTTACAATGTTGCCATCCTCCATATAGCAGGTAATATTGACCATCTTTATCCTTGAATACAGATTGGTCTATCGGCTGTGCGCCATTGTGGAATTTGTCTATTAAGGGCTTGCCAAGATGATCGCGAAACGGCCCTTCCGGACTATCAGCGACGGCCACGCCAATTCCACCAACAGTATTGTCGTTTTGAATATCATTAGCACCAAAAAACAAATAATATTTTCCTCCTTTCTCAACTATTGCAGGAGCCCACATCGCTCTCTTAGCCCATTTTACTGCAGATGTATCTATTATCCGGCTGCTCTTTGTCCAGCGAATTAAATCAGGTGAGGAAAAAGCATCCAAAAAAACCTGTTCATTATAAGGAGCTGAATAAGTAGGATAAATCCAATACTTACCATTAAACACCGCTGCTTCAGGATCAGCATACCAACCGGGAAAAATAGGATTGCCTGAACTTGAAACTGTTGACCCTGGGTTTATTTTGTTAGTACAGCCAATCAGCATAATACTGATTAAAGAAATGAAACAACAAGATTTAATCATGAGTAAACTTCAGGAATTAAAATTTAAAAAAATGCGTCGGGAGCGTGACCTATTGCAATTGGCGATACCACATGTTACCTTACAACAGGAAAAGCAACCACTCTTACCTTGGTACAACCGTAGGGTACCAGCGTTATTTTTTCTATGTCATTATCTACCTTCCCTCTATAAATCCCTGTTCTGTCTGTAACCGGTTGTGGTGCCACGTCGTTTAATATTTTCCAGTCAGGAATTTTTTTTGCTGACGCAGTTATTTCAATAGGGGCGTGTTGCAGGTTCCAGATAAAGTCATCTGTAACAGCTTTTACCTGGTTGATATCTACGTTTTTTGCCGGCGCTTTTACGACAGCTTCTATTAAACCGTAATTCCAGTCTTGTTTTGGAAAAACGCTGAAAAACTCGCCCTCTTTTTCATCGGTACCTTTTTCCCATTTTTCGTCAAGTTTTAGTGCATAAACCAAAGGGCCTCTTTCTATGCTTCTTGAGTTCCGTCCCCAGTTTGACGTGGTTACTTCCATTGGTAGTTTGAGTGTAAGTTTGTCTCCATTTTTCCAGCTTCTATCTACAGTGATCATTTGCCCGCCCTTTTCAGTTCGAAGCAATTTTCCATTTAAAGAAACCGTTGCTTCTTTGCACCACGAAGGGATGCGCAATTGCAAAGGAAACATAACGTCATTTTTTGTACTTAATTCGAAATTGATCTCATCTTCAAACGGATAAGTCGTTACTTCATTGATCGTGACCTCAGTATTAGTTTTACCTACTTTGGTTGTTATTCGGTTGGGGCTATAGCTAAATGCGGCAAGTCCGTTGTTTGCCGATGAGTACCATAAATGAGAAGCAAATTTTGTCCAGCCCTGGTGCATATTTGCAAGGCAACAAGTGTAGCCACTTCTCATTCCATACACATTATTCATTTCCCGTTCAAAGGGAAGTGAGAAATTAAAGACGCCTTTTTTTACCTGGATTTGGTTAGCTATCTGAAAATATTGTTTGTTGTTATAATCATCTGTCGTCTGTGTTGGTAATGCATTAAATGTCATTCTTTCTAATGCGTCTGCATAGTAGGGGTTTCCTGTAATTCCTATGATCTGTTCTAATGAAAACATCGTTTCCACGATGGCGCATAATTCTGTTCCCTGTGTCGGATCGTTTCCATGAAGGTCTTCGTCTGAAGAAAACATACCATATGGGAGACCATGAAGAGTCATCAAATCGCTGAAACCAGTTTTTGTGATATCAAGATATTTCTTATCCTTTGTTCGTTCGTAGTAGATAGCAGGATCTTTTACAGCCATAGCAACGTTCACTCCGTGTCTGTGCATCCAGTCCTTGTCGTTTTGTTGTGCAGCTGCATTCATTACCCAGTCTCTGCCGGCAAACCATTTAGTCCACTGAAACGATTGCGATTGAATTAAACCGGCGAGTTTCAATAGGGCCTTATCTCCCGTTTTAGTATACAGCCATTGTGCCATCATTGCATTGTCTGCTCCTCTTGAAGTTGCCCATTCTGTCCATTTACCAATGCTGCATTTCTTTAATGCCTCCGATTGATAATTGAAATATTTTGTCATGAAAGCAATAACACGAGGATCGTTAGATGCGCTATAGTATTGTTGCAAGACTTTTAACATCACCATCTTGGGCCACCAGTCCTCGCCTTTATCTGCATTAGCAACATCTATTTTTTTGCCTGTTTCCCTTTCCCATTTGGTTATAGCACCGAAGTATCCCGACGGACGCTGGTTGCTTAGAGCCCAGTTAACATACCCAAGTACTTTCGATTTCAACGCCGGGTCGTCGAGCAAGTAAGCCAAAGGAACCGCGCCATCAAGCCAATAGGGCGTCTCTTCCCAGTTATCGCCTTTGCCACCAAGCCAGCCGTTGTCATTTTTTAGTTTTCCATACACTTCATCCAGGTGTCCGGTACTTCCTTTGAGCATTATTTGTAACTGGTTGCGTAGCCAGCCGGTTGGTTTAATAGAACTAAGAGGCACTTCTTTATAAGTTGCTGAGGGAGTTTTATCTGTGGGTTTTTGTTTTGGTTGTGAAAAAACCGCTGAGGAAAAAAATAAAAAACCGGAGATGTAAAATGCAGTTATCCTTTTGAGTAATATCATATGGCTTTAGGTAAAGTAGATTGCAATAATAATGATAATTGATACGGGTCCCTAAGACTTTAGCCAGCTGTTTCGAAATTTTATCTACCCGGGCATGTATCAGAAAATTTATTTCAGCTCTTCAAGTCATCGGACTGCCTATCGATTTCACAACTGTTAACAGTATAAAATAAAATGTATTTATCGCAAACAACATTCATTTGCCTCAATTCCAAATCCCATTCATTTCGGTTAAAATGATCGGCTTTCCGTCTGTTACGACAATGGTATGTTCGTGTTGTGCAACGTAGCCACCATTGTTACCAATTGAAGTCCAGCCGTCGCCGGTGGTGTTGGCAATTGTTGACTTGGTGGAAATAAAAGTTTCCACTGCTACCACCGTATTTTTCTTAAATCTTCCAAGATTAAACCGGTCGAAATAGTTAGCGATATAGTGCGGCTCTTCATGCAGGCTGCGGCCAACTCCGTGACCGGTCAGGTTTTTTATAACCTTATATCCTGATCTTTTGGCTTCGGTTTCAATCAGTCGGCCTATTTCTGCAATTCTGACTCCGCCTTTAATATTATTTATCGCTTTTTGCGAAATTCGCTTAGAAGTATCTACCAACTTGACGGTTGTGTATGTCTTGTCCCAGTACAAACGAACCGCCATTGTGAGACCAGAAGCCATCTGGTTCAGCAGATACATCAATGTTTATAAGGTCTCCTTCTTTCATTACTTTTTTTTGCTGATGGAATACCATGAGCAACTTCGTTGTTCAGGCAAATACAAGTTCAGCCGGGAAAATTATAAGTAGATCGGGGTGCAGATGTAGCACGCAAACCAGCCAGTATTCCCCCTCCAAAATCGTCTAGTTGTTTTGTCGTCATGCCTGGTCTTGCATAGTTTCTCATTTCTTTGAGGGTCAAGCCAACCGCTTCACTAACTTGCTGCATTCCGATTAATTCAAATTTTCTTGTTATTGCCATACATGCATTTTTGATGGCATTTTGTGATTCTCACTAATTTCTTTACATCGATTAAATTTAAAAAATACAGTCGACAATGCAGTTGTTACTTTTTTGAATAGTTTCTTTGATACCCGAAAATTGTGTAATTGCCGAAGGTATTGCAATGGTGTTGGCTCCATAATGATGTTGAGTACAAGGGAGTGACACAACGATGTTGAATAAATATCTGATGCCGGATACAAAAAAAGGTTTATAAAGGCTGTTACTACAACATGTCGATTTCAATTTCTAAGGGTCTTTTTTATAGAATTAATATTGCTACATTTTATTTAAGTGAACCTCTTTATTTTTACGGAGTTACACTTTCCTAAGATCTTAAATATTGAAAGTGAAAAAGTGCAGGAAAATTAAAATAACCAAATTCATAGAAATGATTGTTTGCCGGTCTCCTAAAAGATTCCTTTCCGTTTTATTTGCATTCTCTGTTTGTACATTATTTGGACAGAGAAACCAGGTCATTCCAATAGAAACGCAACACAATGTTATTGCATTACAAGTGGGCAACGACTTAAGGGTATCGACAGCGTACTTTGGAACGAAACTAAAGGACACGAGTGAGTATAGATTTGTGCGCCAGATGTATAGAAGGGGAGATGATTACTCCGGCATACTCAATTCTGCTTATACACCTGCAGGTTCGCGTAATCTTGTAGAACCTGCAATTGAAGTAAGGCATGCTAACGGCAATACATCGCTTGATTTATATTTTGTAAGTAGCAGTGTTGAAAAGACTGACGCAAATGTTTCAACGACTAGTGTTTTGCTGAGAGACTCTGCTTATGCCCTGGAGGTGAGCCTATTTTTTAAGGTGTATTACAAGGAAGATGTGGTGGAGCAATGGGCTGTCATCAGGAACAATGAGAAGGGGAATGTGACGTTGCAAAAATTCGCCTCAGCTAACTTATATCTATCCGCTGACCAGTACTGGCTAAAGCAGTTTCATGGTGATTGGGCAAAGGAAATGCAGCCAGAAGTAACCCGTTTGACGGCTGGAATAAAAGTGCTGGATTCTAAGTTAGGCACAAGGGCTCACCTGTATCAGCCGCCAACTTTTATGGTATCATTAGATAAACCAGCGACAGAGGATGAGGGAAAAGTTTTGTTGGGACAACTGGAGTGGTCAGGAAATTTTAAGGTTGACCTTGAGGTAGACCCGCTAAATAATCTTCGCCTGATTGCCGGCATAAATCCTTTCGCTTCAGAATATACTTTGAAGCCAAACCAGCAGTTTGAAACACCTGCTTTCGTGTTTACTTTTTCAGATAAAGGAACCGGGGAAGCAAGTCGCAACTTGCATCGGTGGGCAAGAAATTACAAGTTATATGACGGCAAAGGAAGCAGGATGACGTTGCTGAATAACTGGGAAGCAACATTTTTCAATTTCGACGAGCCCATTTTAGCGGGTTTGCTGAAGGATACTAAAAAATTGGGGGTTGATTTGTTTCTATTGGATGACGGATGGTTTGGGAATAATTACCCAAGAAACAATGACCGGGCAGGTTTGGGTGACTGGCAGGAGAACGTAAAAAAACTTCCTCATGGTGTTGGTTTTCTCGTAAAAGAAGCGCAAAACAACGGGGTGAAATTTGGCATTTGGGTAGAGCCTGAAATGGTAAACCCTAAAAGCGATTTGTATTTAAAACACCCGGAGTGGGTCATTAAGCAACCGAACCGCCAGGAACACTTATATCGCAATCAGTTGGTATTGGATCTAAGCAATCCAAAGGTGCAGAACTTTGTTTTTGGTATCCTCGATACGCTATTCACTAAAAACCCTGATCTCGCTTTTATCAAGTGGGATTGTAACGCGGTTATTTATAATGCCTATTCTTCTTTTCTTGAAAAGCAGTCGCATTTGTATGTCGACTATGTAAAAGGCTTGTATAAAGTGCTGGACAGGGTTAGGGCTAAGTATCCTAAAGTTGAAATGATGCTATGTTCAGGTGGTGGTGGAAGAGTGGATTATGGTGCGCTGAAATATTTTAACGAGTTCTGGTTAAGCGATAATACTGATCCTTTGGAAAGAGTTTTTATTCAATATGAATATTCTTATTTCTATCCAGCTATTTCACACAGCAACCACGTTACCGATTGGGGAAAGCAACCCCTTAAATACCGTGTTGATGTGGCAATGATGGGAAAACTAGGTTTCGATATCGTGGTAAGTAAACTGTCTGCAAAGGATTTGGAATTTGCGCAAAAGGCAGTTAAAACATATGATTCAATAAAAAACATAATCTGGCATGGCGACATGTACCGCCTTGCTGATCCACGTGAAAACCCATTTGCTTCATTGATGTATGTGAATGAATCGAAGGACAATGCAGTGATGTTTAATTATCTTACGAGTAACCGTTACGGTAATGGAAGTTTATCTCCGATTAAGTTGAAGGGGTTGAATCCTGATAAGAAATATAAAATAAGGGAAATTAATGTTTACGAGGCGTCTCGTTTTGGAAACCGGTCTAATAATAGCTATTCGGGAGATTATTTAATGACGGTTGGTTATAACCCCGGAGTAAATGCAAATCGCATGAGCGTGGTGTTGCAGATAGAGGAAGCGAGATAGGTTAAAGTTTTGAGTTTCAAGTTACAGGTTTCAAGTTGAGGTTTCAGGTTACAAAATTTCCGCTGCAGCAACTTGTAACCTGGAACTTGTTCTAACTCTTCCCGTGGCATTTTTTATACTTCTTTCCGCTTCCGCACGGGCAGGGGTCATTTCGGCCTACGTCTGGTTCTTTTTTTACATATGGAGTATTTAACTCTTGGTAATCTATATAAGACTTATCTTTTGTGTCTTCATCATCGGTATCGTCTTTTTCAAAGTCGTCCTCGTTGTCTTCAAACTTTTCATCGTCATCTTCAACAGAATCCTCATAGGCATCATTACTGTCCAAGGCGTCTAAATATTCATCCACATCATCATATTCATCGTCATCCCATTCATCATCATCATCATCACCATGCTCTTCCTGGGCTTCGAGATATTCTGTATAAACTTCCTTTCTTGTTCTTAGTTCCTGATACACTTTGTTAGAATCAAACTTTTCTGAAACATACCTGTTTTCAAATTCCTCCCAATCTATACCGTAAATAACAGGGAGCATATCTTCTTTCAGAAGCCTTTCAACTTCAGGAAAAAGACGGGTAAGTGCCAACTCGCCGATTGTTTCTAATAGGGTATCTGTCACTTCCTCTATAAAAACATCTTCTTCATCACTGATTGTAGATACATATAGCAGTAACTCTCTTAAATAAGATTCAATCTCTACCGTCCTTTCAGGATGGTGAAGAGCTATTTGTTTTAAGGTTAAGATGATTTCCGACCTCAGTAGATAATTATCCCGGAGGGTTTTAATAAAATCAACTAAAGCCCTCACGTCTTGATCAGCCAGGGCGTACAGCAGTTCCCACAAGAAATCTGAAATAAGATCTCCGAGATAAAATTCTACTAATTCTTCATCCTGTTTCAAAAAGTTTAATACTGCAGGTAGACTTTCACTTGCTTCGATGTCTTTCAATAAAAAGAGAGCATGCCAAACAAAATAAGTATTTTTATTTGGGACGTTCTTTTTGTTATAAGTCCTGTAGTTGTCGATTCCGTGCTGAAGTAATTTTTCCAGGTCTTCTATCAAAAGCTTTCGGTCTTTGCTCAAAATTGAATCGTACAACTCGTCAGGAATGGTTAAATCGCGATTAAATAACTCTTCTACTTCTTTGATTTGAAAGCCAGGGATAGCCGGGAGGACCGGCGCTTCTATCTTTCCCGCAGACGAATTCTCCACCAGAAAAGTCATGGCGATTTGATAAAGAATTTTAGTATCGAAAGGAAATTTCTTTTTCAAATGTTCTGCCTCGGCCATCCGTTTCAGCAGTTGTGTTTCGTCTTTACGTAAACTATAATACAACATGACCGCACGGGTGTAACCAAGATACTCGGAAGTGTGAAACAGTTTTCGTGCAGGATATAAGCTTTCCAATCGTAATTCCTCACCTAATAACTCATGCATCTTTTCGGCATCTTTTTTAAGAAATGCGTCCATGCTTTCGTTGATCCGCCAAAAAAGAAATAATGGAAACTTCTCTTTTAAATCCTGCATAATTTTCATTTTCTCCTCTTGCATGTCTGCCTGATCGAAATATTGAGCAGCAAGGTTTAAGAACTGGGGCAACTGAGGATAAAGAGCGGCAGCTTTCAGAATTTCGGAAATTGCTTTTTTGTTCCCTTTTTCAAATAGTTTAAATACTTGTTCAAACTTTTTCTTCGAAGCCTTTGCAAAGGGGTAAGGCATGTCTGCCTTTAACAGCTCTGTTGTAAGTTGAATAGCCATAATGGCAAAATAAGAAAGACTTGAAAGAATACCCCTAAACCTTAAAAAAAAATCACTTCTACTTAGTTCCTGGGTCGGGATTGTTTAATTGTTACCTCTTCTGAAGAAGGAGTACGCAATTCGAATTTTGTACAGGAAAGAAAAACCGTGCAAGAGTGCGACGCAACGGTGATGCTATTAAACCAAATGCTGGTATCCCAAAAAAAATCCGATGGTTTCAATCTACTATAAAAGTGTGGCGCTC
>JAOQAJ010000161.1 GCA_025963675.1 Segetibacter sp.
GTGCACAAATTAGGATGTATAATATGAGCAGTGTTTTCAGAAAGAATAAAAGCATTTTCATAGTGCTTTCTTTTGCGTTCGAACTTGTCTCAATTTTGAAGAATAGTAAAAATCGTTGTTTATTTATTAATTACAACTGCTACATCCATCGCCTTCACACTTATTTCTTTAACCGGCAAACGTGTCCAAACGTTCTTGAACTTATTTGTTTTCAACAAGTCGTGGGTAAACGAGGCTGTTTTATTACTACGGTTAACAACGATAATTATTTCTTCATTGCCATATTTACGGCTAAAGGCATACAGCTTATTAGCATCATCGGTTGCCAAGGTTGTATAGCTGCCAAGCTGAATTGATTTGTACTGTCTTCGTAACGCTATCAACTTTTTATACCAGTTGAATAAATCTTTATTAAATGAAACTTCATCCGGGTCATGTTTCGTTTGGTCCGGGTTATAGGTTTCCGGGTCGTATTTCTTTTCGCTCCAAACCATTGGTTTACGGCAGTCAGGATCATTACTGCCCCACATCCCGGCCTCATCACCGTAAAATATCATAGGTGAGCCGAGGTACAGGATTTGAAATGCTGCAACCAGTTTTTGTTTTTGTAATTGTTCTGCAGTCGGCTTTCTCGCATTGTAGGTCTTATTATTGCTCTTTTGGCTCCAGTTAAAATATTGGCCCCAATCGCCAAATCTTTTTCCATCAGGGTTTGCAACAGCGCTACCAATGCGGGTCGCGTCATGGCTATCCATCAGGTTTTGCATATTGAATGCGACCCCTTCGCCAAAAGCTTCACGCAGTTCCTTTAAGCGTGCGTCAAATTGTGTGACAGTTATAGACGTTTTATCCTGCACAAAGAAATCGTGCATAATAAAGGCAAAATTGTAATTCATGGTAGCGTCGAATTCATCACCGCTTAGATATGGTCTCGTTTTTTCGATAGGGTCTACCAGCTCAGCAGTCATATAAGCTTGTGGATTAATACTGCGCACCCATTTCCTCCAGTCCTTCCAAAAGGGATGAGCAATGTTATAGGCAACATCCAGGCGCCAACCGTCAATGCCATCTGCTGTGCCTTTATTCATTGGGTTCATCCAACGTTTCGTTGCATTGAAAATGTATTGCTTTGGGCCTGCTACAATGCCATTACTGTCTTCTTTGAATTCCGGTAATGTCTTTACACCAAACCATCCCTCGTAATCAAAGGCTGTACCTTTTGCACTATCGCGCCAGCTTTTAATGGTAAACCAATCTTTGTAAGGAGATGCCTGCTGATTTTTTTCGACGTCGCTGAAGGCGAAACTCTTTACGCCGATGTGATTAAACACACCGTCAAAGATGATTCGCATTTTACGCTTATGTACTTCCTTTATGAGTTTTAAAGCCAACAAATCTGCACTTGTCCACACCCAGGTTTCGGCTTGCAATGGATTTTCTTTTTCAATCAGCCTCTTATCTCCTTCAGGGTCGGGTCCGAAAGTAGGATCAACGTGGTGATAGCACAAGGCGTCATATTTATGGGAGGATGGTGACCAGAAAATAGGCGTCATGTAAATAGCATTGATGCCAAGAGACTGTAAATAGTCCAATTTGTTGATGATACCCTGCAGGTCGCCTCCGTAACGACGCCGCTGGATATTGAACCAAATATTTTTACCATTTTTTTGTTCATAAGGTTGCAACTGGTACCAGTCACTTGTCCAGGGATGAATTTGGAAAGGTGACTTATCGTCGAAAGGATAAGCTCCGTTTTGATCAGTCACTTTCGGGTCGTTATTCGGATCGCCATTGCTAAACCGTTCGGGGAAGATCTGGTACCATACCACGCCCTTGCTCCATTGCGGCGTAAAGTCTTTCTGAGCGATTGCAGTAGAGGCAAACAGTAATAGAGATTGAATTAAAAAAGCGGGGATAAATGTTTGTATGCTTATCATCGTTAAAGTGTTCGTTTGCAGTTTTAGCCAAAGTAGAAATATGTGAAGGGTAATTTCCGGAAATGAAAATCTAAAATTAACCACTGGTAAGGCGAAAACGATGAAAAATGTTATCAATCATTTGGCTTCTCATTGTTTATCCACAGTACTGTATCACTCACGCCTTTCGCTAAAGCTAATCTTACCTTTAGCTATCTTTTTTGTCGGAATCATAGTTGTGTTATTTTATATACTACGTGCTGAATAAAAAAACTGCAAGTAAAAGTGAGTGACACAACGATGTTGAGAAGAGTTATTCTGAGGGTTAACAAAAAGACCTCGCTTATAACCTTTTACACAATTACCCGTTTAACAGTTTTTTTGCTTTTTATTAAGATTGACAATTGTAATATCATATAAATATTCCACGATAACCCCCAGAGCTATGATCGCAATAGTTAAGAGAAGTTTGTGCGCAGCGGCGCTTGTTTTGGCGGTACACAGCCACCCTTTTGCCCAAGCTACCCAGGCAAACATTGACCCTGATGCTGACTTTAAGCTCGCAAAAGAGCTTTATCAAAAAGAGCAGTTTAGCCTCGCTTACCCCTTATTTAGAGACATTGCATTCGTTAATTCGCCTAATAGTAAGTTGCCGGTAAGCACACAGGTTGAAGCGAAATATTATACCATTGTTTGTGGCCTTAAACTGAATGAAAGCAGCGCTGAAGCTGCTGCAAAAGAATTTATAGAGGCTGAACACAATGAACCCCGCATACAGATGCTGAGTTACCAGTTGGGTGAGTACTATTATCGTCAGCAAAAGTTTACAGAGGCTTTGGCTTACTATGAAAAATCCGGCATCGACAATCTGAGTAACCGCGAGATTGCGGAGATGAAGTTTCACCAGGCGTATGGATATTTTACGCTTGAGCAATTTGACAAAGCAAAACCTCTCTTTAATTCCATCAGGCAAATTCCGTCGGATCCCAATTACCTGGACGCCAATTATTATTTTGGATTTATTTCTTTTTACGAAAAGAATTATGATGCGGCGCTTGAGTCGTTTAGGAAAGTTGAAAATCAACCAACCTATCAAAAGGTTGTTCCATATTACATTGCTGAGATCCTGTATTTCAGCGGCGATAAAGACAAGGCGATTGCCTACGGTGAAGAAAAGTTGAATGCCGGCGGACAGTACTACGATTTGCAATTGCGCCAGTTGGTTGGTCATGCATATTTTGAAAAGAAAAATTATCAAAAGGCGTTGCCTTATCTACAAGAGTATAATGACAAAACAGAGAAGGTAAGGCGTGAAGACTTGTATGAGATTTCATATACTTACTATGAAACAAAGCAGTTACAAAAGGCGATTGCAGGATTTAAAGAATTGGGTGGCAAAGAAGATTCTCTTGCACAGAACAGCATGTATTTACTTGCAGATGCATATTTAAAAACCGGGCAGAAAGTAAATGCCAGAAGTGCATTTTTATTCTGTGCATCCAATAGTAGTAACCCGCTACAAAAGGAGATTTCTCTTTTTAACTATGCGAAGCTTTCATTTGATCTGGGTTACCAGGATATTGCTTCAAGTGAGTTACAGTCTTTTATAAACACTTATCCAAAATCGAAATATTTGCCGGAAGCAAAGGAGCTTTTAGTGAACGTTTTAGCGAATACGAATAATTACAAAGACGCATTAGCATTGTATGAAAGCTTGCCAGGTAAAAGCGAGACGGTAAAAAAAGTATATCCTAAAATTTTATATGGACGTGCAGTCGAATTAATAAATGAGCAACAGCTTAACACAGCAGACAGTTTACTGGATGTGGTAGTTAAAGCCCCTTATAATTCCTCGCAACTTCCTTATGCATACTTTTGGAAAGGTGAAATAGCGTATCGTAGTAATAAAGTTGATCAATCTATCGAATATCTGAATAACTACCTTAAAAACCCTGTTTCCGGTGGTGAGGTAAACGTAACCAATGCACGTTATGATCTTGGTCATGCGAACCTGCAGAAAGAAAATTACAGGCAGGCGTTGGGGTATTTCGAACAGGTTGCCAAAAAAATAAATAAAGGTTCTTCTGCGATTGAGCAGGATGCTTACCTGCGTAGTGCCGATGCGCATTTCATGAACCGGAATTACAAGCAGGCCCAGTCGATGTACGATGTTGTAATCAATAATAATCTTGCATCTGCCGATTACGCTTTATATCAAAAAGCTATTATTTCGGGTGCAGCAAATCGGCCGGCCGATAAGATCAGGGAGTTACAGTCGTTAGAACAACGTTATCCTGGTTCTTCATTAATTCCCGATGCAAATCTTGAGATTGCAAATACTTACCTGGCTGAGGAAAATTACCGGGCCGCCATTGCTCCTTTAAACAAGATTGTAAAAAACAAAAATGCTACGTCACTTCATCCCCAGGGATATTTGAAGCTGGGGGTAGCATACTTCAATTTGGATAATAACCAGGATGCATTGGCTAGTTTTAAAACCCTGATCTCTTCGTTTCCAAACTCTGCAGAGAGTGATGCTGCAGTAGAGTACGTTCGTGACATTTTTATATCTCAGCAAAAGCCTTCTGAATATGTCGCTTTTATGAAGGCAAATGGCAAAGAGGTAAGTTATACAGAAGCCGATTCTTTAACCTATGCTTCTGCAGAATCAAGGTATAATAATAATGATCTCCAAAATGCGCAGAATGGGTTTAAAGACTATCTGAATAAGTTTCCTAACGGCAGGTATTCCATCGATGCAAATTATAAAGTAGCGGAAATCTTTAACAACAAAAAAGATTTTCAGAACGCCCTGACAGGTTATACTTATGTTGCTTCTAAGGCGCCTAATAAGTATGCAGAGAAAAGCGTGTTGCAGGCTGCTCGCATTAATTTTTTCGAATTGAAAAATTATGTGGATGCGGAGATTTATTTCATGCAGTTAAAAGGCCTGGCTACGCAACCTGATATTCAACTGGAAGCTATGCGTGGCTTGCTTCGCTCACAATACCGGTTAAACCAATGGAAGGATGCGGTGCCAAATGCCCAGGAGTTGTTGACGCAAAAAGGTATTGCAACAGATGATAAAATGATGGCTAATATGGTGATTGCAAAAAGTCACCAGGCAAATAAAGACGTTGATGCTGCGGTTACCGCTTTCCGTACTGTAATTGGTTTAGGTAAATCAGAATTTGCTGCTGAAGCGCGATATCAATTGGCTTTTATAGCATTTCAACAAAACAGGTTTGCTGAGGCTGAAAAGGCTGCTTTTGAAGTGGTGAATAAAGCAGGATCGTACGAATACTGGACAACCAAAGCTTACATTCTTTTAGGAGATATTTATTTCAAACAGAAAGATTACTTCAATGCTGAGGCTACACTGAAAAGTGTGTCAGAAAATGCAACCATACCAGAATTAAAACAGGAAGCCCAGCAAAAGCTGGATGCAGTAATAGCTGAAAAGAACGTAAACAGTAAAGTGGCTAAACAATAATTATCTATCCGAGTTATGAAAAAATTACTTTTAATAATATTGTCTGCAGTGTCATTCTCTTATGGATGGGCACAAAGAGATACGACCAAGAAGACGGTTGTTATTACTTCTGCATATAAGCCGGTTTTAAAGCCAGCTGCTAAAATAAATTTCAGTGCTGCGGTGCCATCTGCCGATTCTTCTAAACCCGCATTAACATATAATGTGCCCGCGCAAAATTTATTTTTTACTTATCAGCCTGCAGCGCTTAAGCCACTGGCGCTTTCTATAGATACATCTTTTGCATGGGAGAATTCAAATTTTGTAAAACTAGGATTTGGTAATTACAGTACTCCATTTGCCCAGGCAGGTCTCTCTTTTGGTGATGGAAAAACTTCACTGGTAAACGTATACGGAAAGTACATCTCTCAAAAAGGCAGCATTCCGTTTCAACAATATAGTCGCACAAGTGCTGGCGCTTCCGGCATTTTTAGTTCAACCGGAAATGTTGAATGGCGCGGGAAAGCCGGAGTTGATATGAGCAATCAATATTATTACGGTTTCCGACCTGACACCTTAAAGTATAGCAAGGATAGCCTGAGACAAAGGTTTAATACGATTAGCGCGATGATCGGTGTTAGAAATAAGCAGGTAAATGATTATGGGATTAGCTATGATCCTACATTGTCTGTTAATCTCTTTACTGATAACCGCAGTGCCCGTGAGGCAAACCTTGTTTTGAATGCACCAATCACCAAAACGTTTAATGACGATATTTCTTTCAACGTTGGGGTCACTGCTGACATTACCAATTATCGCACTTTTGGCAATAAAAAGATCAATAACAACTTATTTTACATAACTCCTTCAGTCTTATTTAAAAAGCCAACGTTTAGTGTTAATGCCGGTATTACACCTTCATGGGATAACAACGCATTTAAGCTGCTGCCCAACTTTACAGCTCTCATCAAAGTAAAGGATGAACGCTTTGTTTTGCAGGGAGGTTGGATCGGTTATTATCAGAAAAACACCTATCAGTCGTTAGCTGCATTCAATCCGTGGATCGCTCAACCCACCTCATTATTAAACACAAGAATAACTGAGGCTTTTGCCGGTTTTAAAGGATCTGCCGGAAGTCATTTTACTTACAATGCAAAATTATCCGCACTTAGATATACCAATGCTGCTTTGTTTACCAATGACTTTGTTGATGGTAAAACGTTTCAAACTATTTATGAGCCCGGTATGAGAGCACTTAGAATTCATGGTGAAGCCGGTTATACTTCCCAGGAAAAGTTCAGCTTCCTTAGTGGGATTACCCTCAACAAGTATACAGGTTTAAAGCAGAATTCAAAGGCGTGGGGTCTAGTACCTCTAGAGATAACCGGAGCGCTAAGGTGGCAGGTACTGAAAGATCTACAATTTAAGGCAGACGCCTTTATGTGGGACGGTCCACAATTTATAACCAAGGGTGGGGCAACCACAAAGCCTAAAAGTGCGTACGATTTTAATGCAGGCGTTGAGTTTGCCGTTATGCCTAAATTGAATTTGTGGTTACAGTTCAATAATATCTTTAATAACAAGTATGAGCGCTGGAACCAGTACCAGGTGTTAGGTTTCAACGTGATTGGCGGCATCGTTTATTCATTTTCACAACCAGGAAAGTAATATGTTACGCATCTTATACAAGTATTTTATTCTTAATAAAAAAGCAGTTATCCCGGGGGTAGGGGTGTTTCATATTCAACGCCAACCGGCATCTCTTGATTTTGCCAATAAGACTTTCGTTTCACCGTCCGCTGAAATTTCTTTTACGCAGGCTGACGTAGATGCTGACACTACGTTTTATTCGTTCTTATCAAAAGAAAAACAAATTGAAGAACCGGATGCATTACTTTATTTTACCAATTTCATCAACCGGGTAAAAGAAAGTTTACATACAATGGGTAGGGTAGAACTGGCAGGTTTTGGCGTGTTATCTAAAGATGTCGAAGGGTCATTAAAATTTCAGCCTGCTAACCCACTGCCTTCTTTTTTTGAGAATGTGGCTGTTGAAAGAACAATTGTCGAGGCACCGCAGCAGGAAAGTGGGGTTAACATAAAAAAGAAAAAAGGCAATAAAATTGAAGGAGTAGAAACCAGCGAAGTAGAGGCTGTGTCAAATAAAAAAGATTATTGGTGGATTTTTGCAATCGTTCTCGCAGTCGTTGCGATAGCATCTATCTTTTACTATTACAGCCAAAACGGAAGCCTCAGATAAGAGGGGAATAATGTTCTAAAATAATAGCGTGGCGATCGCCACGCTGTGACTCGGATCACACAGAATAAAGTGGTAAGCTTTTGAGTCGAAAAAACCGCGGGCGTTTGAAATGATTCGTTTGCCAGCTATATTACAACATTCATCTTTCCTTGCGACGCTCCATTCTTCTGAAGTAACTCTGTTCAACCTTTCTTAGCAGTGTCTATCAATACTTTTCGTGAAATCAGTAGAGAGTTAAAGACAGTATTAATTTCGCCCTTAAAAAGTTTGTTTTAAGAAACGTAGGTGCCAGACGTCATTGTTGCCGTCCCGCGAATAACCAGCAATAAGCAAATAACAGGATTACACAAGAGAACCAATTCGTGGCTAAGAGGCAGATGGCAATAAAGGATTAATTGCAATGACCGAGAGCATACCAAATTACGATAAAGATCAAAATAGTGCTAAAACATCCGCCACCTAATTTTTTTGCTCCATACCCGGCTAACAGGCCTCTTAGAAGATTATTCATGTAATGTAATTTGTAAAGGGATGCTTAAAAATTGTGCCATCAAATTGTGATCGGTGTAAAAATTGTTGCAGTAAACTTTAATACATCTATTCATTACACAGGTTTTATTTTTGCCTTCTGCATATTATGACGAATTCAAACGACCCACTACATGGTAAAACTTTAGAGATGATACTTACAGAATTAGTAAGTTACTTTGGCTGGGACGATTTGGGACAGATTATTAAAATAAATTGTTTCAATAATAATCCGGGTATCAAGTCAAGCTTAACTTTTCTCAGGAAAACCCCCTGGGCACGCAAAAAGGTAGAAGAGCTTTATATTAGATCAATTGTTGAAAAATCGTAAAACCGCTTTTGCTAATCATTTCCACTAATATCACATTATTATTGGAAATTTATATGTATGAATTAAACATCAAAAATTTCCGACAGTCGGAACCATAACGTTGATTATTAATGAAGAAATTAATTTTACTTATCTTATTTATTTATACTCTTGTCTCAGCATATTCTCAAAGAAAGACGCTGACCGAAAATTTTTTAAATAATGTGGGCGACTCAGTTGTCGTTACCGGGAAAATATATGGAGGAGCATTTCTTACCCATGTAAAAACAAAACCGACCTTCTTAAACCTTGGCGACACCAGCCCACGCCATCGTTTAATGATTCGCATTGAACCTGAAGACCGCGACAAGTTTCCATCACCGCCAGAAACTTTTTTTCTAAACAAGGTAGTTCAGGTAACGGGTAAACTACAGGAATACAAGGGGTCGCCGCTGATTCGAATCTCAGAACCAGGAATGATTAAATATTCGTTCACGGAAGATACAAATGCGCTACAAACAAATGTTGATCTCAATAGCAATCGTACCGGCCTGGGTGCTGTGGGAGTAGCTAGCGGCAATATTGCAATTACCCCTACTTTAAAAATGATTGTTCCGGATTCTGTACTTCAATCAGAATGGATAAAGAGTGTAACTGAAAAGGCTGCAGAAGAAAAGATGAGAAATGTGCGTGTTGTTCAGAAATCGATTGATTTAAGAACGGCACCATTTGGCGATGCTCCGGTTATAGCGCAGTTGAAGCCAGGAATGCAGGTCTCTGTTTTATATACTTCAAAAAAATGGAGTTATATAAGCATTGGCTCAGTTGATGGTTTTAATAATGTTAATGGGTTTATTAAGCATAAACGCTTTAAACACTTGAAAAAGTTACCTGTTAAATAAACAACCTGATATGCCAGTTTGAAAACAGAGTGTGCAGTATTACACTTTAACCATTTATTTCAATTGCATAATTTAGTTTTAATAAGTTATGTCAATACTTAAACACTTAGTTGCCCTCTCTACTTTTATATTAATTACTGTAACTGTTTCTGCTCAACGCAAAGTAATAAATGGTTTTTTGCGCGATAGTGCAACTCTGTTTCCAATTGCCGATGGCATCCTCACAAACAGCACTATTAATAAAGCGGTAAGGTCAGATAAAAACGGATTTTTTAGACTGGAAGCGGGAGCAAACGATTTCATTTATGCATCTGCTAAATCTTATCGTTTTGATACGTTGAAGTATTCTTTGATGTTTACAGATACGATCACCATTTTTTTACCATTTGCCGGTACTGTGCTTCCGGAAGTTACAGTTAAGGGGAAGTATAGTAAATATCAACGGGATAGTATAGACAGAAGAAAAGAATTTGAAGAAAGCAGGGGAACGGTTTTAAAAACACTTGCCACAAATCATCCTTCAGGGTTTGGTCTTACTTTCAATCTTGACAAGGCGTTTAAAAAGAAATACAAGAACCAGGACAGAGACGAAAAGCTGTTTACTACTCTTGAAAAAATGGCTTATATTAATTACCGTTTTTCCCCAAACCTGGTTGCTTATTACACTGGCTTTAAAGGGGACAAATTAAAGACTTTTATGAATTTATATACTCCTTCATTCCAATGGTTAAGGCAACATTCATCGAATGAAGATGTGTTGTATTATATAAATGATAAGTTGAAGCTTTATAAAGCCACTGCTGGGAAGTAGAAGCTTTTATTCTAGTTATGTAGAATGGGCATGCATTTAAGCCTTTTTTCAAAATTTGCTCAAACTCACGGCAGAGCTCAAGCCGCTGGGCTTCGTTCTTGCAACGCGACTCCACCGGCTTGTTTCCGACACTGCTTCGCATGTGTCGGAATGCCGTCGCTTCGCTTGGCACCCAACCCGCTGATGTCGCTTATGCAAGAACTGTTGGAGGAGCGAATATTATTTAAACAGTTTTAATGGTTCATTTAACGAATTACAGCTTTCCTCATTACATCGTAAAGCTTTTTCGGGGCTTCTTTTAATTGAAACTGAAGCTCCACAAAGATTTTCCGACGAACGAAATGCGACGCAACGATGAACAATTGAAATACAAAGGCCAGTACCAAAAAAGCTTTAAATCCCTCTTTTTGTTCTGTACCCACGCTTCCTCTTTCGTTTAACATCAAGTTTGCAAATTTCCTCAGAATCGCTTCAGAAGTGGATGGTAAGATTGCATTGTAATTAAATCTAAACTTAAAATTTTTGAAGCCATGACAGCAAAACAATTGGTAGCAGTAGTTCTGGTAAGTGC
>JAOQAJ010000210.1 GCA_025963675.1 Segetibacter sp.
AACATATCCTTTTACATTGAGCCAAAAATAATCGTTGCCTTCTCCTGTATAAACAAAGCGGGCATTACCTGCACTAATGTTTGATAAGATGTAACGGCGAATATTTATAGTAAACCATGCACCATAAATACCTAGTGTAACAATCGTAAGCAATATACCCTTTACGAATATGCCTATTAGTTCGTTGCGATCTCCGTTGTATCCAAAACGAATTCCTTTCCAGCTTGTCTTAGCCATTCTATACTTATAAGCACCGTGAAGGGCGATAGGTATGATGGCTATAAATGCGGCATAAAAGAATATCAAACCGGCTGCCACATGACCGTTTAAAGCGAGGTACAAAACAATACCATAAATCAATATAAAAATGCCAACAGCCTTAATAAAGCCCTTGAACATTTCCTTGCCTGTGCCGGAAAATACAAATGGAGTTTCATCAAAAGTATTCTTGCTGTAGAGGTATTTCAGCTTCTTTTCTTTTGCCCAGGGGTAGTACAGGCCAAGGGTTAAAATGCTGAGGATGGTGTTTACGATAAGTATCTTAAAATACTCACTTCCCGACCCGTAAAAGGCCATGGAATACGAACGGCTTTCTTGCATGTTAGTTTAGGGTTTATAACGTAAAATCTTCCTTTTTTATTGAATAATCAAAAAAAACTTCCTTTAAGAACCGTTTAATGAATAATAGAAAATGTTGCAAAAAGTATAAACGGAGTTATATCTGAATTATAAGGATTATTTTAAAAAACAAGGAAAGGTTTTTATGAGCCGGGGCCCCGACCCTAAAGTGAGAAATACAATAATAGGAAGTGTGCAATCAATTTCCGATAGGTGCGGATAGGGCAGCAGGGCTTTCCAGTTTAGAAGGAAGTAAAGTTCTTGAACAGCCCATACAATATTTACGTCGTGAATCAATTTCTGCGATTCTGAGAATTCCTCTTAAAATTATATCTTCCACAAATGACGTCAGCAACCACTAACCGCATTGTCACTATAGACATATTGAGAGGTCTTGTCATGATCATCATGGCACTTGATCATACAAGAGATTTTTTTCATAACACAGCAATGACCGCCGACCCATTAGACCCTGCAACCACCACTCCCATGTTGTACTTTACAAGATGGATCACTCATTATTGTGCGCCCACGTTTGTATTTCTTTCAGGCCTTTCTGCATATCTTTCATCACGCAGTAAATCGTTGAATGAAGCAAGCTCTTTTCTCTTAAAAAGAGGTTTATGGCTGATTATTGTCGAAGTAACGTTGGTAACATTTGGGTTAACCTTCAATCCTTTTTACAACTTCATTATACTGCAGGTTATTTGGGCAATCGGAGTTAGTATGGTCCTTCTTGGTTTGTTCGTAAGAACTTCTTATAAAGTTGTATTGGCGATTGGTTTATTACTGGTTTTCGCACACAATTCTTTCGATTATATCACGCTTCCAAAAACCGGTGCAACAACTATTATCACTACCGTTTTAATGACGGCTCGTGGTGCGGCATTTCCTATTGACAAGAGTCACTTCATTGGCGCATTTTATGCCGTTCTTCCATGGACAGGTTTGATGTTTCTTGGTTATAGCATTGGTCCATGGTTTAAAAAAGATTTTCCTGCGGAGCGGCGGAAGAAATTATTACTGATAACAGGATCAGCACTTGTTGTTCTTTTTATTGTTTTGCGTTTTGCCCGCGGTTATGGTGATCCTGGTGCATGGAAACCAGGAGAACATTCTATATTCTCTTTTTTAGATACAAGTAAATATCCGCCGTCTTTACAATATACCTGTATGACAATTGGTCCTTCTTTATTATTACTTGCATTCTTTGAAAACTTTCAATCGGCCTTTACGAGAGTTGTCAGCGTTTATGGTCGTGTTCCCTTCTTTTATTACATTCTTCATTTTTATATTTTACACACATTATTGGTCATACTATTTTATGCAACTGGACATACTTCAGCACAGATTTTTGATCCACAAAGTATTTTTGCTTTCAGACCAGTAAATTTTGGCTATGGTCTGCCTGTCGTTTATTTAATCTGGTTATCGGTAGTGGCTGTACTTTACTTGCCAGCTAAGTGGTTTAATCATTATAAGATGACACATCAACAGTGGTGGTTGAGCTATTTGTAAGATTGGCTGCGAACAAAGTTTCGGTGCCTGGTCGCTACAACCACCCGGAACGCTTAAAGAAAATATATAAAGAAATACAAAGCACAAAGGTTACCGCAAGTACCACAGGATAGGCGTAACGCCAATGCAGTTCAGGCATTGCTTCGAAGTTCATACCATAGATGCCTGCAATCATCGTAGGGACACCAATAATAGCAGCCCAACCTGCGAACTTTTTAGAGACTTCACTTTGCGAGATGGACGTAAGTGAAAAATTAGCTTCAAGAGCGGCAGTCACGAGGTCGCGTGTATTGTCGAGCATCTCATTTATCCTTACTGCGTGATCATAAACGTCTCTAAAGTAAGGACGGGTGTCGTCCGGAACACGTTTTATATCAAATCGCATGAGCCTGTTACAAATATCTATTAGGGGAGTAATGACGCGCTTTACTTCCAACAGTTCGCGCTTCAATTCATAAATTCTTTGCGTCGTGCCACGGGTGGGTTTCTTACCAAATATTTCCTCTTCCACATCCAGCAGTTTTTGTTCAAGCGCTTCAATTACCGGGAAATACTGGTCTACAATTGAGTCCATCACGGCGTACAAAGCAAACGCCGGCCCTTTGCTTAATAGCTCCGGTGTGTTTTCACACCTTGTGCGTACGTCTTTGTATGAAAGAGACGAGCCATGTCGAACGGTGACAATGAAATTATCACCAACAAAAAAATGGGTTTCGCCAAAATCAATATGATGATTTATTGAATTGATCTGTGCAGTACGTAAAACAACAAACATGGTCTCTCCATACAACTCCAGCTTAGGTCGCTGATGCGCATTGTGTGCGTCTTCAATCGCCAGGTCATGCAAGTCAAACTCTTCCTGTATTGACTTCAGCAATTCCTCTCCCGGCTCATGCAGTCCCACCCAAACAAACGTATCCTTATGTAGTAATGTCTCCCGGATGTTTGCAATGTCGATGTTAGCAACACGACGACCTTCACAATAAGCGATACAGTTTACAACACCTTCCATAGTGGCCACTTCAAGCGAGTTTAATAATAAAGAAGAATGCGCTAAAAGTATTCATTTTTTCTTAAAGCTTAATAGCTCCAGAGGATGATTTAGTGGTGGTTGAGAGTATAATCGGCGGAGCAACAAGTTTTGCCACAGCGTTTTCTTTTCTCAAATCAATTATTTAGACTTGTAGACATATGCATGAAAATAAGAACACGTTTATCAATTTCATTCAACGCATTCACCCTATTAAGTCAGAGAGGTGATTAAATTTTTATAACGTTGTTCTGCTGTTTCATGTAATCCACTCAGCATTCTTTGCTTGGCCCTTTAATTGTAATATTTACTAAAAAGGCCATATGACAAAGAGCGTTTATCAAATGTGCAGAGGACTGGTTTTGATTGTAAGTTTCGCGACCCTATGTTTTGCCTGTAAACCTAAGGTAAATCAAAACGAGGAAGTGACGGTTATAGGTGCAGAAGATAGCAACCAGATTTATAGTTATGCATTAGAAAAAGATAGTAAAGATTCGATTCGTTTAACGATACCTAACCATCCTTTAAGAAGCGAAAAAGATCTGGACGTAATAATGGAACAGATCGGAAATGCAAAGGTCGTTTTGTTAGGGGAGGCTACACATGGCACATCAGAATTTTACACCTGGCGCACTGCAATTTCTAAAAGATTAATACAGGAAAAAGGATTTGATTTTATTGCTTCTGAAAGCGAATGGGCGGACTCATACAGGGTAAATAATTTTATTAAAGGCAGTAAAAAAGACAGCGCTTCGGCTGTAGAACTTTTAAAAGAATACAACCGCTGGCCGACATGGATGTGGGGCAATTATGAAATTGCCTCATTAGTTACCTGGTTAAACAACTATAACCAGTCGAAACCTGCAGCACAAAAAGTTGGCTTTTTTGGGCTGGACGTTTATTGCTTATGGGAGTCAATGAGCGAGGTAATGCCATACCTGAAAGGCGCAGAACCTTCTGTGATGAAAGCAGCAAATAAAGTGCACGCATGTTTCAAACCTTTCAATGCAGATGCCGAGCAATATGCAATGGCAGTTGCTAAAATGGAAGATGATTGCCGTGTAGAAACAACCCGTTTTTGGCAATCAATTAAAAAGTTTACGGAAGACAAACCAACAAAAAACGAGTCGGATTTTGTAATGGAACAAAATGCTTTGGTCGCTTTGAATGGCGAACGTTATTATCGTACCATGGTAACCAATGGAGCAGAATCATGGAACATTCGCGACAGGCATATGACGGAAACATTAAAGCGGCTACTCTCTTTTCACGGCGCAGATTCTAAAGCCATTGTTTGGGAACACAATACCCATGTTGGTGATGCCCGATATACTAACATGGCCCAGAGCGGTGAAGTGAATGTGGGTCAGTTGCTGAGAAAAGAATTTGGTGAAAACAATGTATTTATTGTTGGTAGCGGTACTTACCATGGAACCGTGATTGCTGCGGAAGGTTGGGGCAAGCCTATTAAAAAAATGGAAGTGCCACCAGCTGAACAAGGAAGCTGGGAAGATATCTTACATAAACTTGGTGGCACCGACAAGATCATTTTATCAAAAGACATCAGTGAAAATAAGTTCTTCAAAAAGTCTATTGGCCATCGTGCTATCGGCGTTGTCTATCATCCTGATGAGGGCCAGTTTCCTTACTTTGTTCCTTCCATCATACCCAGGCGATATGATGCGTTTATTTTTATTGATCGTACTAATGCACTGCATCCGATAGATATAAAATTAAGAAATGAGCCACCCGACTTGTACCCTTCCGGAACCTAGACGGAGTTATTCGATTTAATAGAAAGTCATCACAAGCATCAATACAATGATTTGAATTTTTATGCACTAAACTCAAGTACTACTATTAAGCTTTGTTGCGTCGCACACTTGTACTACCAATTCATCACTCGAGCGATGCTTTTGATTTAGTGAGTTTTATTTCCGTTAAACTATTCTTCTGGCGGCATTACTCCGGCCGCCAGCCAGTTGTAATAGTCTGCAAATTTATTTCTCCAGTGATATTCGTGATGTTCCCCTTCAGGATCGACTTCTACATCCACCTCATACAGAGGATATTTCTTTAGCATTTCTGCTATCGTGATAATATGTCCTACCATGTTTTCTCCTTCTTTCGCCCCCCCATAGAAATAGAACCTTTGCGGATATTTTTTGTTTGACTCTGCTACCAATTTTAGCTGATCCTTCGCATCGGGTACCAGCCATAATGATGGTGAAAACACCCCTGCGCCTCCAAAGGTGTTCGGGTAATACATTGCACCGTACAAAGAAATTAATCCGCCCATGCTGCTACCGGCAATTTGAGTGTGGTACCGGTCAGGTTTGGTTCTAAAATTTAAATCAATTACCGGTTTTAGTGTGTCGGCGATAAACTCAATATATCTTCGTCCTTCGCCCGCACCAAACTCAACATGGTCGTTGAAATTGTATTCGGTCATCCGATGTTCGCTATTGTCTATACCTACAATAATGCATTCTGCAAGCATGCTGTTGAGCGTATCATCAACTCCCCACTCTTCCCCAAATGCAATCGCCTCATCAAAAAGATTTTGCCCGTCATGCATATACACAACCGGGTATCTTTTATCAGTCTGAAAATACCCTGTGGGCTTGTATACCCATATCCGCCGGTGTCTGTCTAGCTGCGGCATGTAAAACTCCTCATCAATAACCTCAACATTCACCGCATTGTGTATTGTCTTTTGCATTTTTTATTACCTTTTTTCCAGGTTGAATAAAGAAAATATTGTACCGGGGCGGGAATGAATAGAACGAAATACAGCGAAGATGGATTGACTTATTAAAAATTATTCAAAACAAAAAATTGAACTAAAAATGCCTTAATTAAACTTAGAAAGCGTCTATAGGCTGAGAAACCTTATTTCCGGGAAACCAGTTTTTCAGCTCGAAATAAAGGATCAGTTGCCTGCAAAATTTTGGCCTTCAACTTTGGATTGTAATGAGGATGTGTTCTTAAAAAGGTTCTTACCACGTTGGCCGCTTCAGTTGATTGATAAGAACCAAAAGTTGATTGA
>JAOQAJ010000215.1 GCA_025963675.1 Segetibacter sp.
ATAAGCAACAAAAAAAAGAACCAGGATTGATGGATTATCAGGATTATGAGGAATTGAAAGTTTTTCCTCATAATCTTCTAATCCCGGTTCTATCTTTTGTTATTCCTTTGTATCAAACAGATTAACCAATGAAGATTTTGGAAGCTTCTCTTGCTGACGTTTCCGCAATTTGTTTACTTGTTAATAGTGCCTACAGAGGCGATACATCACGAAAAGGATGGACAAGATGCAGATTTATTAGATGGGATACGGGTGGATGAAGTGATGCTCGAGGAGTATTTGAGAGACAGTGTTGATGGCGAAAATATAATTGTTGCTAGAGTGTATTTGAAAAAGAAACAAGAGCAACTGCACGTGGGAATGTTAACGAAAAATATACTACATTTTTTTTATTGTAAGTATTAAAAGTACTACTCATTTAACCCTGGGTGTTCAAGATTTAGAACTCATTTTTAAATAATCCGGTTGTTGTAAAAAAAGTGTAGGCTATGCCAACTTCAGTCGTGCGAACTAGAAATAATGACTAGAATGCCGCGACATCTTCTGGTGAAAATTCATAGAACTGTTAATAGTTGCGCTAAAATGTTGATTATTAAAAGTTATGTTGAAAATTTGCAGCCGATTTGCATTGGCGGGCCAGGGTAACTATAAGATTACATAGAAGGGATCAGCAAAGAATATAAAAAATTGAAATGACTGCTAAAGAGGGAAGAGACATTTTCCAGATTACGTGGCGGGAAGCATGGAAATCAAAATTATACCGACAAAAACTAATTATAGGCTGGATACTTTACATTGGTGTTCTTCTTTATCTGCCACATTTTTTTGCAATGATCCAGAAGAAGGATGGCGTGATGTTAAACGATTTCGTATTAGCGTTTTTACCTTCCGTTAACCTCTCTGCTCTCATTTTCAGCCTGCTTTATATCACGGTTATTTTTACAATTTATCGTTCGGCAAAGTCTCCCTATTTGTTTTTGCTTTATTTATGGGCAACACTTTTAATTAGCATTTCCCGTATTTTAACCAACAACTTTGTGCCTCTCGAGCCGCCAATTGGGTTGGTATCGCTCGTCGACCCTATCCTGCTTCCATTTTACGGTCCCAACGGAGTTACAAAAGACCTTTTCTATTCCGGCCACACTGCTTCGGTCTTTTTGACGTATTTAATTTTAAGGAAAAAAAGCGAAAAAACAGCAGCCCTGATCGCAACAATTATTGTAGGTATTTCTTTGCTTTTCCAGCATATCCATTATACAATCGACGTAATTGCAGCACCACTTTTTGTTTACATATTATTTTTGCTTGCTAAGAAAATCTCATTGGTCCATTCCCACTAAATTTTGCCAACAATAAACCATTTCTATTTATTCCAATTTCCCCCGCATGTTTCTAAAAGCAAAAGCCTCAAATGATTACTCAATTGAGGCTTTTATTTAAAATATCATTTCCGTTATAGCGATCTTATCCAAATATTACGAAAACTAATTGGTTCGCTTTTATCGCCATGTGACTGCAACTTAATTGGATTTGCGGCATTGTGCTTTTTATAAGACGGCTGACCGACGTACAATGTGGGCCCTTTCAACTCAACGTTGTTTTGAACCAATATCCCATTGAAATGAACAGTCACTCTTGCGGGACTTAACACACTTCCATCATCATTGAAACGCGGTGCTTTCCAGGCAACGTCGTAAGATTGCCACTCACCTGGAGGAAGGCTTGGATTGACCATAGGAGCAAACTGCTTATAAATACTTCCCGCCTGCCCATTTACGTAAGTCGGATTATTGTAACTATCCATTATTTGTAGCTCATAACCCGCATCTCCTTTACCAATTGATGCGAGAAATAACCCGCTATTTCCTCTGCCCTGGCTCGTACCGGTTATGTTTTTAGGGATTCTCCATTCAAGGTGTAACTGGTAATCCTGGAACGATTGCCGGGTTTGAATATTGCCTGCAGATTTATTCACTGTTAGCAATCCTTTTCCAACGGTCCAGTTTGCCGGCTTGGTTGTATCGCCAGTGCTAACCCATTGGTCGAGGCTTTTTCCGTCGAACAAAACTATTGCATCAGGCGGTGGTGCTGCTTTGTTAATGTAAGTAGGTGTTACAACCGCTGGCACTGGTGTATAAAATTCTGTGTCTTCATGTTTTGCCTGCGCCGAAGCTGCGTTCACTGCAAAAGCCAAAAAAATAATAGAAAAGAAATGTTTTTTCATTGAGCAATTTTTAGAAATAGCAAATTAAGGCTTTTAACTTCAATCTTGTTTCATCACGCAGCAAACATCAGGTAAAGAAATTGAACATCAAAGGAATTTGTCGTTTTGCATATGATGTTTGCTTTATTTTTAGGATACAGGCATTCGTACTCCGATCAGTCATCGTTGCGTCGCATTTCGTTCATCATCCGTTCTTTTATTAAACTTTGTTCGGCGGGGTGTGAGAAGAAGTAATGGTGAGGTATTTTGTAAAAATGATGAAAAAATATCGATCTCCTGAGCTGGCAATCTACGTTTTCAAGTTTACCTTTTGCAAAGTATCCGCTAAGTTTTCGCCACCCTTTATGGCAAAATCAAGTGTTCTTATCGGGTAAGGTATACTAATGTTATTTTCATCAAACGCCTTTTTTATAAGCATAATTGCTTCGCTGGTTCCTTGCCAGAAAATTGGTTGTTCTGTAGAGTTGATCCATACTTGTAATGTGAAATTGATCGAGCTTTCTGCAAATTCTGTATAAAATAACCGCGGCAATTGTTCCCGATCAATTACACTTACATTTTTAACGGCCTGCAATGTCACCTGTTTTACTTTCTCAAGATCATCTCCATACGATATTCCTACAGTAAGATCAATCCTCCTTTTTCCTGATCGGGTGAAGTTTTCGAGGCTATTTTGAAAGATCTCTTTATTTGGCACTATTACCATCTGACCCTGGAAAGTTTGAATGATGGTATCGCGCATATTAATCGTGATTACCTTACCCATTATGTCTTTCGATTTTACAAGGTCTCCAATCACCAAAGGTCTTCTTATTGACAAAAGAATCCCAGCCATAAAATTGGCGGCAATATCCTGAAATGCAAAGGCGAGAGCTATACCTGCTATACCTGCCCCTGCTAATAATGAAGTTACTGCTTCATCCAGGTGCAACACACTCAAAGCAACAAACAGCGTTACTCCTACAGCTATTATATACACAAAAGACGAAAACAAATTGCTAATCGTATCGTGTTGTGTAAACCGGTGAAACAGCTTTTGAGAAAATTTTCTGAGAAGCCTGGCCAGAAAGAATCCCAGCACAATTATTAGTGATGCAATGACAATATTAGGCAACAGCTTCACAAATTCGCGAAGCCAGATAACGAGTTTCGTTTCAATTAAATGATATGCTTTATTGATATCCATAATCTTTCACCCAATTATTAAGAAAGAAAATAACATGAATCACTGGTGATGTTAATTGTAGTTGCGATCTCATCGCTTGCAGTAATTAAACAATTTCCTCTATTTCGCGGGCAGTCAGATCTCCCCAAAAACGTTTATAAGAATCAACTGAAATCTGTTTAACTGTTGGTTCTATCGAAGGAGATATTTGTTTGATCGCTTCTACCAAGATTGCGTAGGGGCGAAAACCCGTAAGCATGATCGCAGGCTTGTTTTCAGACCTCATAATTAACGTCGGAGTACGATTTATGTTTCTGTTAAGGCTTTCCTGCCAGTCACTTCGAAAGGCTTCCAGGCCCTTGTCGTTAGTAAGGTCATCGGCAAATTGATGTACGTTTATTAGAGCAGGGTATTTATTGGAAAGCTTTTCAGCAATTTCAATAAGGATTTCTTGTTTTGCAATGTTTTTACCTTCGAGCATTATTGCTTCTCTCAATAGCCTAAGATATTTGATGGAAGCGGCTTGCGATTGAAGTTCTACAGCCTTAACAGCGATACAAGCCGGATAAGAAGATGCAGGCGGATCTTGAACCCAGATTTTGCTTTGCATTGGCATTCCTGATTTTTCACTTGCTTCGAGCCAGACTGGTCCCATTTGTTGAGGTCGACTCACCGAATAAACAGGGTCGTTAAAATTCTTCCACCCCGGCAAAAGGCCCGTCATAACATATTTAAAAACCAGCTGGTTTTGAAATTCATATTGAAGCCGGCGCCATTGGGGCTCAAACCCCCAACTCCAACAACAAAGCGGATCAGTGTAAAAAATAATTTCTACACGATCCGCTTTACTTTGTTCGTTCTGCACTATTCTTCTTGTTTGCTTTTCTGTTTGTGGTGCTTCCATTAACTAACTAAGTTCGCTTTTTCAGTACCTCCCCCCAGATCGTCTTCTGACAAAGGTTTGTTCCATTGTTGTGGTCCAATTGGTGCAGCGGTGTTTACGATTTCACTTCTCATTTTACCCAGATCAATTTCCATTTGATTACTCTCCTCCTTTGTAGTTGATGTACCTGCAGGGGTTTGATCGAGCAAACTGTTGGTTTGTAACACATGCTTAATCGGGTCTTCAATATATTGCCATGTTTCCCCCAGTTGAGTACTTTCTCCCTGGTTCCATGGACCCCTGATTGCATTGCCGCTGGACAAGTTGAAATATAGATTACTATATCTTGTATCTGCCTGCAAAACTCCCATCGGGAAGTTGGGTTTGATAGTCTCCAAAGCAGCTTCAAACATTTGGTAATGGGCAACTTCTCTTGTCATTAAAAAACGCAGGGTTTCTATAACATAAGGATCAGTCGTAAACTGCAACAGATATTCATATACCATTTTTGCCCGTGTTTCCGCTGCTATATCCGACCGAAGGTCTGACGTAAGATCGCCTTGTGCATCTCCATTTATATAAGCAGCGGTCCAGGGTACTCCCTGGCTGTTTGTATAAGCAGGCCCTCCGCCTGTGGCGACAAAGAACTGTGGTGCAACCATTGCCTGGTGAATCATATTTTCTTTTGCAGCTTTTCCATCAAGCAACTGCATGATCTCTGACTGCTCCGCAGCTTTTTTCAGGTCTCCGTTTACACCGGTAAGCAACATTTGAATAGTGGCACCAACAATTTCAAGATGGCTAAACTCTTCAGTTGCTATATCCATTAATAGATCGTATTTATCCGGATAAGGATTTTTTGCCCCAAATGCCTGAACGAAATAACGTAGTGCTGCCGCAAGCTCGCCATTGGCACCGCCAAATTGCTCTAACAACAATGTAGCAAAAGCGGGATCTGGTTTTGATACCCTTGCATTGAATTGTAAGTCTTTAACGTGATAAAACATAAGAATAAATTTTGTGTTATGAAAGTTTGGATGGCAGCAAAACCATGCCACCAGCGCATTCGTTAAGTAGTCGGGTAATACCTCCTCATTTCATTGTTATCACAATTCGTTGCACAAATACTTCAATATTAATTACCCTCTTAGGTATATTTTTTTATGAACGAGGGCAATTGGTTTAATATTACAGCTTACCAGAAATAGCATTTGGAAATAATAAAGCAATGCGGAAAAAATGAAACAAAAAGTGGGTCTAAGAAAGTTACATCTATGGGTAATGACTGTGGCGACAGGATTAGTGGTTGCAAACATCTATTACAACCAACCGTTGCTTGGCGATATTTCTAAAGAGTTCAATGTATCAGAGGCAAAGGGTGGAATGCTCGCTATGCTTACCCAAATTGGCTATGCTGCCGGAATGCTGTTTTGTGTACCGCTAGGTGATATGTTTAAGCGCAAGCAGCTTATTATGGCAGTATTTGTTATTGATATTGTTGCTTTGTTGCTGGCGACCTGGGCGCCTACTATACATATTTTAATGTTAGCCAGCTTTTTGATCGGCGCTTTCTCTATCATTCCTCAGCTACTGATCCCAATGGCGGCACACCTTTCTGCACCCGCAGAGAGGGGCAAAACGATCGGTTTTGTAATGAGTGGCTTATTGATAGGAATTTTATTATCGCGAACGATTAGCGGATATGTTGGAGCTCATCTGGGGTGGCGGGCAATGTTTCTCATTGCTGCAGTCTTAATGATTATTTTAGCGATTGCTCTATATTTTCTTTTGCCCGAAGTTCATCCGGACTATAAAGGGAATTATAAAGAATTGATGATTTCGCTAATTACAATAACCAAAGAAGAACCAATACTTAGAGTGGCAGCAATACGTGGGGCTTTATGTTTTGCCGGCTTTGCGGGGTTTTGGAGTACCCTTGTTTTTTTATTGCAAAAACCGCAGTTTAATGCAGGAAGTGAAGTTGCAGGTGCCTTTGGATTGGTTGGCGCTTTTGGCGCACTTGCAGCATCACAAGTTGGCCGCCTAAGCGATAAGGGTAATGGTCATTACCTCACGGCGATCAGTATTTGTCTTGTAATTTTTTCATTTATCATATTCGGCTTTTCTGGAAATAGTATTGCCGGATTGGTTGTCGGTGTTATCATTATGGACATGGGCGTGCAAGGAACCCATATATCTAACCAGGCTGCTATATTTTCAATGCGTCCCGAAGCCAGGAACCGGCTTAATACCGTGTATATGGTTACTTATTTTTTCGGTGGTGCGCTTGGAACTTTCCTTGCAACACAAGCGTGGCATATTTACGATTGGAGCGGCGTTGTTGCTATGGGTTTAATCCTTTCTGTGATCGCGTTGGTAGTGCATCTATATTTTAGACAGTTTAGCCAAAAAAATAAAAACGTGCTTTAAACCTTATTATCCATTCACCGTCTATCTTTTATCTGGTTCGAGTTAAATCATTTGAATTTTAAAATGCTATCCTATAAAACCTCTAACCAATATCTACGAATACTAATTAATCTGCGTTCCATTTTTCCTAATAGAACGCAGATTTTTTTTTCTAATTTTTTATCATGGATAGCTATTAGCGCCGATGGTTGTAAGATTTTTCAAATATTTTTTCAAAGCATTTTTCATTTCGTAATAAAATTCATTAAAACCTTCCGATGTTTTTTGTTTTCTAGCTGCTGCTCAAAAGAATAATGCTACCGGCAATTAAGACGTTACTGAAGTATATATACTGCTAGCTGGCAGCGAGTAAAACAAATCTATATAAGAGTGTGGCATCATTTATTCATTACACGATAGTAACGTTTGCAGGATTTGAACAGAAAACGTGAACGTCAGTTGTTGGAACGTTCATAGCTTTGTTGGTTGTAGTCTCCGGGCAAATCGTTTATTGTTCATTATTAAAAAATTTCATTTATGTCACAGACAGTCAATACAGTTAATCCGCCTGATGATTTTGTAGAAGTGGATCTTGATTTATTAGACGAGCCAATAGAAGCTCCGGGAGCAGACCCTAAGCAAAAGCCGGAAGTTGAGCCGGAACATTTGCCAAAAGAAGATCCGGGACAGGCTGATCCGGATACCGAGGAAGATGATGACGACGATGATGATCCGTTTACAGAAACAGAAATCGGAGATGATCCTGATGAAATAGAGAAAAAGACAACTATTTTTTAAGATCAGAACATTTGAATTAATCTTTAGGCAATGTCATTAGTCGTGCTTTTACCAAATGATTTTCATTTTCGTTTTAGCCATTAATGACATTGCTTTTTCCTGCCGTTTTTCTGCTCTGCCAAAATGGTCGGAAGAATTAAAAGTCACTTTTGCACAGCGCTTTTGTTATTTATGACGTCGAAATTTTCAATTTTTTTAGCCTTTATTTTTTTTGGTTTAATAAAAGCTATTCCCGGTTACGACCAACAATCCGGCTGCACTGATCCACTTGCTACCAACTATAATTCAGAAGCAACCGTAAACAATGGTAGCTGTGTTTACAATACTACTAATTACTCTCCCTCTGTTGTAGTAAGCCGTATAAGTAAAGTATTAAATGAGATCAGTGGTTTACAAATGGCAGAAAGTTCTTTATGGAGCATAAACGATGGGGGAGGACAAGCGGCAATTTATAGAATTGATACGTCATCAAATGCTCTGCTTCAAACAGTAATTTTAGAAAATGCTGCCAATGTAGATTGGGAAGAAATTTCATTTGACGGAAAGTATTTTTATATCGGAGACTTTGGAAACAATGGGAATGGCGCGAGGAAAGATCTTAAAATTTACAAGTTCCCTATTAATGAAATACCAAATTATACATCGAAATCAGTCGTTACAATACCAAAGGAAAAAATTGAAATAATTTCTTTCAAATTTAGTAACCAGGGAGAACCTATCGTTACAGAGTTAAATAACACAAAATATGATTGTGAAGCGATGATTATAGATAAAGGTAAAATTCATTTATTCAGCAAGAATTGGGTGAACGCAAATACAACACATTATGTGATAAATAGTACCCGCGCAGGTAACTATATCGCAGACTCTTTAGAAACACTTTCAACCAACTACCTAGTTACTGCTGCAGCTAAAGCGCCTGGGCACGATATTATCGTTCTTATCGGATATGTTGGAAAAGCACCCGGAAAACATTACATGCATATTTTGAGTGACTATAGCGATGGCAGGTATTTTAATGGCAACAAGCGAAGGTTAAATCTGCCCGATGCATTGCAAATGGGACAAGCTGAAGGAATAACGTTTAAGAATGACACGTCCGGTTATATAAGCAATGAACGTTTAGGTGCCGGCCCATTTGTCATTCATCAAAAACTACGTTCTTTTGATATTAGCAATTTAGTAACTGTTCCTGCAAAAAGGTCTATTCAACAGGACGAACGATGAAGACAAGTGCTTTTTCGTAAAGGACAAAAAAGCACTTGTCTTGTAGTTTGGGAAAAAGAGATACATTTTCCACCTCAAAATATTTTTCTATTTTACTCTTATGGACTTACCATCTGACACTAACATTTTTCCAATTGGTTCCCTAAATGCTTCATACCCGTTTTGTAGTAAAACTGATTGTACTTCTTCCATTGCGTTGGCACTAACTGAAATTAATAAACCCCCGTTGGTTTGGGGATCGGCCAGCAGGTTTACTGCTTCCTGTTGATTTATTTCTGCCTCAAAAGTTACTTTATTACTTATGCTATTCCAGTTGCGGTTTGTTGCTCCCGGAATTACTTTTTTTGCCAGGTAATCTTTTGCTCCGTCAATTATAGGCAACTTATCATAAAATATTTCGGCTGTTAATCCGCTTCCTTCAGCCATTTCAGTCAGATGGCCCAATAATCCAAACCCGGTAATATCAGTCATTGCATTTACTCCTTTTATCTTGCCGAATTTTTCTCCGATACTATTCAGTTGAGTTAGTTGCTTTAGCAATGATTCGAAATGTTCTTCAGTAACCAATTCTCTTTTTTGAGCTGTCGAAACAATACCAACGCCTAATCGTTTTGTTATAAAAAGCAGGTCACCTTCTTTAGCTGTATTGTTTTGTTTTAGGTTTGTAAGATCAACTATTCCGGTTACGGCCAAACCAAAAATCGGTTCCGGGGCATCAATACTATGACCGCCTGCTAATGGTATTCCTGCTTCGGCGCAAATGCTTCGGCTTCCTTCTAAGACCCTTTGTGCAACTGATGCCGGTAATTTATCTATCGGCCAACCTAATATCGCAATCGCCATTATAGGCTTGCCACCCATAGCATAAACATCGCTTATTGCATTTGCCGATGCAATCCTTCCAAAATCAAATGGATCATTTACAATGGGCATAAAAAAGTCGGTAGTACTTATCACTGCAGTACCATTGCCAAGGTCATAAACCGCGGCGTCATCTTTACTATGATTTCCGACTAAAAGATTTTTGTTATCGGGAAAAGCATATTGACTATGCAATATTTCTTCCAAAACGCCCGGCGCTATTTTGCAACCACATCCACCGCCATGAGAGTACTGCGTAAGTTTTATATTTTCAGACATTAGCTTTTTCTGTTTGTTGCGCAAAAATATGCTTTGCATTTTTTACGGCGTCTACTGTTTCACATTCAATTTGATGCAAGAGGTCCTTCAAATTTTCCCTGCTATGTAAACCCTTCAGGTACTGTTTGTCGTAATATTTCAATAGTATTCTAAAACTTTCAACAAGGTTGTCTTCTATTAAATAATTGATTGCTGTTTTCGTTTCAAGCCCACCCAACCTTTTTTGTATTCTTATAATAGCACTTGCCAATTCCTGCTTATCACCTTTGCCATAACCTGATACAATGTGTTGTAATCTCTCTTCAAAGGGAATGTCTAAAAAATAAACAGGCTTGTTTCTCATTTTTTTAAACAAAGGCATGGGAATATTTACAAGACCAATGCGTTGGCTTTCGTCTTCCACCCAAATGCAAGATGACTGCTGAGTGACGACAGATGACAGTTTTCCACCATCGTCTGTCATGCTACCTCTGGCAACATCGTCCCTACTGTCATCCGTCAACTTGCATCTGTCAACTTTTTGTTGCGCCTTCCGCAGATCCAGCGCCAGCAGGTTTTCAAACATTTCCTGGCTTGGCTGCTGTGGCATTCCAATATTTCCAAATGCCGACCCTTTGTGTTTTGCAATGTCTTCAAGGTCGATAACTACCCGGTTTTGTTTTCTTATCTGCTCTAGCACAAATGTCTTTCCACTTCCGGTATAACCACCTAAGATGTTTATTGAGTAATCTTTTTCAAATTGTCGAATTCCCCATTGCCGGAATGCTTTATAGCCACCCATGATCGTATATACCTTAAAACCATACATGTCGAGTAGCCAGCTAACGCCGCCACTTCTCATACCGCCACGCCAACAATGAACAACTACAGTTTTAGCCCCCGTTCCGGGCTCTTTATTTTCAAATAATTTTTCAACGAATTCCACGATATCCACCATCTTCTTACCAAAAATGGCCAAACCGATTTTTATCGCTTGTTGTTTGCTTTGTTGCTTATATGCAGTGCCCACAATTTTTCTTTCGTCATTATTAAAAAGGGGCATTGAAATAGCTCCCGGAATATGAGCATGCGCAAATTCTCCCTCAGATCTTACGTCAATCACCGGGTACTGAAAGCCTAACGACAAAAAATCTTCTACATCAATCCTCGAGACAGCCATTTTGAAATTTTGAAATGTAATATTACCACTTATTGAAAATTGTATAAAAGGAATAGGGTTTTGTTTGCATTTGCGACTAACAGCACAGAGTAATGCCGGTTAGCAATTGTGAAAATGATTTGCTATGGGCTTTCGTCTACAGTGTAAGCATTAGATACTAAAAAAGTTAGAGGTAACCATCACCAAAAAAAATCATGACACATGACTGCAATCGATTACAACGTAAAGGCTCTTACAAATAGTAAGAGCCTGTTTTGAAGGTCAAAAAAGAAAGTTTTTAAAACTACCTCAGTCCTGCAATAAACTTTTCGGCG
>JAOQAJ010000173.1 GCA_025963675.1 Segetibacter sp.
AAGGCAAGGTTAACCACCCCTCCGTGCTCTACCATTACACCTTTCGGCTTACCAGTCGAACCGGAAGTATAAATGATATAGGCTAAATGATTAGATTTTACGTCTTGTTGTAAGTTTCCTGAAGGCTGTTGAGATAATTCCTGCCAGATTGTATCTAACTCAATAATTCTAACACCTTCTATTATTGGCAATCGAATTCTGCTTGTGCTACTGCTTAAAATTATTTTGCTACCAACATCCTTGAGCATGTACTCTATCCTTTCCAAAGGATATTCCGAATCTACAGGTACATACGCTCCCCCTGCTTTTAAAATCCCAACTATACCTATAATCATTTCGAGGCCTCTTTCTATAAAAATAGGAACAAGGCTTTCCTGCGTTACTCCAACAGATCTTAAAAAATGAGCTAGTTGATTAGCCCGTCTATTTAGGTCATCATACGTTAGTTCATCTTCTTCAAAAACTAAAGCCTTGGCTTTTGGATCTTCCAGTACCTGCTGGTTGAAAAGATCTACAATTGTATTGTCTTTTCTAAAAGGGATTATGGTATTATTAAAATCGGTTAGAATTTTACCTCGATCTGAGTCAGTTAATATTGAAAAATCTCCTACCCTTCCTTTTGCGTTATTTACAAACTGAAACAGTACATGCTTGAAATGGTCTTTAATACCGTTAACGTAAGACTCTTCGAGGAGAGATGCATTATAACCAAAGGTAATGTTAATGACATCAGAGCTTGTAATTGTGAGGCTTAAAGGATAATTTGTTTGTTCATGAAAACGAACATTCTCAACTTGTAAAGCCCACTTTTTTACTGACAATGCTTTGCTTACCGGAAAATTTTCGAATGCCATAATGGTATCAAACAGATCTCCCTGCACTCCTGTCAACTCTTTTGTGGTACTTAACGGCGTGTGCTGGTATTTTTGAGAAGACACCTGGTCACGCTGCAATTGCTGAAGCCATTCAACAATACCCTGATCTTCGTTTAAAGTAGAATGTAAGGGTAATGTATTGATATAAAGCCCGACACGCTGCTCCACATTTTTAAGATCAGAAGGACGACCAGAAACAACAACACCATAGACTATATTCACATTGCCCGTAAAATGATGCAGTAAAAAAGACCATACGCCTTGCATTACTGTATTTACAGTTACCCTGCTTCGTTGTGCAAAAGCTTGCACCTTATATGTTAACGCAGCATCTACCTGTAAAGGGACTGCTTTATATACTCCCAAACCTTTGGTACGTTCTGTAGTCGAGCTTATAAAAGGAAGCAGGGTGCTGTGTTCGACACCCCTCAAATAATTCTGCCAGTAAGTTGTTTCCAGCTGTTTATCGGTTCGCTCTATATGTCGTATGTATTCTTCATATTTATCTTCTTCTGCAACCTCCGGCTCTTTGCCATTCAATAACAATCCGTAAGAGGTTAAAAATTCTTCCATTAATATCGGCAGAGACCATCCGTCGAATAAGATATGATGTATGGTTAATACCATATGGTATCTTTCTTCACCAATTCTGATCAGTGTAACGCGCATTAGAGGTGCTACCTTGAAATCGAATCCTTTTGCACGGTCTTCTGTTTCGTAGCGTTTTATTGCATCTGACTGCTCGTCATAGCCCAGCGATGTAAAGTCAAACACTTCTATCGGCAACTTTACCTTTTTCAACACACATTGTACAGGAACGCTAAATGCATCATAAAGAAATGCAGTGCGAAGTATACTATGACACTTTAGAATAAATTCCCAGCTTTTCTCAAAAATCATATAATCAACAGCAACTAATTCACATGTCAGTTGTTCTATATATGCTCCAACTTCCTGTTGATATAGTCCATGAAATAACATTCCGTGTTGTAACCCGCTAAGACGGTACATTGAAGAAATGTTCCGGGACTTTTTATCTAAAGGAAATTTATCTGCTGAAAGAGAAAGATGTTTAATTAGCTCACTTTTATTTTGTCTTATATAATTAATTACAAATTCATTCTTTTTAATATCATCAATTTGCTTTGGAGCTAACTTATTTCTATCACCTTTTAAAACAAGCTTTTCATTTTCTACTAAAAGTGAAAAATGAGACCTCTGCAGGTATTCAATAAATTCTTGATTTTCCATAGACTCACTTACCACTTAAAAACTTAAAATATTATCAATATTATCTTCTTCCTCTAAAAATTTGTCAAGTTCATCAACAGTTACTTCTGAGCCGAGATCAAAATCTGATGGTGTCAAAATAATGTTCCCCGATCGATGTCTTTCTAAGCTATAAAGGATTAATTCCTTAAGCTTAGACAAACAATTTTTTGCCAATTTTTCAATTGTACCTTCCTCGAAGAAATTTTCATTATAGCTCCATTTGATAGCTAGCTGATCTCTTTTGACAAACGCGGAAATGGACAGTTTTGCTTTTACGAATCCATGATTTATTACAGACACCCCTTCGCGAAAATTGCTTGTTTTAAATCGCGCACTGTCATTGTTTAAGACCGAGAATTGTTCAAAAAAATCAAAGGCTATATCATTGGGATGACCTCCTT
>JAOQAJ010000294.1 GCA_025963675.1 Segetibacter sp.
AACGATCCCGCATCCACGGGTTTAAAAGTTTTAACATCTTGTAATTGGTGCCATTTTGTAAAGCCCAGGTAGCAAGATTAGGAATGGTGGACGAAACAGTCACAGACCGAGTTTCAATTGGTTGGTAACCATTATCGTCATCCACCATAAAACCCAACTCCTTTGAGTTCCCCATGAGATATTTAAATGTAAGAATCCTGAAAATGTATTTGTTTGTTTCATCAGGCAACTGTACGTCATAGTAATATTTAGTCTGTTGAAAAGTTGACAAATCATTATAACGTCCCATACCGCAATTGTAAGATGCAGCAGCTGCTGTCCAGTTTCCAAATTTTGCATAAGCCTGTTTCAGGTATTTGCAGGCAGCGTCGGTAGACTTCATCACATCGAAACGTTGATCTACGTTGTCGTTTATTTCCAGGTTGTATCCGGGGCCTGTATAGTTCATAAACTGCCAAAATCCTGTTGCCCCTACTTTCGACGAAAGATTTTGAAGATTCCCTTCCGCGACACATAAATATTTAAAGTCGTCTGGGAGACCGTTCTCTTTTAATCTTTGTTCGATGGCAGGAAAGTATCTTTTTGATAATTTTAATAGGTAGGTTATATGTCCGGGAGCGTTGTAATTGTAAATTAACTCGCGGTCAAATGCCTCACGTACCTCCCAACGTTCCAAGGGTACTTTTTCACCAGCAAAGGAAATTTGTTCAGGTAATTTAGGTACAAAAATTTGTGGTACGCCTTCCGCAGCCTTTTGGTGTGAAGCTTTTGTTTTCTGATTGTTTTCTCTGAACGCAAATTGAAAAACGATAAAGACCCCCGCAATAAGGCCCAAAGAAAAATATATAATTGATTTGTTCCTAGTAGTCATAAATATGTGAATTAAAGACAATTAATGCTTCTTTACTTTTTAGTACTAAAATTATGCTAAACAAAAACTGAAGATTTTGCCTAAATTATGCCTCAACCATAAATTTTCGCGGAGCCCATTTTAATCGGGTTCACAATAATTCCGTTACATTTTCCTTTGGAACTTTAACTGGTAAGAGTTACCTTTGCAGTCCGTAAATAATTTTGTTTAACGCATTTAAATTTCTATTTAAGATGCCAGTAAAAATGAGACTGCAAAGACACGGAAGTAAGAAACGTCCTTTCTACTTTATAGTAGTAGCTGACGCCCGTGCACCAAGAGATGGAAAATTTATCCAGAAAATTGGAACTTACAACCCATTAACTGTACCAGCTACCGTTCAGTTAGATCGCCAGAAAGCATTAGATTGGTTGCACAAAGGTGCTCAACCAACTGACACAGTTCGTAGGATTCTCTCTTTCAAGGGAGTGTTGTACCTGAAGCACCTTTTGCGCGGTGTAGGGTTAGGATTGTTCGACGATGCAACAGCCATGGAGAAATTCCAGGTATGGCATTCAGAGCATGAAGCCCAGATTAAAAAGCGTACTGATGAAAACCGCAGAAACCAGAGAGCAAGAAGAAATCCTCCGGTGGTAAGACGTGTTGAAAGAAGTAATGATGCACCTGCTGAAGGTAACTCACCTGCTTAATCTAAAAAGGTTGTAATACAATTCTTTGAAGTCCCTGACCTTGGTTGGGGACTTTTTTTGTGGTACCTGCATTTGTTCTTGTGGCATCATCGTTGCGTCGCATTTCGTTCATCCGTAAAGCTTTGCTCATCTTTTTACCACACGTTAACTTTAAACCCTAAACGTTCAACCTTCAACCATTTCAATGAAAGATTATTTCAGCATAGGAAAAATTGTCGCCAGTCATGGCCTCACGGGTGAAGTAGTCCTTCAACATGCCCTCGGTAAAAAAACGGATTTGAAAGGTTTGCAAACCATTTTTATAGAAGAAAGAAAAGATTCGTTTCTCCCATATTTTGTAGAAGATACTACCGCTAAAAACCAGCAAGAAGTTTACATAAAGCTTGAAGGGTTTAACACAAAAGAAAGTGCGCGCAGACTAAACCAGAAAGAAGTTTGGCTGCTAAAAGCAGACTTTGATAAGTTCGCTGCCAACTCTTCGCCTATCTCTCTGCTTGGTTTTATGATGATAAATGAAGGCGAAGAAATAGGCGAAATAACTGAGGTGATTGAGCAGCCGATGCAGGTTCTTTGTAAGATAATTTACCAAGGCAACGAGGCTCTAATTCCCATCCACGAAGAAAGTCTGGAGAAAATAGATAAGAAGAATAAGCGGGTGTATGTTGATTTGCCGGAAGGGCTACTCGATATCTATACCTCCCCCTAACGAGGCGCATCATTCTGCGCTTCTTTCTCTGTACTCCCTTTAGGGGTTGGGGCATGCCCTTTCTCGCTGTAAAACGTGGCGATAATTATGCATAATTAGAACCTAAAAGTATCTCCTGGTTTCAGCTTTATCAACTTTGCAATTGAAATTGGAAGCTTTGCTTTTTCGAGATTAATTTTCCTAGCATCTTCTAACAGTGATATCATTTTTCCCTGTTGATTTATGAATTCGCTTAAAACAATGTCACTATCTAAAGTGTTGACAGGATAAAGATTTTTAGGTGCCGACATTTTTTTCTTTTTCTTTTCCTCGGTGTCGGGCTCCATTAACGTAGTAAA
>JAOQAJ010000328.1 GCA_025963675.1 Segetibacter sp.
AGGCTCGTTTTTTAAGAGCTTTTTACCACATGGAGTTGAAGAAAGTCTTCAATAACATTATTTATGCCGACGAAACTGTAAATCCACAAAACACTGACGTTACTAATACCACCGACGTTTGGCCAAAAATAGAAGCAGACTTAAACTTTGCTGTAGCTAATTTGCCTGAAACATGGAGCGAAGTGGGAAGAGTAAATAAGTCTGCGGCGAAGGCTTTCTTAGCGAAGGCGTATATGTTCCAAAAGAAATTTACCGCTGCTTATCCAATCTTACAGGACATCATTGCAACCGGAAAGACTTCAAACAACGTGAAGTATGGTTTAAATCCTGAATATTATTCAAATTTCAACCCTGCACAGAAGAACAGCAGAGAATCGATTTTTGCTGTGCAAACCTCGGTTCAGGATGGTTCTTCAGTAGATTGGGGTGGAAGTCCTAATGGAAACTATGGCGATATCCTGAATTTTCCATACAACGGCGGTCCGGGTGCTTGTTGCGGTTTTTATAATCCCTCGCAGGACCTGGCGAATGCTCATAAAACTGATGCAAATGGTCTTCCTCTCCTTGATGAATCATATGCAAACGGTCTAAAAGTAAGTGATCCTACTACTCCTTATACCGGTACCTTAGATCCGAGGATCGATTGGACAATTGGTAGAAAAGGTGTTCCTTATCTTGATTGGGGTCCTCATCCTGGTGACGACTGGATAAGAAATGTTCCAAATGACGGTCATTTTAGTCCTAAGAAGAATGTATATGCCCTTTCTCAGAAGGGTACCTTTACAGATGTGGGGAGCGCTTATTGGGGTCCAACTGAACTAGTTGCCAATAACGTAAACTTAATTCGCTTTTCCGATGTGTTGCTGTGGGCTGCAGAGTGTGCGGTGACTGCCGGTGATATAGCTACTGCAATGGGTCATGTAAACACGGTTAGGGCCAGAGCTGCAAATCCAAACGGATGGGTTTATAAAAGCAGTGACTACAATGCGGCAACAGCTACTTATTCAACTCAAACCACGCCGGCCGACAATTATAAGATCGGGCTTTACACTCCTGCAACTTTCACTGCTGCCAATGCTATGAAAGCTGTAATGTTCGAGAGAAGGTTGGAATTAGCAATGGAAGGTCACCGTTTCTTCGACCTGGTACGTTGGGGTATTGCTGCTCCGACAATCAACACTTACATTGCCAGAGAGAAAGCACAACGTCCTCTTAAGCAGAATGCAAGTTTCACTGCAGGAAAGAACGAGTATTTCCCTATACCACAGGGCACAATTGATAAATTAAACTCTGACGGTAAAAAAAGGATAACACAAAATCCGAATTACTAATCAGTAATATCAAATAATATTTAGTTTAGAGGTAGAGTTTACTCTGCCTCTTTTCTATTATTTGACGTTGTAAATACTTTGATAATTCTTTTTTTCCTATGTTTTTCAAGTTTTCTTCTTTGTTTCTTTTGGCCTTTGTTCTTCTTTGTTCTTGTAAAAGGCAGCAACCTTTATTTAAGCAGGTTTCTTCTGCCAAAAGCAATATTCATTTCAATAATAAATTTGTTGAAAATGACACCTTAAATCCAATTGATATAACCAACATCTATAATGGGGGTGGTATAGGAGTTGGTGATTTTAATAATGATGGCTTGCAGGATTTGTACTTTTCCGGTAGCACGGTTGCAAATAAATTGTATATAAATAAAGGGGATTTTAAATTTGACGATGTAACTGAGAAGGCAAACGTAGCCGGCAATGGTAAATGGTGTAGAGGGGTCTCTGTCGTAGATATTAACAATGATGGATGGATGGATCTGTATGTGTCCGCAACCCTTTCCTCTAATGTTCAGAAGAGAGAAAATTTGCTCTATATTAACCAGGGAAGCGATAAAGAGGGTGTGCCTCATTTTAAAGAGTCAGCCGGTGAGTACGGGCTAAACGACACTACTCATTCCACTATGGCTGCTTTTTTTGATTACGATAATGACAGTGATTTAGACGTTTATATTGTTGTAAATGAAATCATCAAAGGGAATAATCCTGCCATTTTTCGTCCGGTAATTAAAGATGGGTCTTTTCCAAGCACCGGCCGTTTATACCGCAACGATTGGAATGCGCATCTAAATCATCCTTTTTATACTAATGTTAGCAAGGAGGCTGGAGTTACAATTGAAGGTTACGGTCACGGAGTTAATATTACTGATATCAATAGAGATGGCTGGAAGGATATTTTTGTTACCAACGATTTTAACTCAAACGATGTTCTTTATATCAATAATCGTAATGGCACTTTCACAGATAAATCTGGCGAATATTTTAAGCATACGTCTGCTAATGGGATGGGACAGGACATTATAGACATTAACAATGATGGATTGTCTGATGTAGTTGAAGTGGACATGAATCCAGAAGATAATTACCGAAAAAAAATGATGCTCGGTGCCAACAGTTACCAGACTTATCAGAACAGCGATCATTTTGGATACCAATATCAATATGTGAGAAATACCTTGCAAGTGAACCAGGGTCCCCGGGTTAAGGAGAGAGATAGCATTGGAGACCCGATATTTAGTGATGTTGGTTTCTTCTCCGGCATTTCAGAAACAGATTGGAGTTGGACACCTCTTGTCGCTGATTTTGATAACGACGGTTTTAGAGATCTTATAGTCACTAATGGATACCCTAAAGATTTGACTGATCATGATTTTATTGC
>JAOQAJ010000374.1 GCA_025963675.1 Segetibacter sp.
CCTGGTCGCTATGATGAAAAGTGATTTATTGTTTGGACAAATTTTTCTCCGCTGCCGAAGCGGAAGGAATGCTATGAGGCCGGTCGTTCAATTTCAGGTTTCCCTGTTTTTGCCAGCATTTATTCTTTTCTCATCGCTTTGACGAATTCGAAGAACAAAGTCGAAAAAGGTTGATAGTAGAGTGGGCGCAGCTTCGCCTGAATTGGGGCTACCTGAATATAACAGAGCATTGGCAATAGCAGGGCGGACGGAAGGGCAATCAGCAGAAAAACTTAATAAAGCTTTTGTTCCGGCAGTGGAATAGAAATGAGGTTTTAGTTTATTATCTTCATCGAAACAATAAGGATCATCATTGGTTCCAGACAGTTGTTTTTCATAACCCTGCCATCGCCAATGCGAAAGCCGTTAGCGGTAAGCATCCAACTGCATTATTGACAATTCTTCCCCCACAGAAAAAAATCTTTTATGAAAAATACTTTTACAGTTATTGTCTTATGCATTGTTCTTACTTCATTTCAATGCGAACATAATCAAATCACAAATGACTTTATTGGCATATGGACATTGCAAAAATGTGTAGCCAAACAGAAGGATGGAAAAGTAAATTACCCCTATGGAGAGAAGCCAGTTGGACAATTACTTTATGACGAAAAAGGGAATATGATGGTGGAAATTATGAAACCAGGAATTAAAAAGTTTGCGTCCGCCAATCTGCTTCAAGGGACGCCTGAAGAAATTTTACCAGCATATTATGGCTTTATAGCTTATTACGGAACTTATAAGATGGTGCCTGATTCCAATTTAGTGATACATCATTTAAAGGCATGCTCTTTTCCAAATTGGGTAGACCAAGACCAAAGGAGATACTATGAATTTAAAAATAAGCAACTTATACTTACAACATCTTTCATTGGTTTGGAACAATACGAATTGACATGGCAAAAGGTTGAATGATAATGGAACATCTGCAACGTTTCGGACAGGACGGGTTGCTGAAATTATAAATGTCGCAAGAAATGAAATTGCTTTTAACATCCGATCCGTATTTCAGTTTTTAAAAGCAGGTTTTGTTGGACAGTTTCGTTTACGTATTACAGAGTTGCTTTAAGGCGAGAGCAGGGCGGCATATAACAATAGTATTGCCAATAGTGGGGCTGGACGTTGGAGCATTCAACAAATCACTATTTTGCTTTTGTGGTTAATTGAAACTGACGTCTTTTAAATACCACAACTTCATAAACACGTAACGTTGCCTGCAATTTTTTCGCCCTAAAAAAAATTGCATTAAACAATAAATAACAAGAAATATGAAACCTATAATTACTTCTCTTTTCGTGGTTTTCACTTGTACGATAGGAATTTCGTATAAGGCTGTTTCGCAACGAACAAAACAGAAAATAGATAGAGCTGTATTATCGGATAGCCTAGTATTTAAAAATCTGATTAACCAATATGCTCAATCTATTGAACAAGCAGACACAGTTTTAGCTTCAAAGTTTTGGGCTAAGACCCACGACGTTTCTTTTATACATCCACGCGGACACGAGCACGGTTGGTCTGAAGTAAAAAGCAACATTTATGGAATGTTTGGGACAATTTTTACAATCAGAAAATTAAATTGCTTCAACGAAAAGGTGGCAGTTTACGGAAATGTTGCTATGGTAGAGTTTTATTGGATTTTTGATGCAACTTTCAAAATGAATAATAACTCGATTCAAACCAAAGGTCGAGAAACACAAATTTGGAAAAAAGTAAACTCAGAGTGGAGATTGGTTCACGTCCATTATTCCAATATGCCTGTAAACGTAGAAGGTCAAGGCTTTTAAGGCACCCTTTCATTTTCGTGAAAAGAATTAAAAGTTGTTCTCAAAATGGCAGCACCTTTTCTTTGGACAGAAAACAACTACCGCACAACATTAAGCGGAGTAGACGAAAAGCCCCCAAAGGAAGCCCCGATAAGAAACGACTTATGGGGGCTTTTTGTTCTACTCCGTGTTGACCGCACCCGGCCTGGCGTTAGGGTGCAAAGTAGCGCCGCATTTGAACCTGGTTGTGTGGAGTTAGTAGGCCCTGCATCAATGCCCGGCGATCTTTTTGCGTCGTTGCCTGCAGTAAAAAGGTTTTTGAAGGTCATTGCAGTACTTGTTTTTATTTTTTTAGTCCATCTGCCTTGTTTGTGTCGCTGCGGGGCATGCACCCATTCTGCCGGAATGTTCCTCAGATAAAAATAGTAGGGGAGTTGTTCGGGTGTTCACAGTACCAAAAGTGCTGGACCAATCGCGGCCGCTAACAGCATGTTTATAAATTCTGGCTGGACGTTAACCATTCAAATCACTATTTTTCTTTTGCGGTTAATTGAAACTGACGTTTTTCAAATGCCACAACTTTATAAACACTTCAACGTTAGCTGTTATTGAGACGCGATCCATAAAAACGTAATTGATTAAATTTTTGTGTTTCACTTTCGGACAACTTTTTTGTAGCTTTGCTTGGTGGACAAAAAGCAAAAGCGCCGGACAATCATTTTCTACAAGAGCTATTTTGAAGAGTTCTTTGTCGAACAGCGTGACAAAGTGCAAGCTAAAATTGTTTGGACTTTTGATCTAATCGAAGAAATAGAAAAAGTTCCCGAAACTTATCTCAAGCACCTTGAAAACACCGAGGGACTTTATGAAATTCGGGTTCAGCAAGGCAGTAACATATTTCGCATCTTTTGCTTTTTTGACCAGGGACAACTTGTGGTGCTTGCTAACGGTTTTCAAAAGAAGACACAAAAAACACCCAAGGGAGAAATAGATAAAGCACTTAAAATTAAAAAAGAGTATGAAAGCGAAAAGTAATACCATGACACTTGACCAGTTCAAGGACAAGCATTATGGAAAACATGGTTCTGAAAAAAGAGAAGAACTTGAAGCAGGTTATGAGAACTTTAAAATAGGAGCTTTGCTTCACGAAGCGAGACTTGAAAAAGGGTTGACACAGGAAGAACTTGCAGAGAAAGTGGGTACTACTAAATCATACATCTCTAAAATTGAGAATAATGTAAAGGAAGTTCGCATATCGACCCTTCGAAAAATTGTTGAAATTGGGTTGGGTGGACAAGTACAATTATCCATCAAGCTTTAGGTGACAGAGTGATAAACCGCAGCCAACAGATAAGGCTTCGTCGGACCTGAAAGGCGAACGATGAAGCTCAGTTGTACGGAAGCTGCGGTAGTTTGTTGATTGTATTATGCGGATTTCGATTGGAGGAGTAAGAAGGTAAAGGGTTATCTACTGCTACATTAAGAGGTGATGTGTAGCTGGCAA
>JAOQAJ010000419.1 GCA_025963675.1 Segetibacter sp.
AATCATTTTCTTTAAGGCCTTCAGGTAAACTAACTCCGCAAAGCAATCTTTTTCCATCTCTATAGGTACGCCATGCATGACCAGTGAGATTACCGCGAACAACCATTTCAACTTTAAAAGGTGCACACCTTTTGCCTATCGCAGCATTAGGAGCCGGAGTACTCACAAGCCAGTTAGGGCAAATGTCAGCGGTTTTTGCAAGCATATAGGCTGCTACCTGGTTCAACACCTGTCCTTTATAAGGTATTGGCCTCGGCAAAATAACATCGAAGGCGGATATCCGGTTGCTTGCTACCATAACAAGCCAATCAGTTCCTATTGAGTATACGTCTCTTACTTTGCCTCTGTAAAAATTCGACTGGTCGGGAAAACTATAATGGTTCATCCGCCAAAATTAATATCCCTGATCGTTTTACAAATATTTTGTTCGTTTTATCTATTGATACTGATGATCCTGGTGAATCGGAATTAATACTACCTGCAGTAACTGTGGTGCCTAAGTGGGTAATTTAGAATTGCTCTAAAAGTGAATTAATAATTTACTTTTTAGATTTTATTAACAAAAAGTGTGGTGCGGGAGAACATGGTAAATTAGCGTGATTTGTGAAGGGAACTTTAGTTACTTTTTTCGTTTTAATAAATAAGTTCTCCCTATAACTTCGACTGATTCATTTATTGGATATTACATTATTGTTTTCGTAATTTAATACTTAGAAAATAAGGTCTTAAACTTCAATTCTAACAAAAAACTGCTTTATGAAAAATTACTACCTCATCTTTTGCCTTTTTTTTACGGCTACGCTTATTTCACTTTCCGCAAGTGCTCAGAAAGACGCCACAATCTCCGGAAATGTAAAAAGCAGTTTATATAATGAGAATCTTCAATCAGTGTCAGTTTTAATAAAAGGAAAAGGTGGCGGAACTTTTACTGATGATCGGGGTAATTTTAAAATTACTATTAAAAACTTCCCTGCGACTTTGGTTTTTTCGTCGGTTGGCTTTGCTAATAAAGAAGTTGTAGTAACCGACGGCTCGCCGGCTGTTCAGGTAGTACTCAGCCCCGTTTCTGTTTTAGCCCAGGACGTGGTTGTTTCTGCTTCGCGGATGCCTGAAAGAATTTTAGAATCTCCGGTGACGATTGAAAGAGTAAGCCTTGCAACTATTCGAAATGCTCCCTCTCCAAGTTATTACGACTTGGTTGGAAATTTAAAAGGTGTTGACGTAACTACTTCCAGTTTTGCTTTTAAGACTCCCAGTACCAGGGGATTCAATGGTAGTGGCAATCTTCGTTTTAACCAGTTGGTCGACGGAATGGATAACCAGGCTCCGGCGTTGAACTTTTCAATAGGAAGTATCATCGGACTAACAGAACTTGACGTTGAAAGCATGGAATTGTTGGCAGGTGCTTCATCTGCCTTATATGGATCAGGCGGAATGAACGGAACCTTACTTATTAGTAGCAAGGATCCTTTTAAATACCAGGGGTTAAGCATGCAGGTAAAGCAGGGCGTAAATCACCTGGGCGATCCCCAGCGGAGTGCTGCGCCCTATTATGACTATAGCTTGCGATTTGCTAAAAAACTTTCCGAAAAGTTTGCTTTTAAAATTGGTGCCCAGTATATAAAAGTGCAGGATTGGCAGGCATCAGACGAAAGAAATCTACTGAGAAATAATATTATTAGTTCGATCAAAGCCGGTAGCAGGCAAACAGATCCAAACTACAACGGGGTAAACGTATTTGGCGACGAAGCAAGTGCAAGTATGGATGCACTAGCTTTAGCCGTCAGGGAAGTGGTTAAAGGTGCACCGGGTGGCGCTGCCGGCGTAGGTGGAGTGGATGCAATGGTTGCTGGTGGAGCAACACCGCAACAAATTGCCGCTTTCTTTGGCTCAAATCCGGCAACTTCTCCTTTTGTACAATACCTCCCTTTTCTTATTCCAACCAGTCCTGCACCGAACAACACATACCGCGGAACATTCGGCGGACAATCAGTTAGCAGAACAGGCTACGAAGAAAGGCACGTCGTTGATTACGGTTCATATAACGCCCGGTTTTCTGCTGGTATGAATTATAAAATAACAAGCGATTTGGAAGCATCTTTCCTTGGGTATTACGGCGTAGGTACAAGTGTATATACAGGGGCAGACAGGTATTCTTTGAAAAACCTGAAAATGGGTCAGTATAAACTGGAACTAAAAAGTAAGAACTGGTTTTTGCGGGGATACACAACGCAGGAAAACTCCGGTGATGCTTACACCGCAACCACAGCAGCATTGTTTATAAATAATTCGTGGAAACCTAATGTTACCTGGTTTCAACAATATGCTGGTGTTTACGGCGCTGCAAGATTAGGTATCTTGCCGGGAGGCGGGGGTGCCCTTTTTCCTGATGCTCAGGCTCACGCTACGGCAAGAACAGTTGCAGAAACAGGAAGGCTAATACCAGGAACACCGGAATACCAGGCCGCTTTTGAAAAAGCGAAATCTACAAACATTGGTGAGGGCGGTGCAAAATTCTCTGATAAGTCGAGCATGTATCACTACGAAGGACAATATAATTTTTCGGATAAGGTGAAATTTGCAGAAGTGTTGTTAGGCGCAAGTTTTCGCCGTTATTCATTAAACTCAAAAGGAACCATCTTTGCCGATACCACCGGTCCAATAGGCATAAATGAATATGGCAGCTATTTGCAAGTTCAAAAGCGGCTCTTAAACGATGTGTTGAAGTTGACCGGTTCGATCAGGTATGATAAAAATGAAAATTTTGACGGACGTTTTACCCCAAGGTTTAGTGCGCTTATAAAAGTTGCTGAAGACAATAATATCCGCTTGTCTTACCAGACTGCTTATCGTTTCCCCACTACACAAGATCAATATATCAACCTGCTTACTGGGGGAGATACAAGGCTGATAGGTGGCTTGCCTCAATTTGAAACTTTTTTTAAATTTGATCAAAACCCGGCGTATTCCTCTCAGAGTGTTGCCGCTTACCGCGCCTCTTTTGCAGCTGGCGCAGCAAATCCTGCATTGCTCGAGCCTGTTAAGTTTAATAAGATAAAGCCGGAAACGATGAAATCGTTTGAAATTGGTTATAAAGCTTTATTTTCTAAAAAATTGCTGATAGATGTCTATAGTTATTATAGCAAGTATCAAAATTTTATTGGCCAAAGGGCTGTTGCAAGGGGGCAAAGCGGCGTTCCCGCCCGTGCTCCCATAGACCTTGCAAGTCCATTTACGTCCAACAACTATTCGTTTCCTGTTAATTCATCTACTCCTGTAGAAGCAATCGGATATGGTTTCGGCGTCGAATATGTGTTGGCTGGCAATTATATCGCAAATGGTAATTTCTTCAGTGATCAATTGCAAAATGTGCCTGCTGGCCTGGTAACTTATTTCAATGCGCCGAAATACCGCTTCAACATTGGCCTAAGCAATTCGAATGTTTATAAAGGAATAGGTTTTACCGTTAACTACAGGTGGCAGGATAAAATTAACTGGGAAGGTACATTTGCAGCCGGCGAAGTTCCGGCTTATGGAACCTTAGATGTTATGTTAGGTTATAAACTTCCTAAAATAAAAAGCCTGTTCAAACTTGGTGCAACCAATGTGCTGAATAAGTATTACAGAAGTTCTTTCGGTAATCCTTCCATTGGTGGATTGTATTATGCAAGCTTTGCCTACAACATTCTTTAATCGTAAACAGGTATTTATGAAAATGCCGCGAATGTTTTTCGCGGCATTTTCTATGCCCTAAACAAAATACTAATTACTGATTTTGGGATTCTAATCCATAATCTTCTATTTTTGCGGTGCTTTTTATAAAGCGTTATAAACAGCACACTTTATTATTCTAAATAATCCCACTGATAATATGCGTACAATCCTTTTTAGAGAGGCCCTTAGAGAAGCAATGAGCGAAGAAATGAGAAAAGATGATAAAGTCTTTTTGATGGGCGAGGAGGTTGCAGAATACAATGGTGCATATAAGGTTAGCCAGGGGATGTTAGCAGAGTTCGGACCAAAAAGGGTGATAGATACGCCAATTGCCGAGTTAGGTTTTACCGCAATAGCTGTTGGAGCCGCACAAAATGGTTTGCGTCCCATAGTTGAATATATGACGTGGAACTTCGCCGTATTAGCATTAGACCAAATCTTAAATACTGCCAGTAAAATGCTTGCAATGAGCGGCGGCCAGGTAGGCTGTCCGATCGTTTTTCGTGGTGCTAATGGTAGTGCGGGGCAATTGGGGGCGCAACACTCTACAGCTTTTGAAAGTTTATATGCCAACATTCCCGGATTAAAAGTTATTTCTGTTTCTAATCCGTATGACGCAAAAGGATTATTGAAAAGTGCTATCGTTGACAACGACCCGGTTATCTTCATGGAGAGCGAAGTGATGTATGGTGAAAAAGGTGAAGTGCCTGAAGAAACGTATTATATTCCCATTGGAAAAGCAGACATCAAAAGACCTGGGAAAGACGTAACCATCGTATCTTTTAATAAAATGATGAAGGTGGCATTGGGTGCTGCTGAAGAGTTGGCTAAAGAAGGAATCGAAGCTGAAGTGATCGATCTTAGAACCATCCGTCCGTTAGATTGGTACACCATTTTGGAAAGCGTGAAGAAAACAAACAGGCTGGTGATAGTAGAGGAACAGTGGCCTTTTGCCTCAATAAGCTCCGAGATTGCTTATCGCATTCAGAAAGAAGGGTTCGATTATCTTGATGCACCAATTCGCCGTATCACAAGTGCAGATGCGCCGATGCACTATGCACCCAACCTGGTGACTGGTTACCTACCTGATGTTCCAAGAACAGTTAAGTTGGTTAAGGAAGTGATGTATTTGAAGAAGTGATTTTTGTAAAACGAGTTGATATAATTTTTCCCAGGGTTTAAAAGCCTTGGGATTTTTTTTTGGAGGTCGGCGTTTTGAACTTCATTTGCCACTCGTTGCGTCGCACACTTGTGCTTTTGTCTCTTGCTTCGTCGTTAATAGCCATAAAGGCACAGAGACACAAAGGAAAATCAGTTGGTGTCTTCGTGCCTTTGTGGCTAAAGAAAAGTTGCAGCAAGTTATGCCAGTACAAGTGAGTGACACAACGATGACGCCATGAAAATCAATGCTGGTAACAATAATACAATTGGATTTGGCAGCAGTATAAAAGACGAGGAAATTACCTGGTGATATGAAGCAAATACTTCTCTTTGAAATATTCTTCCTGGAAAATTTCATCAATAGGCATCATTCGTGGATTAACGGAGCTTTCGGAGATTTCCTGCACCAGGTCACCGCCTTTTAAACAGATTAGCCCATTTGGTAGATCTTGCTTAAATCCTTTTTTTATCAAAGGATAAGACCACTTCCAAAGGTCTTTTATAGGAGCTACGGCCCGGGAAACTGCAAAATCAAATTGCCTGTTTTTTATTTCTTCAGCCCGTGTATGCTGGGTAGTTATGTTGGTCAAGCCCACAGCCGAGGCAACTTCATCAACGACTTTAAGCTTTTTAGCAACACTATCAACAAGATGAAACCTAACCTCAGGAAAAAAAATGGCGAGCGGAACGCCCGGAAAACCTCCGCCCGTGCCAATATCAACAACAGAAGTTCCGGGTTGAAAGTCAATTGTAGCAGCTATGGCGAGCGAATGCAACACATGCTTCAGGTACAAGCTCTCGATGTCTTTACGTGAAATGACATTAATCTTGCTGTTCCAGTCTTTGTACATTTCTTCCAATGCAGCAAATTGCTGTAACTGCTTTTCGCTAAAGTCACTGAAATATTTTAAGATAACATCCATGTATGAAAATGTAAGGTTTGAAGATATGCGGCAAGCTTCTAGCTACAGGCCGCAACCGCGGATTCCTTAAGCTAGCCGCTAACAGCTATTAGCTAGCAGCTTCCAACTAATTCCACGACTTTTTTGCTTTTCTAAATAATGCCGGCAGAAATAGCACATAGTAAACGCACATCCATAATTCGAATAAAAGAAATAATGGGAAAAGGTCTGATTCGTTTAGTTTTTTCATCGTTTTAAAATAAATGAATCCCTGCACTATTAATCTTACCGCAAAAACGGATAACGCGATCCACCAGTTGAAGAAAATAGCAGCAATAATAAATAGCGGATAAACGAGGAATTGGGTAGCAGAATAAAGGCCCAGCAGCCACTTATGCTTGCTCTGGTAATATTTCGCAGTGGAATAATGCCTGGTCTTTTGACTAAACCAATCTTCCCAGGTTTTCTTTGCCTCACTTAACGTATGTGCTTCGTGGTCTATAACGATTGCTGTATTGGTCTTTGTGGCTACTTTATTAATGAACAAATCATCGTCGCCTCCAGGAATAAAGTTGATGGATGAAAAGCCCTTGTTCTTGAAAAATAGTTGCTTTTTATAACTCAGGTTTCGTCCCACCCCCATGTAAGGAATGCCTGAAAGCGCATAACTTAAATATTGCAGCGCTGAATGAAAGGTTTCAAAACGGATAATTTTATTTAGAAGAGTGTCTGTTTTTGTGTAAGCTCCATAGCCTAAAACTATTTCGGTTTCGGGGTTGTAACCGTCTTGCATCAATGTAATCCAGTTTTCGCTGGCTGGAACGCAATCGGCATCTGTCAACAACAATGTCTCGTATTTTGCAGATTTTATTCCCATACTCAATGGAAATTTTTTTCCTGAAATCATCATTGCCTCTTGAGTAAGGGCAATTGGAACGAGGTTTTTGAAAGTTTTTTTCAATTCTTCGATAAGATATTTTGTATCGTCAGTAGAATTATCATTAACCAAAATAACCTCGTTGGAAGTAGGGTAGCTTTGTACCAAAACTCCGGGCAAATTTTTTACGATATTGTCAGCTTCGTCCCTGGCACAAACGATAACCGAAACGGGTTGCTGCTGCGATTGCAATTTTGGAGTGGGCTTATAAAAAGCAAGTCGGCTAAAAATACCTGTATAATAGATTAATTGAATAATGATAACCAGACAAAATGCACCAAATACTAACTCACGCCAATAATTCAATAAGATCATGCGGCAAAAATAGTGTTTGCATTACATGGAATATTAATGAATGTGTGTATGTGGAAAATTTGACAATAAGAAATTTAAAAGCAGAAAGCACTTGTTTACAATTTAGTTTGTGATAAGAAAATAACACATATAATTTCTAATACGTGAAACAAACTGATAAACTACCTTCAAAAAGATTGCTTCAAAAAAGAGCATGACTAAATCTATCCATAACATCCTTAAACTGTCTGTGATATTGAACACGCACATCGAAGGCTTGTCAATGAATTATTTAATATATGCAGGTGTATGTGCCTGTACTTCCCTGAACGCCGGCCTAACATTTTACTCTGCAAGACCCGCGTTAATTAATAAAACCCTCTAGTGAGATTTAAGGTTTCTAAGTGCCCAAGACTGGATTCGAACCAGCACATCCTTGCGAACGCTGCGACCTGAACACAGTGCGTCTACCAATTTCGCCACTTGGGCAGTGAACTAAAAACAACAGGTTTTGCAAATATAGAAAAAGAAAATTTCTTAAACTTTTCCTAAGTAATTGAGATGAAAATAATGATTATGACTAATGAGCTTTTAGTCATAATAAAACGCGTTAGCTAAGGGGGATCTGCTATTCGTAGCTCTTTCTATAAAACGAGGAAAAATATAATTGCTGTAATAAGCAGGAGCATTGTAAATATATCGTGAACAGTCAAGTTACCGGTAAGATTTGCAGGTAGACCAGTGGATAATTTTAATCTTCCCCCTACCTCTTTCTTTGTCTTTTTCACCAGGTTTTCAAATATCGGATGAAGCATTTTTTTTCAATTTTTCTTGCTCATAAATCTACCTGTTATATTTTATTTTTATATCATTTGTTGATATTTTATTTTTCCCCAATAGTTATTAACAGTTCACCCGGGGGCAATTTTTTTTAGTCCTTTAAACTGCTACTTTTTATTTTTTTTTTCTTATGATGTTATGCGACGTGGAAATGGGTGAATAGCGAAAATGCGGGTACAAGGTCT
>JAOQAJ010000433.1 GCA_025963675.1 Segetibacter sp.
GATGGAGATTCTCTTTCAGTTAAAGAAGCAATTTATTTAGGCCTAAATGTGATTGCAACAAATGTAGTTGATAGACCGGAAGGCGTTTTTTTAGTTGAAAACAATAAAGAAATTATTAAAAATTCTATTCAACACTTTATTCCTCAGAAGAATTCATATCAACCGTTGGAGGATGGGGCGAAATTACTTTATGATTTATATAAAGAGAAAGTCCGATAAGGAATAGGGTAGCAACGATTAATAAACGGGCGCTTATATTTGTCAATGAAACAAATTATTCAAAACCTGAAATCCGGAGAAACCATTTTAGAAGAGGTGCCTGCACCTTTGGTTAGAAAAGGGCACTTACTTATAAGAACGCATAGGAGTTTGGTGAGCCTTGGCACAGAAAAAATGTTGGTAGAGTTTGGGAAATCAAACCTTATTTCTAAAGCAAGGCAACAACCAGACAAGGTTAAACAGGTTTTAGATAAAATAAAAACAGACGGGCTTATTCCAACACTTGAAGCGGTTTTCAATAAACTGGATGAACCTCTTCCACTTGGATACTGTAATGCAGGAGAAGTGATTGAAGTGGGGGAAGGAATAAGTGAGTTTAAAATTGGCGACAGGGTGGTTTCAAATGGTGGCCATGCAGAATATGTAAGTATTCCAAAAAATCTTTGCGCCCGCATTCCTGACAATGTAAATTACGAGGAAGCCGCTTTCACCGTAATAGGCTCTATTGGCTTGCAGGGCATCCGTCTCGTTCAACCTGCGCTTGGTGAAACTATAGTTGTCATTGGTCTTGGATTGATTGGTCTGATCACAGCAGAACTACTGATCGCAAACGGGTGCAATGTCATTGGTTTTGACTTCGACGATAAGAAAGTGAGACTGGCAGAGCAAAAAGGGGTTAAAGCCTTTAATACGGGGAAGGGAATTGATTCTGTAAAAACAGTTGAAGAGCTTACCAATGGTACAGGTGCAGACGCAGTGATTATTACCGCCTCTACTAAAAGTAATGAAGTAATTAGCCAGTCGGCACAAATGAGTCGTCAGAGAGGGCGTATTGTATTGGTTGGTGTAATTGGTTTAGATATCAATCGTGCGGATTTTTACAAGAAAGAGTTAACCTTCCAGGTATCCTGTTCTTACGGCCCCGGACGTTATGACGAGAATTATGAATCAAGAGGAATTGATTATCCTCTGGCATTTGTAAGATGGACAGAGCAGCGAAACTTCCAGGCGATTTTAAATGCCATATCTATCGGTAAACTAAATGTTTCTTCACTTATTACTGAAAGAGTAAAACTTCAGAACTACCGGGAAATATACAATAACATGGGTGGAGGTTCAGTAGCCTCCATTTTAGAGTACGAAACTCTAACAACTGAGACCGGTAATAAACCTGCATCAGTTGTACAATTAAAGGACATCAGCTTTTCAGGTTCTAAAGGGATCATCGGAATTGTGGGTGCCGGTAACTTCACCAAAATGACCATGCTGCCCGCTCTGAAAGATACAGGGGCAGGATTTAAATATGTGGGAAGCGCCGGTGGGGTAACTGCGAATGCTTTAGCAAAGAAGTTTGGTTTCAGTCACAGCACCACAGATTACAGGCAAATACTAACAGATGAGGAAGTAGATCTAGTACTTATAACTACGCGGCATAACCTGCATGCTGCAATGACTGTTGAAACCCTTAAAGCAGGAAAACATGTATTTGTTGAGAAACCATTGGCGATCACGCAAGATCAATTAGACGAAATATATAGTTTATATACCGTACCAAGAAATGGGGTTCAACTAAAAAGTTTGTCAGTAGGTTTTAATAGAAGGTTTTCACCGCACATTCAAAAGGTAAAACAATTAATTGGCAATAGTAATATGCCAATTAATATGATCGCCACGATGAATGCAGGGTCTATACCTGCTGATGTATGGGTGCATGATATGAATGTGGGCGGCGGCAGGATCATTGGTGAAGCGTGTCACTTTATTGACCTGATGACTTACATCAATGGCTCAAAGGTAACGAGTGTTTATATGACGGCTTTAGGTAACAACCCGCCAGAGAATACCGATAATGCAATTATTACCCTGAAGTTTGAAAACGGCTCCCAAGGAGTAGTTAATTATTTTTCTAATGGGAGCAAAGCGTACTCCAAAGAAAGAATAGAAGTATACTCACAGGGAAGAACCCTGATAGTAGATAATTTCAGAAAGACTGAAGGATTTGGATTCAAAGGTTTTTCTTCGTTAAAAACAAAACTTGATAAAGGTCATAAAGCACAGTTTTCATTGCTGGTCAAAACTGTAAAGGAGGGCGGTAGCCCGATTATTCCATTTGATGAATTAGTTAATACTACCAAAGCTTCTTTTGCTGCCATAGAGAGTTTGAAACAGGGGAAGAGAGTTGAGATATAGAAGAATTTAGGAGAAACAAAGGCAAATTCCCGCGCCGTCCGGAAACAAAGAGAGCTTTGACCCCACGTGCCTACGAAAAACAAAGAACCAATAAAATTATCTTGTGACCAAGAATAAAAAGTGATTATTGAGGTAAAGGCTATCGAAGCTCTCGCACCTATTCATTTTGCCCAAACATTAGCTTAGCTGAAGCTAACAGACAAACGGTTCGGTCTGTTTATAAATTTTAATAGCTGTTTGAAGGATCCTATTCACCAGGTGGTGAATAACCTTTAGCAAGAAAAGGAGTTCGTTGCACGTCCAGGGGGATCACTGCTACGTTCGCCAGGAGAAACAAAACAAAGTGAATGGAACGTCTAATCCAGAAAGATGAGACCTTAAAACAGTTACAAGTATTTAAAGGAATTTTATCAAAAAAGTAACTAGAAATAATGCTTATAGACATTATAGCCGGGGCGAGACCCAACTTCATGAAGATTGCTCCAATAATAGAAGCCGTCAAAAAAGCAAAGGCTTCAGGTAGGCATATTGATTACCGCCTTA
>JAOQAJ010000205.1 GCA_025963675.1 Segetibacter sp.
TTAAAATACAATGTCATCTCATATAAACCGCAGGCTGGCGTTATTGTAGCATCAGTGGGTGACACGATACAATTTGAGTTAGAAACATTAGCGGATAAAAAACAAATGCATGTACTAGACTCAACATTTGTTGACTCTGTCGCCATTGCAACCGCCGCGTCAGATACGCTTAAAAATACTGCTACCATTGTTGGTGATAAAGCGACTTGCAAATACATCGTTACCTCGGCAGCAGACAAATGGTTAACTGTTGTGATGAATGATGAAGTGATGATGCGTTACAAACTTAACGTGCGAAAAAATGAGACAGCATCTGTAAAATAAAAACAGCCGTTGGCCATTACTCTTTCTCTGCTAAGCATTAGCAAGTGCCCTGTCGAGGTGAACATAACCGCCATCAATATGAATGATTTGACCTGTAGTATGACTTGACTTTTCTGAAAGCAAAAAAGCAGTCATGTTAGCGATTTCTTCAGGTGTTGTCATCCGGTTTTGAAAAGGAATTTTAGATGTTATTTCTTTTAGCTTTTCCTCGGGATTTGATAAAGTTCGAATCCATGTTTCGTATTGTGGTGTCCAGCTTTCTGCAACTACAATTGCGTTTACCCGAATTTGGTACTTCAATAATTCAACAGCCCATTCCCGGGTTAATGCGTTTCGTGCGCCATTTGCCGCCGCATAAGCTGATGTATTTCCCTGTCCGGTTTCAGCAGTTTTTGAAGTAATGTTTAAAATACTTCCTTTTGATTTAATTAAATAAGGAAGCGCATAATGCGCGAGGAGGTAATAGTGAACTACGTTACGATGCATCGAGGCAATAAAGCCGTCATAACTTCCTTTTTCTAAACCGATTCCATCATTTACACCGGCATTATTTACAAGGCCTTCGATACGATTAAATTTGCCCGCGATTGTTTGAATTACTTTTTCACAAACTTCAGGGTTTGTCAACTCCGCTTCCACCTGAAAAGCCTTACCTCCAGATCGAACAATTTCATCAACAAGTTTATTATTATCAGCGGCATTTCTACCGACGATTACCGGAACAGCACCTTCTGCTGCTAAAACTCTAGTAATACCTTCACCAATTCCTTTGGCTCCGCCTGTTACAATAATTATTTTATCCTTTAGCTGTAAATCCATTTCAATTGATTTTAAGACATTTTAAAGTGAAAGATGGGTAACAGGTAATCTATTCGAGGCCCCCTTGAATAAAGACACGTTCTTAAGATTTATATGCTCTAACGGTTTGCCTTGAAGTACCTAATCCATCTATCCCAAGTTCCATTACATCACCTTCTTTCAGATACAATTGTGGATTCATTCCAAGACCTACGCCGGCAGGTGTACCGGTTGAAATGATATCACCAGGAAGTAAGGTCATGTATTGACTTACATATGCAACAACAAAAGGAACATTAAAAATTAAATTTGACGTAGTTCCATCCTGCATCATTTTACCATTTAATTTCAGCCACAAACGCAAATTTCCTACGTCCTGTATTTCGTCTTTGGTAACAAGACTTGGACCTAATGGAGCAAACGTGTCACAACCTTTTCCTTTGTCCCAGGTTCCACCTCTTTCGAGTTGAAACTCGCGTTCGCTGATGTCATTATGCAAACAGTATCCGGCTATATAGTTCATTGCATCACTTTCCTCGACATAACTTGCTTTCTTACCAATAACAACGGCCAACTCAACTTCCCAATCTGTCTTCTTCGAGTTTTTAGGCATCATAACGTCATCAAACGGTCCACAAAGCGCAGTAGTTGACTTTAAAAAAATCACGGGCTCCGAAGGTGGTGTAGCATTGGTTTCCCGCGCATGATCTATGTAGTTCAGACCAATACAAACAATTTTAGACGGCCGCGCAATCGGACTCGCAAGGTGAGGCGTACCCTGTAATTTTGGTAGGCTTTGCTTACGTTGATTTACAAACTCCTGTAACCGCACAAGACCATCGTTCTCAAAAAACTTCTCATCATAATCTTCCCCGAAAGAAGATAAATCGTAGTATTCCTCATTAATGATAATTCCTGGTTTTTCTTTTGAACCTTCCCTAAAGCGTATCAGTTTCATAAGCAGTAGCCTTTTTTTTTAATTATGTAATTTAATAGAACCCCCATCGATTGGATAATCACTTCCAGTAATAAAAGAGGCTTCATCTGAACAGAGAAATAAGATCAGGCTGGCGATCTCCGGTGGTTTTGCCATTCGACCTATGGGCTGCGACTTACTAAGTTTCTCAAACATTTCAGCCTCCTTACCAGGATAATTCTTTTTTAAAAATCCATCAACAAACGGGGTATGTACACGTGCAGGGGAAATGCAATTGCAACGAATTCCATTATTGATGTAATCTTTTGCAACAGATAGTGTCATAGAATAGACGGCGCCTTTACTCATTGAATATGCGAAACGATCTGACAAGCCAATGGAACCCGCTATTGAAGCAAGATTAAGAATAACACCATGGTTTCTTTGCTTCATTATCGGTATCGCTTCATGAAGGCAATTATAAACACCTTTTACGTTTACATTAAATACTCTGTCGAAATCTTCTTCAGCTGTATTTTCTGCATTTCCAATGTGAGAAATACCTGCGCTGTTTACAAGTATATCAATTACTCCAATGCCTGCAAATATTTCGCTAACCTGTTTTTGCTTAGTCACATCGCAAGCAAATGTTTTTATCTTACCTCCATTCTCTTTTACCTCTGCTTCGATAGATTTCAATCCATCTTCATTTAAATCAACTGCATAGACTATTGCTCCCTGCGCAGCAAATAATACTGCCACTGCCCTGCCTATGCCACTTCCTGCACCGGTGACAACCGCATTTTTGTTCTCAAGAGTAAACATAAATTATTTTCATTTTGAGCTGAACCAATCTTAAAATTTGATGAAGGTACAAGTGTGAAGGTTTGAATAGAACTCAGGCAATCTTTTGAACGAAGCTGAAACAATATCTTCAGACGAATCAGAAAAAGCATCAATAGAAGTTAATGGCATGTTCAAGGCGTTACCTGGTATTAAAAATAGTATTCGGATAAATGCAAATCGATTTTCAAATCTAAAGCAAAACAATCTTTTTGAAAGCATATGTTTTTTAATTACAAAAAAAGCTTTTATTAAAAATCGGTGGGATGAAGAAATGAGGAGGTAATTTTTAAATGGTCAGCAATACAGCCCAGTTCAAAAAAAAATGTGATAAAGCAGTACCCGTGCATTATCACATCAGCAATAATCGAAACTAATAAAACGGTTAATAAAAAATTTATGCGTCAACAACCTCTATCCAAATTTTTTCCTTTTTCTCCACCGATTTAAGCGCAGCTACAAGGTTACTTACTTTGCTTGCGCAATTTGAAATACCAGTTTTTAGATCACCGTTTGCACCGATAAGAATGCAGCCTAAAGAATCGGCAGCAGTATTTCCTCCATGAATGCGAATACCTTCAAAACATGGCACATTTAGCAAAAGTGGAAGATACTTTTGAAAATGATTGCTAAAACTTAATACTACCTCATAACGGCCTGCATCAATCGCAGTTTGCCCTTTTATCTTCTTTTTAATATCACCTTTAATATTTCTTACTTTATCCTCGCAGGTGTAGGCATAAAATTCATTATTCAGGTACATTTTACCAAGTGTTGAATTTTCATTTTTTACCGAGCGAACCACTTTTAGTTCCATAATGATACTGTTTTGGGTTTTATAAAAAATAAGGTTGTTTATTACTTTTTTTGGATGATTTTTTCCTGGCACTTCGGTGTGCAAAAAGAACGTAGTGATCAACAAAATACTTTTGTTTGATGAGAGAAGCAATAGTTTAAGGAGAATTTTTTTGAAAGGTTCTAGCCGCAATGTTTTATCCCAACCGGTATTGTTTGTACTTCGCGCCCTGGCTTCAGTGGTGTGCCGGAGGGGCTATAAAATCGATAATTACAATGAGGAATATAATGCACATAAGGAGATGATTCTAATGATGAAAGCAGGTTAAATTCAGTTGGTTTGTAAAAGGTTTCGCCGGTCAACAGTTGCAACTACGATCGATTTAACAAAAGGAGAATACCGAAAAAAATATGTGCAGCAGAATGGCGAATAATCAATGGCATAATCTTTCGGGTTATTAAAGTATTATTTAATACAAGTAAAGATATTTTATGGCAACTTTTAATGGTAAATACGCACTAATTACCGGCGCAACAAGCGGGATTGGAAATGAGTTAGCAAAACTATTTGCAAAGGATGGATACAACCTTGTAATTGTAGCCAGAACAGAATCTGACCTTGAAGGTGTTGCATCAGGTCTATCAAGCATTTATGGAATAAATGTAACTACTATAGCCAAAGATCTCTCATTGCCAAATGCACCTTTTGAAGTGTATGATGAAGTGAAAACGCGGGGAATAAAAATAGACGTATTAGTGAACGATGCAGCACAAGGGCAGTATGGAAAATTTGTTGAAACAGACATTCAAAGAGAGCTGGAAATTGTAAGGTTAAACATAATGGCCTACCTGGTTTTAACCAAGTTCTTTTTAAAAGAAATGGTGGCAAGGAATGAAGGGAAAATTCTGCAGGTAGCATCTATCGGTGGTCAGTTACCAGGGCCCATGCAATCGGTGTATCATGCTACCAAAGCGTTCATACTTTCACACACAGAGGCTTTGGTTAACGAACTAAAAGATACTGCCGTTACTATTACTGCTTTGCTTCCTGGCCCAACTGATACAGACTTTTTTAATAAAGCCGGGATGGAACATACAAAAATGGTTCAGGAAGGTACCCTGTCAGATCCGGCAAAAGTGGCAAAAGATGGCTATGAAGCTTTAATGAGCGGCGACAACAAAATAATATCAGGACTTAAAAATAAAGTACAGGTTGCAATGAGCAACGTGATGCCTGATAGCGTAGCAGCTAAACAGGTAGAAAAGCAAATGGAGCCAAGTGAAAAAGAAAAATAAATTCCGTTTTAAAAACTGGCAAAGTGGAGGTACTGTTCCCAAATAATAATTAAAGAGCCCTGGAAAATTCCGGGGCTCTTTAATTATTCAACAAATTAATCTCTTCCTGTATAGTTAACATTTTCCTTTTGCTTTAGTCACCAGCACCCTCATCAGTAGTATCTTTTTTCTTTTCTTTTTTTGTCTTTTTCAGTTTAAAAACATCGTTCCTGTTTATGCCGTAGAAAGTGGCGGGCACCTGGTCTGTTCCTTCGCAGGCGAAATACACCATGTTTTTATTATTAAACGTGATCGCTTCCAACTGCCAATCCCATTTTTTATCCGCCAAATCAATTTTTTGAGATTCTCCGGAAAAGAAATTATTTCCTTCGAAATTGCTAAATAAGTAAATGAACGGATAAGTATGCCCTTTATGATAGCCTATCAAAGCCAACTCATTGTTTAGCATGTTTATAGCAGCGTCAGTAATCAACCCCTCGCTATTAAAAGTGCTGATATACCTCGCCGTGTATTTTCCGGGGGCCTTAGGGATTACATACAACTTCGTCTCTTTATCTTCCCTGTCTTTAGTAAATACATACAACGAGTCTCTAAAGCTCAGCAAAGATTCGCAGTCAAAATTGTTTTGCTTTTTATTATTCGTCAGCTCTTCGTTGGGGAAAGTAAATTCTATTGTCTCGGCTGTAACCTCAACTTCAGATCCTTCCGGTATACGTTCAAGAGAAATCTTAATAATTTTCCGTTCAACCCTATCTCCTACATTATCGCCAACGTCACCTAAGTAAACAAAATTACTATCAGAAGCCACTGCTTCCACATCGACGGCCTCAACATTTGAAACATTTACTGTTTGCAAAACATTGCCTTCCATGTCCAGCTTAAATACTCTCGACTTTGGCTTGTCAGTTATCGCCCAGAGATTTTCACCAATTGAAGTAATCCCCGAAACTTCCTTCAATTCCTTAGGCAATAGCTTTTTCACTGCCACAGGACTTTTTTCTTCATTTTTAGATGAAGCGCAACTCAGGAAAAAAGCCAACAGGAAAAGAACAGGTAATTTTATCATAATTGTATATTGAAGCAACAAAGGAAGTTTATACAAAATTTGTTCCCCGACCTATATCTGCGGCTGATTATCAACCGATAACAACATTATTACAAGTTTTAGAGAAAGTGTTTTTTATACCAGCCTTAGTGGTAATAGCATCATCGTTGCGTCGCAATCACTTCATCAGAATCGCTAAGAGCAGCTCTGCTCTTAAATGCTAGACGCTTAGCAACCATAGTTTACAAATTCATAAGATAGTACTCAAAAGGTATAGCTAAAACCATTCGTAACAGTAAGATTTACATTTGGACTTCCCTCTGCAGGAAAAGCATCATACAAATAATCCCAATTGGTAACGATAGAAAAATGCTTTGATACTTTCACATTGAAAGTAACCTGGCTTAAGACCCTAAAATCATTTAACTGTCGAAAAAGTGGTTGGTAGAAGGTTGTACTGGTTACATCAAAAACAGCGTTTGGCTTAAATGTAAAACTTGCATAATTATCACTTCGAATGTCTCTATGTATAAAAGTCGAGGCTCTTTCTACTTCATACTCATACATAGCTAATGCACCTGCATAAATTCTAAAACTTTTGGTCTCATGAAGCTTAAATCTAGGTCCCGTACCCAACACTGCTCTCAGATCAATGTTACTTAATCGATTCTGCTGCCATTGGGTAAAGGCTTCCCAGCGGACAACTTTTCCAAGTTTGCGATTGTATCTCAGATGATAAAACATGTTGTTAACCAACTTCTGGTTGAAGCTGGTCAGCAGGTTATAATTCGCCAAAACCAGGTAAAGATCTTTTTGGGTTTTGTATTGCAAGTGCGCGTTTGCATTCGCGCTCAAAATCTCCTGCACATTTTTAGTATACGAAAAGGAAGTTCCGGCAGAACCTGCCCAACCTGTCGTGTCAGACTGAATACGACTATTTTCAACATTTACAATAAGCTGAGCAGAAGACTTAAGGGTAAGTACTATAAAAGCTAAAACAGATAATGTTCTCATCGCAATGCAATTTATCTTAATATCTATTTCCATGTTGTTTCATCAGCAACAACTTCTACCCTTCAATATTTAAAATTGTTTTAGTTTTAGGCACTATCGGTTGTAAATCTAAAATTGCCAGAAGCCATAAAAAAGATATCCTTAAGGGTGACATGCCCTCTATTTGTAAAAGTTCTCTTATTAGGCGGATTGATGACTTTTACAAAGGTCGATGCGCAGGAACGAAAAGCCGTCGAGACGTCGCTTAAGATTGATACTATCGGATACAAAAATGAAGTTGCAGAAAAAGACATTTCAGATGTTTTTCGTTCGATTTTTAAAAAGAATACAAATAAAGATGGAACTAATGATTCTGTTCTTGCCAAACCAATTTACTCGGTTGTTCCTGCAATTGGATACTCTTTGCAGACAAAACTTGCGGCCGTTGTTTCCGGCAACGTTGCGTTCAATATAAGCCCTGAAGCAAAGTTATCTACTGTAAACGCAAACGTTACTTACACCCAAAACAAACAATTTTATATCCATATTCAGCCTTTCATTTCTACTAAAGGCAACCTGTACAGGCTTGTTGGCGATTATCGTTTTTATAAATATCCTCAGAGTACTTTTGGTTTGGGTTCTGGTCAATCGATTCATGATGAAGACCCAATGATTTATGATTACTTCAGATTTTACCAGTCAGTGCTGAGAAAATTAAAAGGTAACCTTTCTATAGGACTGGGATATAATTTGGATTACCACTGGAATATTTCTCATGAGGGTAACCTCAACGGTACACCCAGCCACTTCCGCAAGTACGACACTTCGAAACAAACTACCTCTTCAGGGCTCACTTTAAATGCCTTGTATGATAGCAGGGATAATCCTATCAATTCGAAAAAGGGGACGTTTACCAATCTTCAATTGCGGAACAACTTTAAAGCTTTGGGTAGCAACAGCAACTGGAGATCTGTTACTCTCGACTTTAGAAAATACTTTCCCTTTCCTGCTAAATCTAACAATGTACTGGCTTTCTGGTCCTACAACGTTTTCGTTGTTAGTGGTAAACCGCCTTTCCTCGATTTGCCGAGTACAGGTTGGGATGCTTATAATTCAACAGGACGAGGCTTCATACAGGGAAGATACAGGGGTACAAAAATGGTGTACCTTGAATCTGAATACAGATTTAAGCTCACATCCAACGGATTTTTAGGAGGTGCTGTTTTCGTAAATGAACAGTCATTTTCAAGTTTTCCCGGAAGTTCTCTGCAATCTTTTCAAACTGGTTTTGGAACCGGACTGCGAATAAAATTAAACAAGAGATCTAATACAAACCTTGCTATCGATTATGGATTCGGTACCCAGGGATCAAAGGGTCTTTTTATAAGCGTAGGTGAAGTATTTTAATGACTAGAATTACCAAGCTTTGGCAAATCCAATTAATTTTGTTTTTATGAATTTATCATCCTTTACTGAGAGTTTAAAAGCTGGTACTCCTCCTGACGAATCGGTTTATCTAAAGGCGTTGTGGTACGATGCGAAAGACGATTGGAAGTCTGCTCATAACCTGGTTGATAAAATGGAAGATAAAAAAGCGTGTTGGATACATGCATATTTGCATAGAAAAGAAGGCGACATTTGGAATGCTGATTATTGGTATAACAAGGCTGGTAAAAAAAGACCGGCAGTTTCATTAAGTGAAGAATGGGAACAATTGGCAAAAGCTTTTACAGACGAGCAAAGCTCCTTATAA
>JAOQAJ010000023.1 GCA_025963675.1 Segetibacter sp.
ATCATGGCGAGAGTATGTCAGGTAACCGGTAAAAAACCGATCGTTGGAAATACTGTTTCTCACTCAAACATTAAGACCAAACGTCGTTTTCTACCAAATTTACAAACCAAGCGTTTCTATTTTGTAGAAGAAGACCGTTGGATCACTTTAAAAGTTTCTTCAGAAGCTATTCGCACCATTAATAAAAATGGTCTTGCTTCTGTTATTAAAGAAATGAAAGCTAACGGCGTTAAAATATAACAACCCATAAATTTTTATATAATGGCAAAGAAAGGTAATAGGGTACAAGTGATTATGGAATGCACTGAACATAAAAACAGTGGATTACCAGGTACAAGCCGCTACATCACTGAAAAAAATAAAAAGAACAGCCCTGAACGTTTGGAGTTGAAAAAGTTCAACTCAATAATGAAAAAAGTAACTGTACATAAAGAAATTAAATAATTGAGCGTTCTGAGTTCCGCGTTTTGAGTCTCATAACTCGAAACTTGAAACTTGAAACACAAAACTGATAAACATGGCAAAAGCAGCTAAAACAGCGATCAAGACCAAAGACCAAAAGGCAGCAGCCGAAGCTAAAAACTGGAGCAAAGTTATTAAGACTGTTCGCAGTCCAAAAACTGGCGCTTACACTTTTAAAGAAGCAATCATACACAAGGATAAGGTTAAGGATTTTTTATCCAGCAAGTAATTGTCGCCTACCTGGTTTTTAAATAATTAAAGCTGTCCCATTAAGGATGGCTTTTTGTATTTTACTTATTTATCTTGCAAACTTTAATGTTATTTTTTTGAATCGGGCAGTGAACCTTTATTTAAGCATCGTTGCGTCGCACTCTTCAAGTTGCTACACCTATGATGAACAAGATCCCACATATAAACTAACTTCAGTATGAGCTTTTTTGGAAAATTATTCGGTAGAAAAGAAAAGGAAAGTCTTGACCAGGGTTTGCAAAAAACCAAAGAAAATTTTTTAACTAAAATAACCAAAGCAATAGCTGGTAAAAGCACGGTTGACGAAGAAGTGCTTGACCAATTGGAAGAAGCGCTTATAGGTGCAGACGTAGGGCTTGATACTACTATCGAAATAATAAAGCGGATAGAAAATCGGGTTGCAAGAGACAAATATGTAAGCACAAGCGAATTAAACTCCATCCTTCAGGATGAAATAAGGGAAATGCTGGTAGTGTCTCCTGAAAACAGCTATAAAGATTTCTCAACTCCTGCCGGCAAAAAGCCTTATGTTATTTTAGTCGTCGGCGTAAATGGGGTTGGTAAAACCACCACCATTGGCAAACTTGCTTACAACTTTACTAAAGCAGGTCGAAGTGTTTTATTAGGTGCGGCAGATACTTTCAGGGCTGCTGCAGTGGACCAACTTACTATCTGGAGCGAAAGAACAGGGGTGCCAATTGTAAAGCAACCAATGGGAAGCGACCCGGGAGCGGTAGCTTTTGACACGGTACAAAGCGGCGTCGCGCGGGGAAGTGATGTTATAATCATTGATACTGCAGGAAGATTACACAACAAGATTTACCTGATGGAAGAACTTGGAAAAATCAAACGTGTAATTCAGAAAGTCATTCCTGATGCTCCGCACGAAGTGCTGCTTGTGTTGGATGGTTCAACGGGACAAAATGCGGTGGAGCAAGCCAAACAATTTACAGCAGCGACTGATGTGACCGCACTTGCCATTACAAAACTGGATGGTACAGCAAAGGGCGGGGTTGTACTAGCTATTGCAAATCAATTTAAAATCCCTGTTAAGTTTATTGGTGTAGGTGAGAAGATGGAAGATCTATTGATTTTTGATAAACATGAATTTGTGGATAGCTTATTCAAATTGGAAGAATAGCCGATAAAAGTTCGGTTTTAAAAAAAAGGTTCGAGTTGCCTTTTTTCCGAAGTTTTTCGTTTTAATAAAAAGCCTTTTAGATAGTTGGGTTCAATCCGGAATTAGATATTCTGATTTGAACCCAACTTTTTTGTTTGTAGGAACGGGAGACTTTTTTTAGCCTAACTCTTGTGCTCTAATGCATGTTTAATCGGGGCTACTACAGACGAACGAAATGCGACGCAACGATGATAAATCAGGGAACAAAAGTCTGTACCACAAAATCATTCTACTGATGAAAAAGCCTTTCCCCAAAAACGGATGGTATATTAATTGTACCGGGTTATATAAATAAATTGTTATGGGTAAAGATCAAAATGGAACATTTCACCCTGGAAAAGGAATGCCATCGGGAGCGAACAAGGAAGAAGGTTTAGGCTTTCAGGCAACGCCTCCGGAAAAAATGGAAGAGTACCTGGAAATAACAGACAGGTATACGGATGGGGAAGATAAACTTGCTGAGGATGTACCGGTAAGACATCCAAACCGAAACACGAGTAAAGGCGAAGAGACCAAAAGAGGTGAAAATAATAACCAATAATACGTTTATGATGAATAACGACAAGAAAGACCAACTTGTTAATGATGACCCTGCTACAGTTCCTGGGCCAGCAGCTTTCGAGGAAGAATTAAGAGACTACAGTAAAACAAGCGACGAAAACCTGATAGATAATATGCCGGATAGCCATCCGGAACCAAGTCCCACACAAAATCCACAAAGTTAATCCGACAGAAAAATCAAAAATTAATCTTCAAAAAGGCATGCTGACCAATTGGTGGCATACCAATTTTATCAGTCAACTAAAAAGTAGATTATGGCAAAACAAACCATGGGAAAAGACGATAATGGTGTATTTCATCCGGGAAAAGGAAAACCGTCAGGAGTAAATAAGGAAGAAAGCGGTTCAGGTATACAAGCCACCCCTCCTGAAAAGATGGATGAATACCTGGAAGTAACAGAAAAGTATTTTCTAAACGATGATGAGTTGGAGCCTTCTGTGCCGGTGAGACACCCTAACAGAAACACTTCTAAAGGTGAAGACAGGTATAAGGGCGAGAATAAAGAGGAAACCAATAAAAGTAATAACCAGACTTTCACCGAAGAAAGGGCGTCTGTTGTTGCAGAGCAACTGCCGGGAGTTTTGACCAGAGAGCGGTTTGCTGAACTGGCAAATTATAAAGGAGATTGTTGTATTTCAATATTCCTCGGTTCTCATGCCTCAGGTGTAGAAGTTAATGAACATTTCGATCCTATCAATTTTAAAAATCAACTGCAGGAGGTAACACGCAGATTGGGTGAAATGGGGCGTGACCAGGCATACATCGAAAGATTGCTGGAGCCGGGTTTTGATTTGGTTCGTAACAATGACTTTTGGACGGAGTTATCACCAGGGCTTGCAGTATTTATTGCAGACGGATTTTTCAAATACATAAAAATGCCTGTAGTGCCAACTGAAGAATTGGTTATTGAGCCTAGTTTTTTTGTAACTCCGCTTATACCAATTATGGCCAGCACCGAGTATTTTTATTTGCTTGTAATAAGTAAACAATCTGCAAAGCTGTTTAAAGGCGATGCGTGGGGAATGCAGATTGTACCTGTTGAGCTACCTCAAAGCATTGAAGAAGTCAAAAGAGTTTCAGGTCTGGATGCAACGACTTACAGAAGCAGTGAATCCGGACGACGGGCACCCGCTGCCGCCATGCCTGGTTCGGTTCACGGCGGCGGGGGAGGCAACCCGGATGGCAAAGACAACATGTTAGTATATTTCGAAGCAGTTGATGATATATTGTGGGATAAGGTTTTACATAATGAAAATGCACCGCTTTTATTGGCTGCCGTTGAATATGAGATTCCTATTTACAAGAGTGCCTGTGATTACCACAACATTTGGCCAGTGGCACTTACAGGAAACTACGAACGTGCAGAGACTGGCGCACTATACCAGGAAGCGAAGCAAGTCATGCAGCCTTACTTCGATCAAAGGGTAAATAAAGCGCTGGAGTTATATATGAACAATTCGGCAAATGGTAAGACTTCTTCCATTGCTGCTGACATAATTCCTGCGGCCTTTTATTCCCAGATCTCTCACCTGTTTGTCTGCCGCGGTGAACACATCTGGGGTACCTTTGATGAAATGAGTAATGAACTTAAGTTTCATGATGAACCAGGAAATACAGGCGAAGATCTTTTAGATCATGCAGTTGAAAAAACCCTTGCTAACGGAGGTGAAGTCTTCTTGTTAGAACGGGAAAAAATGCCCGCAGAAACGCAGTTGGCGGCAATAATGAGGTTTTGATAACCGCGATTTAGCGATTTAGAAAGATTATGAGGAAATAGAAAAGAGGCAGGATTTTAATCGAAACGCTCTAACGCTTTAATATGGGGATAATCAAAAAAACGCAGCTTCAATAGCTGCGTTTTTTTTGTACTCAGCCGGGTGCTACTATTAAGCATCGTTGCGTCGCACACTTTTGCTTTTTTATTTTTTTTCAGCTTTTTTGTAGAACAAACTTTGTCCATGTCCATCTAATCCACAAGATCCTTCCATCCCGGTTCTACATCAATTCTTCCTCATTACCAAACTTGCCATTTTTCATGTCTTCATAGGCTTGCATTACTTCTTCTTTTGTATTCATAACAAATGGTCCATAAGCGAAAAAAGGTTCATTAAAGGGCGTTGCGTAGCCAAATAAAATAATGGCATCGGCAGTAGCCTTCATCTCAATTATTTGTCCATCGTGGTTAAATTCTACCAGGTGATGAATGCTGGCAAAGTCTCCGTTTATTTTTATTTCACCTTTTACAATGTATAGAAATACATTTTGCCCTTTAGGCACTTGAGTCGTGTATTTTCCACCTTCTTTAAAATACATAAAAGAAAGATGGATATCGGTTAGCGGTTCAAACGGACCTTTTACTCCGTTCCAATCACCTGCAACAACGTGGGCGGCAACTTTTCCATTATCTAATTCTGCAACAGGAATATCAGCTTTTTGCAACCCAACATATTTGGGTTCGGTCATCTTAAATTTAGCCGGAAGATTTACCCACAGTTGTAAAATTTCAAGTGGGCCACCTTGTGCTTTAAATTCGGGAGAAGATACTTCGGCATGTATCAATCCACTTCCTGCAGTCATCCATTGTACCCCGCCTTCCTTAATTACACTTACCACTCCACTGCTGTCTTTATGTGTCAAGTCGCCTTGTAAAATAAAGGTTACTGTTTCAAAACCACGATGTGGATGCGGACCAAAGGGCAAACCATTATTATGAGGCTGGTACTCCTGCCATCCATGATGATTTAAAAAAATAAAGGGATCCAATAAATTCATTGGAACCGTTTGAGTAGGCATAGCTCTATAAGTTACCAGCTCACCTATCGGTTCGTATACGGCCTTATGCTGCGCTTTGATTGTTTTCATGATATTAAAATTAGATAATGCAATTTGAAAAAAATATTTCTGCGTTTCCTTACACGTCAGGCTGATAAAACTATTGGGGGTAAAATTAGTTAAAGACGAAGCGAAAACGAATAACAAAAACTAACCAGGCTTCATTAGATTTAAGAGAAATGTGTGGGGTATGTGTCGCTTAAATAGGAACATAACTCCACAGACAAAGAGGTAGCTCGGTTATTAAATGAGTTGGTCTTTGTTGGCATAGTATGTGAATTTTATATCGTCGAATTAAAAATTTTAGTTATGAGTTCAACAGGTAATACAAATATGCAAAACCCGGTGGAACAATATGATAAGCCACCTTTTCCTGATCAGAAACAACAACCTCCAGGTCTGGAAAGCGAGATGACGCCAAAAGCAGATCACGGAGAAACTTCTTATAAAGGATCTGGTAAGCTAACAGGGAGGAAAGCCATCATTACAGGCGGAGATTCAGGTATAGGCAGGGCGGTTGCCATTGCGTTCGCACGCGAAGGAGCAGATGTTCTTATTTCTTACCTGAACGAGCATGAGGATGCGAAAGAAACTGCGAAGTATATAGAGGAAGCAGGGCGAAAAGCAGTGTTAGTTCCGGGCGATATTCAAAGTGAAGAACATTGTAAGCTGATAGTAAATAAGGCCCTCCAGGAGTTTGGTCAGTTGGATATTTTGGTGAATAATGCAGCTTACCAAATGTCTCATGAGTCGTTGCAGGAGATAACAAGTGAAGAGATTGACCGCACTTTTAGAACAAATGTTTTTGCGATGTATTATTTGTGTAAAGCTGCCGAGCCTCATCTTAAACCCGGTAGTACGGTCGTCAATACAACTTCGGTAAATGCATACAAACCTTCGCCCGGTTTATTGGCTTATGCACCAACGAAAGGTGCCATTCAAAACTTTACAGCTGCATTGGGACAACTTTGGGCAGAGAAAGGGATTCGTGTTAATTGCGTTGCTCCCGGCCCGATTTGGACACCGCTGATTCCATCTACAATGCCACCCGAGAAGGTGAAATCTTTTGGACAAGATGTTCCATTAGGACGTGCCGGACAGCCAGTTGAACTTGCGCCTGCATTTGTTTTACTCGCTTCGCAAGACTCCAGTTATATGACCAGTTCGACAATTCAAGTTACCGGTGGTACTCCGACTATTTAAGCAAGCGATTAAGTTGAAAACTTAGTTGCCGGGTTGATTTAGTCAGAGGTTGTAAAGGATTGAAACATTTTCCATTTCATCAAAATTCGATTGATAAAAATCCTGTCACGATCGTGTGACGGGATTTTTTATTAGCGTTTTCACTAATCATCTAAATTATTTACAGCCATTTTTTTAGTTTCCCGGGTTCATAATCGAACATCGCTGCACAACGGTATCACGTACAAGCGTGCGACGCAAGGATGTTTAATTAATGTTATTATGTTGGGTTCCAAAAAAAGGTTCTAAAAAGTTGATTACAATTAGCAAAAGTTGTTGTTTGTATATTTAGGATATTTTCTAATCAACGAATATCTAAAAGTATAAACTGAATGAGAATACCGATCCTGCTCCTAATAATTTTTACCATCGTTTTTGCAGCTTGCAATACCACCGCTGAACCAAAAAATGAGCCTGACTTTTTAGCTAAGAACATTGATAGCACTGTTAATCCGGCTGAGGATTTTTTTGCCTATGCTGAAGGCACCTGGTTGAAAAATACACCGATACCTGAAGAGGAAAGTTCGTGGGGAATAGGTAACCTTGTACAGGAAGAAATTTATAACCGCCTAAGAAAAATAAACGAAGACGCCACTGCAAAAAGTTCGACAAAAGGGGTGGAACAAAAAATAGGAGATTTTTGGTATAGCGGCATGGATACACTGTCACTTGAAAAACAAGGACTTCAACCATTAAAGGCTGACTTTGATAAAATAAATACCATTCAATCTACAAAAGACCTGGTAAATGTTGCGGCAGATTTTCACAATAAGGGAATAGATGTTTTGTTCAACGATTATGTGGCACAGGATGATAAGAACAGCGAGATTTATGCTTATCAAATGACCCAGGGTGGTTTGGGAATGCCTAACAGGGATTACTATTTTAATACCGACGCGAGAACGGAAGGTGTGAGAAAAGCGTATAACACTTATCTCTTGCAAACATTTATGCAACTTGGCAATGACAGTATTGCTGCGCTTAAAAATGCAAAAGGTGTGTACGATTTAGAGGCAAGGCTTGCAAAGTCGAGCCGCAAACTGGCAGCTTTAAGAGACCCTTATAAAAACTACAATAAGATGGATGTAAAGGCGCTTAGCAATCTTTCATCTAACATCGATTGGGTTAGTTACTTTAAAAATATTAATGCTAATAAGGTCGATTCTGTAATCGTAGGACAGCCGGAATTTTATGCTACCCTTAATCATGAAGTTCAATCAACCCCTATTGAAGACTGGAAGAATTATTTCCGCTTTCATTTAGTGGAAAGCAGTGCACCATATTTGGATAAGAAAACTTATGAAAACTATTTTAATTATAGGAAAAGTCTTACAGGAGCTGCGGTTCCAAGACCAAGATGGAAAAGAGTTTTAGATGCAGAGGAAGATGCGATGGGAGAGGCCCTGGGGCAAATATTTGTAAAAGAATATTTTAATGAAGATGCAAAGAAGCGTTACACAAACCTTGTCGAAAACATTAGGGATGCCTACAAAGACAGGATAAAAAAGCTGACCTGGATGAGCGACAGCACAAAAAGCAAAGCAATTCGAAAATTAGATAAAATCACTAAAAAAGTTGGTTATCCGGATAAATGGAAAGACTTCAGTGCATTAGTAATTGACAGGGGACCTTTTGTGCTAAACATGGAAAGAGCCAGCGTGTGGTGGCACAATTACATGATGAACAAATTAGGTAAACCTGTTGACAGGGATGAATGGAATATGACGCCTCAAACGTGGAATGCGTATTATAATCCGAGCAATAACGAGATAGTTTTACCTGCCGGAATTTTTGCTGTTCCTGGTATGAGAGACGCTGATTTGGATGATGCTTTTGTTTACGGTTATGCAGGTGCATCAACTATTGGCCATGAAATAACACACGGCTTCGACGACCAGGGTCGGCAATATGATGAAAAAGGAAACCTGCATGACTGGTGGGGAGCAAGCGACGCCAAACAATTTAAGGAGCGGGCTCAAAAGATTATTGAGGAATACAGTCAGTTTAACCCTGTTGATACCTTACACATAAATGGCGATGCCACACAAGGAGAAAACATCGCAGATCTCGGCGGTGTCTTATTAGGATTAGATGCATTCAAAAAAACAGATGCTTATAAGAATGGGAAAAAGATAGGGGGGTTGACACCTTTGCAAAGATATTTTCTCGGTTACTCATATAGCTGGATGTTCCAGGTACGTAAAGAAAGATTAGCTAACCAGGTAATGACAGACGTCCATTCTCCGGCCAAAGAAAGAGTAAACGGACCGTTGGTTAACGTACCAGAGTTCTACGAAGCATTCAATATTAGGCCAGGAAGTAAAATGTATAGACCTGATAGCGTAAGGGTAAATATTTGGTAGAACCCGGATTTAGGGATTGTTGGGATTGTTGGGAAATGAAAAGAACTTATTGAATAGAGCTTGCTTTATTAATGCAACGGCGGGCGAAGTCATTAAAGTCGTTTTCAA
>JAOQAJ010000026.1 GCA_025963675.1 Segetibacter sp.
GATGCTGTTACTTCTGCACCGGCGCCTGCACCTTTTACAACGAGCGGCTGTTCTACATATCGGTTGGTGTAAAACAAGACGACGTTGTCTTTTCCATATAAATGATAAAGGTCGTGTTGCGGCGCAATTTGTTGCAAGCCAACAGAAGCCTTGCCGCCGTTGTAGCTGGCAACAAACTTCAACTTGTTTCCTGCGTTTTTCGCTGCATTGTACAAATCCGCAAAATGCGTTTCATGTTTGCCCATTTCGTCGTAAAACTCTTCTACACTCCCTTGCATACAGGAAGCGGGCATAAATGACTCGTTGGTAATGTCTTCCATTTCAAGTTGCTCACCGGCTTCTCGTGCCAGTATCATGATCTTACGCATTACATCTGTTCCACTTAAATCGAGCCGCGGGTCTGGTTCGGTATAGCCCTCGTTTTGTGCATCGCGTACCACTTCTGCAAATGTTTTTGTGCCGTCATAATGATTGAAAACGTAATTAAGCGTTCCACTTAAAACTGCCTCAATTCTGTTCACCTGGTCGCCACTTCTTAATAGATCATTTAGCGTTCCGATGACCGGCAGACCGGCACCCACGTTTGTTTCGAAAAGAAATTGAGCGTTATACTCTTTTGCGAGGTCTTTCAGCTTTCTATAATATTGGTAAGGAGAAGAGCAGGCAATTTTATTACAAGCGACAATGGAGACACTGCGTTGTAAAAGTGTATCGTAAGAATGAGCTATTCCGTCATTGGCAGTAACGTCTGCAAAAACAGCATTGCGAAAGTTTTTCGATTGAATGGTTTTGACAAACTCAGCGATGTTCATCTGGCTGCCCTGTTCTAGCTGTTCTTTCCAATTGCCCAGATCGATCCCTTCGTCGACAAACAACATCTTTTTGCTGTTTGCGATACCCACCACTTTTATTTGCATGCGCAAATGCTCCTGCAAATAAGCCTGTTGTTGTTTTATCTGTGCAAGCAATTTACTGCCTACATTTCCTACACCTGTCACAAACAAGTGAAGCTGTTTATAGGTTGTTTCAAAAAATTCTTCATGTAAAACGTTGACTGCTTTTTTTACATCGTTTCTTGAAATCACTGCTGAAATATTCCTTTCTGATGAGCCTTGTGCGATTGCACGAACGTTCACGCCATTTCGACCCAAAGCACCAAACATCTTACCACTGATACCAGAATGGTTTTTCATATTGTCGCCAACAAGGGCAATAATGGACAACCCTGTTTCTATAGAGAGTGGTTCAACTTTGCCTGTTTCAATTTCGGGAGAAAAGGTGCGATCAATCGCAAGCTTGGCAATCGATGCATTTTTTTGATCGATTCCCACGCAGATGGAATGTTCCGATGATCCTTGTGTTATCAGAATAACGTTGATTTTCTCCTGTGCAAGTGCTTCAAATAATCGTTTAGAAAAACCGGGGATACCTACCATTCCGCTTCCCTCAAGGCTTAGCAATACAATCTCATTCACGCTTGAGATACCTCTTATGTTTTTGCCATTGCCCGTTCCGGTACTTTCAATTAAAGTCCCTTCATCTGTTGCTGCAAATGTGTTCTTTATCCAAACCGGGATCTCCTTTTTCATAACCGGAAGAATGGTTGGCGGATAAATTACTTTGGCTCCAAAATGTGACAACTCCATAGCTTCCTGGTAAGAAATACGCGGAATAGCTTTAGCTGTCTGAACCAATCTTGGGTCAGCAGTCATCATCCCTGATACATCCGTCCATATTTCAAGTATTTCTGCATCTATAGCCGCTGCAACAATAGCCGCTGTATAATCAGATCCACCTCTTCCTAACGTTGTTGTTTTATGTTCTACATCGTAAGCTATAAAACCCGGAAGTACGGTGACAGCATGATTGGTGTCATTAAAAAAGGCAGCAATTTGTTCATTTGAAACAGAAAAATCTACAGTTGCATTTGTGTGATTATTATCTGTTGTTATCAGCTCTCTTGTATCTTTCCAGCCAGCATCTATTCCCAATGAAACAAGCCTTGCTACAAGTATCTGAGAAGAAAGTAATTCTCCATAACTCACTATACGGTCTTTGGTTGCCGCTGATAATTCTTTCAATAAAAAGATACCATTACAAATATCTTCAAGCTCGTTGCATTGCGTTTTTACGAGGCTTAATATCCGGCTTTGCTGTGTAACTGGCACCAGAGCTTTAACCGTTTCCATATGTCTTGCTTCTGCTACATGTAATTTGTCTTTAAAAGTCTCATCACCTGTTGAAGCAAGCCTTCCGCATTCCAGTAATATATCCGTCATTCCGCCAAGCGCCGATACAACAACAATTGTTTTTGCTTCGGTTGACTTTTGCTTTATAATAGTTACAACCTTTTCGATATTTTCTGCATTGGCAACAGAACTGCCGCCAAATTTTAATACTTGCATGAACCTTGTTTTAGAAATAATTGAATGGTGAATGAAGAAAACCCGAAGGTTTTACTTGCAGCTAAACGCCCTGAGATAATATGATAATGTACAACCCTTAAAGGGTTGTTGTAGTTGTAATAATAGTGGTAACAGGTATAAGACATAATGAAATACCTGGTGATTTTTGAGAGATAATATGTATGTCTGCGAGTTTCAAAAATTGAGCTTTCGGGCGTAAGATAGTAAAATATCTTTTTCCCGTTTTATTTTTTCGTTAGCCGGCAGTAAAGCTTTGTTCCACATTGTTGTGTCACTCACGTGTACTTGTAGATTTTCTATTCGGCTATTCATACTCGCAATCCGCATTGTCTTTATTGTTTTAACGATCTCAGTATAATTCATCTTTTTAGATCGGGCCTTGCTTGCAATAATGCCGATTAATGTTTAAGTTAACGAGATGATTTAAAATGCGACTTACAAGAAAACCAATTATATGAGTAACGATGCCATTGAACTGCAAAAGATCAAGTTTGATAATGGTAACAGTGCGATCGCTGTTTTACCCGTCGGTGACACATCGACTGCAGATATAATTAGCAAACTTGAAATCATCATCCCTTTCAAGAAAGTCATCCTGATTTTAGGAGGCGCAGATGAACTGGAGTTGAATGAACCTAACAAGGTTGCCCAATTGTTTGGACTTGGAATAGCCCGGGCAGCAGTGGAGGCCTCTGCAGTTATAATCGATTCAGGATCAAACAAAGGCATAATAGCCATGATGGGGGAAGGAGTTGCCGCACGTGGATATAAAACATCAGTGATAGGAGTTGCTCCTAAAGGCGTTGTGAAAGATGTAAACGGTACGGCTGACTGGTCCTCGCTTGAGCCCAATCACTCGCACTTCATCCTGGTTGAGGGAGTCAAAAGAGGCAGTGAAACTTCGACAATGTTTAAAGTGGCTCAAGAACTTTCCACGCCCAAAACACAGGAAGAAGCAAATGATAAAAAACAAGATTCAGTAAAAACAAAGAGCAATAAAGTACCTGCGATTGCAGTACTGTGCGGTGGAGGACTGATTGCGAGAAAAGAAGTTCTCCGTGCTGTTCGTCAAAACCTTCCTGTTATAATCGTTAAAGGAAGCGGGGGATTTGCAGACGAAATTGTTGCTGCAAATGAAAGGAAGGATCCCTTAAAAGAAGAGCCAATAATCGCTGAAATTATTGCAGACGGTGAACTGCACTTTCATGATTTGTCTCAGCCTGTGAAAGGCATTGAACGACTTATTATCCGTGAGCTGGGAATTGACAACGTATTAATGCAGGCCTGGGAAACTTTCGCCTTTTATGATCACAACGCCAACCTGCAACAAAAGAAGTTCAATAATATGCAGTTGAGCATTTTGTTCTTTGGAGTGTTCAGTACATTCCTTGTAATATACCAGCAGGTATTTGCTCCGCAGGATACTAACACTGCCAGCAACCTGGTTTCTGCAGACGAATTGTGGAAGAGAGGATCTTATTTCTGGTGGGGCCTACATTATGTTTTAATTTTTATCCCAATTTTACTTACCGTGTTGGTGACAGCGGCTAACCGCTTTAAGCAAGGGTCTAAGTGGTTGCTGCTACGTGCAGGGGCAGAGTCTATAAAACGAGAAATCTTCCGGTATCGCACAAGGGCCATGTACTACAATCGAAGGCCCGAACAACAGCTTGCCCAACGCATCGAAGACATCACCAGAAGAACTATGCGAACCGAGGTCAACTCATCATCATTAAAGCCTTACAATAAAGACGAAAAAGACAAGACGTTGCCTGCAGTAATATTCTCTGGAGAGGGAGATGCTAAAGACGATGGTTTCAGTTATCTCGTTCCTGATAGATACATCGACATTCGACTTACCGACCAGGCCGAGTTCTACAGGAAAAGGTCGATAAAGCTTGAGAGGCAGTTGAACGCGCTGTATTGGCTTACTTTTATTATAGGCGGCCTTGGAAGTTTTCTCGCAGCGATTGGCCTCGAAGTATGGATTGCAGTCACAACTGCAATAGTAGGTGCATTTGTAACATACCTGGGATATACCCAAACAGAGAGAACGTTAATGAAATATAACCAATCGTCGACTGACTTGTCGAATGTAAAAGGTTGGTGGAACGCGTTGTCGGCCGAAGAGCAGGCCAAACAAAAGAATATCGATTCTCTTGTTGATCACACCGAACAGGTACTGCAAAGCGAATTGGATGGTTGGATACAGCAAATGCAAAACGCGCTGGCAGAATTAAGAGACAATCAGAAAAAGTACGAAAAAACAGTTAAAGAAGAGGATGCAACAAAAGAATCGGCGGAAGGTGAGGTCAGCAAAAGCGCTACCGCTACCACTCCTACAAATACAATGGTCAAGGAAGAAGTGATACCTGAAAAAACGGAGGCTGAGACAGGGAAATCTAATATTGTTTTAAATGGAGAAATTGAAGAAAACAAGCAACCCCTGGAAACAGAAATTGGAAAAACGATCGTTGCTGCTGATGGAACCGTAAATGAAAATGAAGAGGCTGATATTGTCGAAACGGAAACTGAAGAAGATGATGGTTTAGAAATACAAAAAGAAAAACCAGAAACGGTTGAACCAGTTTAATCTTCTAGATGTTTTTTTTGTTTCTGATACTCTTAGCATGTAAGCAAAACACCGGCAATACTTTGCTGGTGTTTTGCTTGTTAGACCGCTGGCGGTATGTTTTTTAAAAGACGTATTTGTCTTCACTTATGTCAAATCGCAAAATAGTTTACCGTGTACTATTCAATTTTTAAATACAATTCAAAAATTACTATGAACTTTACTTCCTCAGCTAGAAGAAATTAATAACCAAGACAAGAAGGTGCTATGGCAGATGAAACAGATTGGAAACAAAAAATTGAAAACCTGGAAACAGATCGAATAAAATTTGCAGTAACAGATATCGATGGAGTTCTAAGAGGTAAAATCATCAGCAAAGCAAAACTGCTAAAAGGATTAGATGAAGGATTGGGTTTTTGCAATGTGATTTTTGGTTGGGATATAAATGATGTTGTTTATGACAATACAAGTGTAAGTGGGTGGCACACCGGCTATCCAGACTCAATGGCGTCTATTGATGTTGATACTTACCGCACTATTCCCTGGAATGATAATATTCCCTTTTTTCTTGCCGATTTCGGTAACTCCGAAGATGTCAACGCTGCATGCCCGCGCACACTTTTGAAACAGGTGAGACAACAATGTATCGATAAAGGCTTTAATCCTCAATTTGCAAAAGAATTTGAGTGGTTCAATTTTAAAGAAACTTCTCAATCCCTTAAACAGAAAAACTATCTTAATCCCGAGCCATTTACTACAGGCATGTTTGGTTATTCTATACTGCGTTTATCGCAGAATAAGGAATTCTACGACGACCTTTTCAACCTGCTTCAGCAATTTAATATTCCATTGGAAGGTTTGCATACTGAAACCGGCGATGGTGTATGTGAAGCTGCAATTGATTATACAGATATTCTGGAAGCGGCAGATAGGGCGGTGTTGTTTAAATCATCCGTAAAAGAAATTGCCTCAGGTCATCATCTAATGGCTTGTTTTATGGCAAAATGGAGTAGTGAGTTTCCAGGATGTAGCGGGCATATTCATCAAAGCTTATGGAACTTAGATAAAAACGCAAACTTGTTTTATCATGAGGCTGATGAGAACAGGATGAGCGAGTTACTGAAGCAATATATAGCGGGACAGTTGTATTGTTTGCCGTATATTTTACCAATGTTTGCGCCAACTGTAAACAGCTATAAAAGATATGTTGAAGGCGCCTGGGCGTCGACATCAATCAGCTGGGGAATTGAGAACAGGACTACGGCTTTGCGTGTCATCAATCATAGTCATAACTCAATGCGATTGGAAACAAGAGTACCGGGAGCAGATGCAAATCCATATCTTTCGCTCGCGGCAAGTCTTGCCAGCGGCCTGTACGGAATTGAAAACAAATTATCACTGGATATAGCAGCGACAAAAGGAAATGAATACACAAATCTATCAAGCCAGAAGTTTCCCAAAACCTTAAAAGAAGCAACAGACGCAATGAAAGCATCAGATATTCCCGAGAAATTATTCGGAGCAGGTTTTGTTGACCATTTTATTAAAACACGCGAATGGGAATGGAAACAGTTCACACAAAAAGTGACGGATTGGGAATTGAAGCGTTACTTTGAAATTATTTAGCACCGGCCCTAAAGGGAGAAGCGAAATAGTGAGAACTTGATGGAGTGCGTTATTGAGCATTGATAGTGGAAAATTGAAGATTGATTATTAGACACAACAATTGAATAAGGAACAGATACTCAATGTTCCATACTCAATGCTCAACGTTCAATAAAGTACAACAGGTACAAGTGAGTGACACAACGATGTCTCCACAAAGAACCTTTGTTGGTAACAAAAAATTAATGACACAAATCAGTCTTATTTACTGATATGCCTTTTATAGATTTTACAACCATAATTGAAGAAGCGTGGAAAGCATACGACAACACGCGTGAGATAATAAGGATAGTTGACATTAGCGCTAAAGTATCGACCAACCACGTATACAGGGTCACTTTTACTGATGGTAATTTTATTATTGCTAAAATGTCTTACTTCGGCAGGTTCGAACATTTCGTTGAAGACCATAGTATAATAGATACCTTGTCTAATAACCTGCCGGCTCCATTTGAAAATTTCCTGGCACGTGCACTTGCAAAAGGACAAAACCTTTTTGTCTACAGGTATCAGGATGAAATTTTAGATGCATGGGTAGTGTTTTACCGGCCAATTGCTATTAAGAAAAGACTGCCCAAGCGATTGGACGAGACACAAATCGTAAAGCTTGCTGTACAATTGGCACTTTTTCATAAAGCCTGCCATAATACACGCAATACGCTTCCGCCGTCTTCTAAAACACTGAAGACAGATATTGATCATTTGTTGCAGATTATTGAGACAGAGGAAGGGCAGTTCGAACATCGAATGCATCTTCACGAAATAAAAGAGCAAGCCGAAATATTTTTCGAAAATACTCAAATACTCAAGTCTCCTGATTTTGATAAGATCCCTGTTTTTGTTGACTGGAATATTGGCAACTTTTCAGTCACATCTTCACTCCGATTATTTTCACGGTGGGATTACGATTGGTTTAGAATGGGTTCGCGCATGCTCGACTTTTATTTTTTAAGCCGGGTCGTTTCCAACGTAGGTGACCGCACCGCTTTCAGTTATTATATCGGGCCTTTAATGGAAGAGCGTTTTTTACTTTTTTTAAAAGCTTACCATGAGGTGTACCCGCTAAAAGAAGCAGAAATCAGGTTTCTAAAAGAAGCTTACCGCTTCTTTATTTTAAACTATGTGATTAAAGACGGTCGCTTCTTTTTCCACGAACTATTTGCAATCAAACTACAGAAAGAAGCTTACGAAATATACCTGCCTTCTATCGAAAAAGAATTTAATGCAGACATTATTTTAAAAGCTTTAAATATCTAACCAACTAACCATGGAAGTACAACCGTTTTTGCCCCTTGCTGAAAAATTCAGAGCAGTTTTTTTAGACTCTTACGGCGTTTTAAAAAACTACAAAGGATTAATCGATGGGGTACAGGATACCATAGCTAAGCTCAGAGAAAAAGGCATCGCCATTCGTATACTTACCAACGATGCATCGCGCAGCCAGGAGCAGCAAATTGCAAGTTTTGCAAAGCAGGGGCTACATGGTTTTGAAACTTACGAAGTAATTACTTCAGGCATGATGGCGAAGCATTTTTTACAGCACAAAATAACGGAAGGTAAGATTGCCTACCTCGGTACAGAAAATTCTGCCCATTACATTTTGCAGTCAGGCCTTGAGCATATTGCGGTTAAAGATGTGGATCTCAACAATGTTAAAGACATTTCGGCTTTTGTCTTTTTAGATGATGAAGGATTTGACTGGAACACAGAAATTAATAAAACGGTCAATCTGCTTCGCCGTAAAAACATACCTATCATTGTTGCTAATTCTGATAAGCTCTACCCTGTTTCTAAAAATGATGTAGCAGTTGCCACCGGTGGTATTGCCCGTTTGGTTGAGAGTATGCTGAATAAAAAGTTTATTCATTTTGGTAAACCTGACACTCAAATGTTCACCTATACTTACAACAGGTTAAAGCAACGGGTAGGGCCATTTACCAAAAAAGAAATACTGATGGTTGGCGACAATTTGAACACCGACATTTTAGGGGGTAATAAGTTCGGCATTAAAACAACACTTGTACTTTCGGGAAATACCAGCGAAGAAAATGCCCAGCAACAAATTAATGCTTCAGGCATTATTCCTGATTTTATTTGCCGGTCTATTATTGACTAGCTAATAGTTATCAAATCAATCTATTGACCAAAGACTATTGGGTTCTTTGGAGCCGTCTGCCTATCATTCCTCAACATTGTTGTGTCACTCACTTGTACTTCTGCTTCTCTGTGGAGCCTTGTTTTCCGTTTGCACTGTAGTTCGTTAAAGCAAGAAATACCAGTAAGCTGAGCAACAATTAATGGAGAAATTTAAAGAACGTCAGTAAAATTAGTCGTATTATAAAATATTTAATACGTTTAAGTTATTCACGTTAATCTAAAATTAAGGTTGGTAATTGTAAAAAAAAAAGCTTTTTCTTTTATTTTTATTAAATTCGCACCCAGTATTGTTCAAAAATTTATAATTTACAACTTAAATTGTTTATGTCGTTAGTAAAACTTGAGTACATCTGGCTAGACGGTTATAAGCCCACCCAAAGCCTGCGTAGCAAAACTAAGATTGAAAAGGATTTTAGTGGCAAACTTGAAGATTTGCCTAATTGGTCTTTTGATGGTTCTTCTACAGAGCAAGCGCCGGGAGGATCCTCTGACTGTGTGTTGAAACCTGTGTACATGGTAAAAGACCCACAACGGAAAAATGCCTACCTGGTGATGTGTGAAGTATTAAGTGCAGGTGGAACACCGCATCCAAGCAATGGCCGTGCTCTAATTCAAGACGATGATAACGATTTTTGGTTCGGCTTTGAGCAGGAGTATTTCCTGTGGGATACTGCTACCAATAAACCTGTAGGATTTCCTGAAGGCGGTTATCCTCGTCCTCAAGGTCCTTACTATTGCGGTGTTGGGGCGAACAATGCTTTTGGCCGACACATTGTTGAAGAACACCTGGATGCATGTATCGAAGCTGGTTTAAACGTCGAAGGTATTAATGCTGAAGTTGCCGCTGGTCAGTGGGAGTTTCAAATTTTCGCAAAAGGCGCTAAACAAGCTGGTGATGAAATCTGGATCGCACGTTATTTACTGGAAAGAATTGGTGAAAAATACGGAATTGCAATTAACTGGCATTGTAAACCACTGGGTACCTTAGACTGGAACGGTTCAGGTATGCACGCTAACTTCTCTAATGGTATTTTAAGAACTTGTGGCAGCAAAGAAACTTACGATAAAATTTGTGAGGCTTTCCGTCCTGTTGTGAAAGAGCACATTGAAGTTTACGGTGCTGATAACCATCTACGTCTTACAGGCAAGCATGAGACTGCATCTATCCTCGACTTCTCTTATGGTGTTTCTGATCGTGGCGCATCTATCCGTATTCCTTTAGTTACAGTAGAAAGAGGCTGGAAAGGATATTTAGAAGATCGTCGCCCTAACTCAGCTGCAGATCCTTATAAAGTAGCAGCGGTAATTATCAAAACAGTTAAGTCTGCGGTTGTTTAATTTTTAATTGTAATTAAAATATCTCTAATACAAAGAGGTTGCCTTACGGCAGCCTCTTTTGTATTAGAGATATTTCAGTACTTTTCAGAAAACGCCATAAAAAAAGTCCACGCAATCTTAGTTGCCTGGACTTTTGGAAACTCTATGTGTATTAGCAGCAGTAAAACTGTCAGATCGTTTTAATAGAACAACTATAACCCTTCATCATGCTGAGTTATGTCGAGGCCGGTCTGCTCTTCCGTTTCAGTCACTCTCATAGGATGAATAAGATCGACAACTTTAAAAAGTATAAAGCCCATCACTGTTGCAAAAACAACGACAATTACACAGCCTAAAACTTGTTTTAAGAAAAAATCTGTTCCACCATAAAGAAGACCATCATTACCAGCAGCATTTATTTTCTTACTTGCGAATACACCGGTTAATATCATTCCGACAATACCACCAATACCATGGCAAGGAAATACATCGAGCGTGTCATCAATAGTTGTTTTTCCTTTCCAGTACACAGCAAGGTTCGAACAAATTGCAGCAAGAAAACCGATAAAGAAACTTTGCGGCACTCCAACAAATCCTGCTCCGGGTGTAATCGCAACCAACCCGACAACAGCGCCGATACAAAAACCTAAAGCTGAAGGTTTTCTGCCTCGGAGCGCATCAAAAAATATCCACGTCAGACCAGCAACTGCAGAGGCTGTATTGGTTGTAGCAAATGCGCTGACAGCAAGGGCATTAGCCGCAAGTGCCGAACCTGCATTAAAGCCAAACCAACCAAACCAAAGTAAACCTGTTCCTAACAAAACGTAGGGAACCCTGGCAGGTTTTGTTTCTTCGCGTCGTATGTGAACAGCCCGTCTCTTAAGTACAATAGCTCCCGCCAATGCAGCGCATCCGGCTGAAATATGTACTACTGTGCCACCCGCGAAATCCAGTACTCCCATCTTAAACAATATTCCGTCAGGGTGCCATGTCCAATGGGCCAAAGGCGCATAAATAAAAATGCTAAAAAGCACCATAAATAATACATACGAAGTAAACCTGATTCTTTCTGCTGTCGCTCCCACAACAAGTGCGGGGGTAATGATGGCGAACTTCATCTGAAACAGTGCAAACAACAATAATGGGATAGTTGGTGCCAGGCTCCAGGGTGCGTGAGAGTTAATACCCTTCATAAAGAAAAACTCAGAAGGATCCCCTACCAGCCCATTAATGGATTTACCAAAAGCAAGGCTAAAACCAAAAGCCACCCAAATTGCACTGATTAATCCAGTGGCAATGAAGCTTTGGAGCATGGTAGAAATCACATTTTTCTTAGACACCATTCCACCATAAAAGAAAGAAAGTCCAGGCGTCATCAGCAGAACGAGCGCAGATGCAATAAGGAGCCACGAGATATCAGCAAAATTATAAGCAGCGCTCCCGTCAAAATCTGCAAACAAAGGAACAAAAATCGAGATAATAGCAAAAGCAGCGATTAAGATAAAGGGAATAAAACTTATACTTTTCTGCATAGTATTTTTTTAAGTATTAGACATAATGATACATTAGAGCATTATGCTCTTAATGTATCATTAAGAATTTCTGAAAGGGATCTTATGAAAGAAGAAATCCGAAAATGATAATTTAAAAACTATATACAGCAGCTAACAAGAAACTTGCAGTGCCTTTAGAAGAGGTTCCATCACTCCTGGTAAAAATGCTTTTCGAAGCATTATCTATCCTGAACTCAGGAATAATTCTGAAATTATCTAGTTTGATATTTCCTGAAAGCGTAGATGCAAAAATATTAGAGCCGCCACCGCCTGTTTTCAAGCCATACTTTTGGTCACCAAAATATTCATTTCTCCAGGTAAGGCCGAAAACAGAAGTTGGGTCATAATTGAGGTAAAGTGCAGAACCCCACCATTTTTTGGTTTGTTTTGCATCTTCGTCCTTTACATTTTGAATGGTTCCATTATAACCAACACTAAATTCAGGACTAACAGTACCTATCACAACGAGGTCAAACTGGTTTAAACTAGATGCTCCCGGCATTGATCTTTTGGCTCCTGAATATCCCTGGTAGTTTAAATACGCTTTTAGCTTGTCATTATTGGTACCAGTACTAAATTGAGCTATAAGTGTTTTTGTATTGGATGTGGTGGTGGTATAGTCTGTTGGATTGGCAAGACCAATCATAAAACCTGATTTACCGAATGTAAAGTCGGTTCTAAGCCCGGTATGAAAGAATGGACCATTGGTAAACATGTACGACATACTATAATTCCTATTGCCTACCGCATCTACCAGTTCATAACCAACGTGAGTGGCCCACTTACCCATAGTGAATTTTACATGTGAAGACGGAGCGTAAGTAACAAAGGCCTGCTTTATAACCTGAAGCGTCCTGGTGTCATTGTAAGAAAACTCTTCTGCTCTTCTGCCGAAACCAAGGTCAGCAACAAATCCAACTTTACCTACTGTGTGTTCAGCTTTTATCGACGCCATACCTAATTCAAAGGAATTTTGGCTATTGGTGAAGCTGGTGTAATTATTATAAGATGCCGATTTAGGCTCGTTGAAGTTAAACCGATAATAACCATCTACAGAAGCCGACCATTTAAACGATGAGACTTTTACAGAATCTTGCGAGTAGACACCTGTAATCGAGGCCAAAGTAAGGCCCGTTAGAAAAAATTTTTGTAACATTGTTTTGGATTTAAGTATTAAAGAAGGGTACGGCTTAAAAGCTTTTGGCGAAGTTTTTAATAAAGCCGTACCTTATTTTTGATCATTTCTCAGTGCTTTATACATTATGCGAGTGTAATTTCTAAGCTCGTGTCTGTTGCGTCTTTGAAAAAAGTACAAGTGTGCGACGCAACAAAGACTAATTGAAAGGACATGGGTTGGTTCAAAAAATCTCATTTAAAAATTTCCGGGATAACCATTTATTCCTGAACCATCTCTTCTTTCAAAATACCATTATCATGTACCAGCAAAGTTCCTTGCATGTATTTTTCATCATGCTGACTTGCATCGAGGCCTAGCTCTTCTTCTTCTGAACTAACTCTCAATGGCAGTACAAAATTGATGAATTTGAAGATTGCATATGAAACAATGAAACTGTAAGCGACAACGATTACCAATGCTTTTAACTGGGTAAATAGAAACGCAGCATTTCCGTATAGTAATCCATTAGCACCTGCACTGTTAACAGTGGTGGTAGCGAAAATACCTGTCAACACCATACCGACCATTCCACCCACACCGTGGCAAGGGAAAACATCTAATGTATCGTCTAACCTTGATTTTTGCTTGTAGTAAACAGCAATATTTGAAATGATGGCTGCTAAGAACCCGATAAAAATACTTTGAGGAATTGCAACGTAGCCTGCGGCAGGCGTAATGGCTACCAGGCCTACAACTGCGCCTATACAGAACCCTAAGACCGATGGTTTTTTTCCGCGAAGCGCGTCAAAAAACATCCACGAAAGACCGGCTGCTGCTGCTGCTGTATTGGTTGTAGCGAAAGCAGATACAGCAAGGGAATTTGCACCCAAAGCAGAACCTGCATTAAAACCAAACCATCCAAACCAAAGCAAACCAGTTCCGATTAAAACATACGGAATATTTGCAGGTGGAATCTCTTTGTGATCAAGGTGAACCTGACGACGCTTCAAAACCAACGCACCCGCCAAGGCCGCACAACCAGCAGAAATATGAACTACAGTTCCGCCAG
>JAOQAJ010000098.1 GCA_025963675.1 Segetibacter sp.
TATCATCTTAATTAACATCTACATGATAAGGCTTTGGCAAATTTATTTCGCTGAAACTACTTGCGGTCCTTATTAGTTCGGTGCTGTTTACCCATCTTTTAAAGGCGAAGTCGCCGAAGGTTTGGCCTTCGGTTCTTTCACTTTTGTACATGCAGAAAAGGTAATCCAGCTCTGCCAGTATCCCCTCCTCGTCAAGGCTTTCTTTGTATAATTTGTTTAAGCGTTCTCCAATTCTGTCGCCGCCTATTTGAAGATTGTACTTTCCTACAGCAGTTCCAACCAAACCAATTTCGGCAGCATAAGGTCTTGCGCAACCGTTAGGGCAACCGGTCATTCGCATGATTATTTCGTCGGCCTCAAGCCCGTGCTTAGTCAGTAATGGTTCTATTTTATCCAGCAAGGCCGGCATGTATCTTTGTGCTTCGGCCAGCGCTAACGGACAAGTGTTTAACGCCACACAAGCCATCGCATTTTTACGAAGGGCGGAAGCATTATCGGTATGGGCTGCAATTTGATACCGGTCAAGTATTTCCTGGATGATAGTTTTATCCTGCTGCTGAATATTTCCCAATACCAGGTTTTGGTTACAGGTAAAAGTGAAGCCTGCTTTGCCTGTTTTTGCCACTTCTAAAAGCGCAGATTTTAAAGCCACTTTTTCGTCGTCTAAAATTCTACCGTTTTCTACAAACACGGTATAATACCACAATCCTTCATGGTCTTGTTCCCAACCATAAAAGTCTTTACGTGATTCAAATTGATAAGGTCTCGCCTCTTCAATTTCAAAGCCGCACCTGCGTTGTAGCTCTTCTTTCCAAAACTGTAATCCTAAGCGATCAACGGTATATTTTAAACGCGCAACTTTTCTATCGCTGCGGTTACCATAATCTCTTTGGATCGTTGCCACTTCATACACTGCTTTTAGAGTCTTCTCTTTACCTGAAACAAAACCAAGCACAGATGCAAGACGTGCATAATGATCAGGATTGCCATGGGTTGCAGACATACCGCCACCAATGGCAATATTAAAACCTTTCAGTTCATCGTTTTCTATAATCGCAATTAATGCAAGGTCGTTGCCCAATACATCAATATCATTGTTTGGTGGAATAGCAATACCGACTTTAAACTTGCGGGGCATGTAACGGTTCTGGTAGAGAGGATCAGCTTCGAGTTCTTTATCTATCAACTTCTCACCGTCGAGCCATATTTCGTAGTAGGCATTTGTTTTAGGCAACATGCGTGCTGCTATCTCTCTTGCATAATCGTAAATCTCTGCATGCAATGGTGACTGCATAGGATGAGAACTGCAAAGTACATTACGGTTCACGTCTCCACACGTGGCTAATGTTGTTAGCCCTGCCTGGTTAAATGCTTTCAGCGTTGGCTTTACCTTAGACTTTAAAACCCCATGCAATTGTATTGTTTGCCTGGTGGTGATCTTAAGGACACCTGTAGAATTTTCCCCGGCAATATTATGCAGGGCAATGTATTGTTCAGGAGATATGACGCCGCCGGTAAGTCTTAATCGGATCATAAAAGAATACAAACGTTCCAGCTTCTTTGCGGCACGTTCATCGCGACGGTCGCGGTCGTCCTGTACATACATACCATGAAAGCGAACGAGTGCATAATCATCTTCATTGATGCTTCCGGTAATCTCGTTTGCAAGACTTTCAACAAATGTTCCGCGAAGGCTATCGCTTGCCATTTTTATTCTTTCGGTTGACGAAAGCGGTTGGTTATTTTCAGCCATTTTTGTAAGCGCGTTAAATTTTATAAATCTTGTTTTCAGTTGACCGTTGTTAGTTGAGGGTTGACAGAAAAAACCGGGTGGAAAGTTGTTGTTTGACAGAGTGTAGGAAAAAGTTTTGGCTATCCTCCATTAATCCATCATCTAACAACTCTCGACTTTCTTTTGTCTTCAAGCTGCGTAGAATAATAAACGTACAAGTGAGTGACACAACGATGTTGATGGCCGTATAAATGTGGGTCACCAAAAAGATTTTTAGCCGCCTCACCCCGACCCTCTCCTGGCGGAAGGGGAGGAAAGCGCATCCCGATGTCATCCGTAGAATTCTCAAATCAGGCTCTTTAATACACATCCTTCAAATACCTGCCGTCTTCTTTCAATTGCTCAACTAACTGCACTGCTTCTTCTATCGTTTTGTTGCCAAATTTTTCTACTATCTGCAACAATGTATCTTCCACATCTGAACTCATTGGTTCTTTTGCACCGCATACATAAACGGATGCGCCGTTGTTAATCCAGTCATAGAACTCGGCACCGTTTTGAAGCATCTTATGTTGCACGTACACCTTCTCTTGCTGGTCTCGTGAAAAGGCAAGATTGATTTTGGTAAGCGTTCCGGTCTCTTTCCAATTTTGTAGTTCTGTCTGGTAAAGGAAATCGGTAACAAAGTGCTGGTCTCCGAAGAACAACCAGTTGCGGCCGGTTGTACCAGTTGCATCGCGATGAGCAAGGAAAGAACGGAAAGGCGCAATACCTGTTCCGGGGCCTATCATAATAATATCTTTATCGTCAGCGGGCAAACGGAACTGGTTGTTTTTGTGGATGTAAAATTCGATGTTTGTCTCTTCGGGCAGCGAGGTTAGATAGTCGGAGCACAAACCACATTTTTGTTCTTCGTTCAGCGTGAATTTATCTCTCGCAACAGTAACGTGCACCTCGCCGTTATGCGCCTCCGGTGAAGACGAAATAGAATACAGCCGCGGCGCTATTGGCTCTAATATATCGAGTAATTGTTCGAACTGATTGTCGTTTGACAAAGGGTAAATCCTTAATAGATCTAATAAGCCAATTTTTGTGGGAGGAATATCCTGGTTAATAAGACCAGCGTATTTTGCGACAACGCGTTCCGGTAAATAAACTATGTTCACTTTCCTTCTGAGCAGGTCAAAAGCCGTTAATTCTTCATTTCGAAAGGTGAAAGTTTTTGTGCGGTCAATATCCAATAACTGCAGGATTGGCTCAACAACAGTAGCAGGATTTTCAGGGATAACACCTAATGAATCTCCGGGCAAATACTCTATGTCATCAGCAGCAATTTCAATGTGATGGGTTTCTTTGTTAGAACCCCGGTCGTTAAGATTTGTATTGGTTAATATCGTACCGCTATAGATCTTTTTACCGGTGGCCTTTTTCGCAAGTACAGGTTCAAAGACTTGTGCGTTACCTGATTTGGCTGTACTGCTTAATTGATGAAGCACCTGGTCGAACCAGCCATCCGCTTCACTTTCATAGTCGACATCACACTTTTGAAGCGGAATGATTCGCTCACCTCCCAGCTTGTTTAATTGCTGATCTACATCTTCACCGGCTTTACAAAACAACGGATAAGATGTATCGCCTAAGGCTAACACGCCGTACTTTAATTTGTCGAGCTTGAAGCCGTTGTTATGAATGTGGTCGTAGAACTTCTTGGCAGCGGCTGGTGGCTCGCCTTCGCCTTGTGTACTAATTATTGACAGCAGGTATTCCTCTTTAGGCAAGTCGTTCAGGCGGTATTGATCAAGGCTTACAATCTTTGCATTAATGCCGCTTTTCTTTGCCTTAGCAGCAAATTCGGAAGCGAGTTTTTTTGAGTTGCCTGTTTCAGTGCCGTAGGTAATGGTTATTTTATTTACAGATGGCTTTACCGGCATTACAGTTTCTGTTTGACTTGTAACAGAAAATTTTCCCGCTATATATCCGTTCAACCAAAAAAGTTCTTCCCTGGTAAAGGTTGAGAGTACTTCATCAACCAACTTCATTTTACTTGATGCTAACATCTTGCTTGTTTTATACAGTTAATTATGCCCGTTCTGCTTTGTTATGTAAAACCAAACTTGCTTCTACCGGTGTAAAATATTCATGTACTGTTTGGTTGTTGTGCAACCACCTGAATTGTTCGTGCAGTTGAACCACTTTGCCTATAATCAGCAACGAAGGCGATTTAAACATTTTATCGCCCAGTTTTTCATTAAAGTCATATAGGTTGCTCGTATAAACATTTTGTAATGGCGTTGTCGCCTGCTCAACTACTGCGATCCATTTTTCCGGATCAATATTATTAGCGGAAAGTTTTGCCACAACAAAGTCTGCAGTTTCAGCAGACATATAAAAAACCAAAGTGTCCTGGGTTTTCGCGAGGTCTTTCCAATATTCTTCAGAAACAACATCGGTTTTATAACAGGTAAGAAAGCGAACTGCAGTGGAATGATTTCGTGCCGTTAAAGGGATGCCGCTATAAGCTGCTGCACCTAGTGCAGCAGAGATGCCGGGAATAATTTCGTAGGATATTTTATTTTCGACGAGTGTTTGTAATTCATCCAAAACGTTTGAGAAGATAGATACATCACCACCTTTTAACCGAACCACCAATTTGCCTTGCAACGCATAATCAACCATCAATTCATTAATAGTTGCCTGCGGGGTTGATGCACCACGACGGCATTGCTTGCCTACGTATAACACTTCAGCTTCAGGGTTAACGTATTCACTAATGATTACATCACTCACAAGACGGTCTGTTAATACAACATCGGCTTTTTGCAGATATCGAAAAGCTTTTATAGTAAGCAATTCAGGGTCGCCGGGACCAGCGCCTGCTATAATCACCTTGCCTTTTTGAACAGTTTTTTCCATACCACCGTGAGAGTATCCTTTTTAGGATAACTATTGTGCAAAGGTGGAACAGAAGTAAGAGGAAAGGAAATGGTTAATAGTAATGAGTTATTACTTCAGGTTATACTGTTTCGCAAAGGTCATAAACAAGTTCGCAAGTTGTTCGGATGCTCCCTGCCTCTCGATGAAGTAGAAAAAGCGCTCGATTGCGAGACCTTCTATATCAACGATGCGAAAAACTTTGTTTGTCAATTCGGTAAAAACAGAGTGGACAGAAAGAAATGCCATACAGTTTGAATTGCGGAGATACGTTTTAATAGCTTCGGTAGAACCCAGTTCCATCTCAATATTGAGTTGAGAAAAGTTAAGCCCGGCAGGTTTTAATGCATGGGCAATAACATCTAAGGTACCTGAACCGGCTTCTCTCAATAACAGCGGAATATTCTTTAATTCCTCTACTGTTATAAAAGGTTTTTTAGCAAACGGGTGGTTAATATTACTAACCAATACAATTTCATCTTTAAGATACTCTGTATATTTTATTCCCTTATTTTTTGATTTGCCTTCAATTATTCCGAGGTCAATATCATTGTTGATAAGGGCATGTTCAATTTGTTCTGTATTGCCGTTTAATAGCTTCACGTTCACATCCTTATACTTCTTGTGAAATTCTGCCAATGCAAAAGGAATAACATATTGGCTTATCGTAGTACTTGCGCCTAATTGTAATACACCTTTGTGATGATCAGAAAAGCTGTTGAGGTCAAACTCCATTTTCCGGTAGATGCTCAAAAGCTGATCGGCATATTGCAGCATCACCTGTCCCTGCTGCGTGAGTTTGATTTGATTTCCCTGCCGTTCAAATAATTGCACCTTGAAATGTTGTTCCAGTTCCTGGATATGCCTGGTAACAGCAGGCTGTGTTATAAACAAGTCTGCAGCAGCTTTTGTAAAGCTGAGACGTTTTGCAACCGTATGAAATACTTTAAGGCGGAAATCGAACATTTAACGAAGAAGTTGTTGTTTCATGCAGGCCAGCTCACATTCAGGTTACTCCTGTAGTTAGGCTGAGCTTTTAAATCTTAAGATGCACTGATGCTATTTTCCTCAATCACTGGTTTTTACTATCGTGTTAATTGCATCATCACCTAAAAGTTTGGTTGGTCTGGTTCAATAATTCTTTTGCGATTTTATTAAATAAAGGTAATCGATAAAAAAGTCTTTTATATTTTAAAAAAGGATCTTCAGCTTCTTTTGCGACCAAATAAGTAGACGAGAAATTCGCTCAAATTATTTCTGATTTCCTCATTAAATCGTCTTAAAAATTACTTCTCACCAAAAACTTATTGTCCGTTAGATATTCCAAATGAAGAACTTGCTAATGTTACTAACTATATTTCTTGTTGAAGTGTAGTAAGAATTGCTCCGACGATAAGACAATGGTCCATTCTCAGTTTTTCCGAGTGAAGAATAAGGATGTTTCCGAGCTTTAATTTAGTTAATTTTAAAAAATGAATTATAATAAATTATTGGACGAAAATAAAGAATGGGCAAAGGAAAGAGTTAATTCAGACCCTGAATTTTTCTCAAGATTAGAACATCTGCAAACCCCGGAATATTTGTGGATAGGTTGTAGTGACAGCCGGGTGCCCGCTAATCAAATCACAGGTACCCAGCCAGGAGAAATTTTCGTTCACAGAAACATTGCAAACCTTGTTGTAAATACAGACGTAAACATGTTAAGTGTGTTAGATTATGCTGTGAATGTTCTTAATGTGAAACATGTTATTGTTTGCGGACATTATGGTTGTGGTGGTATCAAAGCAGCAATGAGCGACACAGATTTTAACCAGGTTCTAAACATGTGGTTAAGAAACATTAAAGATATTTATCGTTTTCACAGAAATGAAGTGGATTCGGTCCCTGAAGGTGACGAAAGAGCTGACAAGCTGGTAGAACTTACGGTTCAGGAGCAAGTGTTTAACCTTGCAAAAACAACAATCATACAAAAAGCCTGGTCTACCGATAATCGACCTGACCTTCATGGTTGGGTCTATGGTTTAAATAATGGAATAATTAAACCAATTTGCGAAATGTCCTCCACCAGCAACATCGATTCTATCTACAAGTATCGGTTATGATTTCGGCATCATTGTTAAAGACACTACCGAACCATTAATGGCATCTTTCTAACTCCTATGGATAGTGTTAATGTTGATATTTTGCGCTACTCCGACGCTATACCTGTTTCGTTTGCTTTAGATACTTCTTTGTCGGCAGATGCATTGAAAGGGGAAAAGGAACTGGTTGATAAAGGTATTTATTTAACTATCCGGGCTGTTGTAATTGTAGTAGGACTTATCGCGAAAGTTTTGGTTCTATTAATAAGCCTGATAACAAATATATCTTTTATGGAAGGTCTGCTACTGAAGAAGTAATTCCAGCACATGATCACTTGTTTTAGCTTACTGATATCGGTTGTAATTTCATTGAAGGACTTGCGGGTAACAAAAAATAGTAAAGATGGCGAGAAGCTAAAGCTCTTGTTGATATACTAAAAGCTGCAGACGTCAACGCCTTTAACAGGAGGTGCAATTCCCGCTATAGATCTTCCAGGGTGAAAGTCTCCTTCACTCTAATTCCTTTATCAGTCATTTGCACAGTGCAACATTCTGTTTTTGCGTCGTGCTCAAAAAACAATACATAGTCCTTTTCTAAAGCTTCCTGTAAAAAAGCCTTTTTTTCGTGTAATGTTTTTAAAGGAAACATGTCATAACCCATTACATAAGGCAATGGCAGGTGGGCGGCGGAAGGTAAAAGATCGGCCATATATACTACTGTTCTGCCTTTGTATTTAATAACAGGAAGCATCATCGCCTGGGTATGACCGTAAGCAAACTTTAAAGTTATATTTTCGTCAAACAAAAAATTGCCTTCGTCAACTTCTGCAAACTGCAGCTTGCCACTATCTTTTATCGGCAGTAGGTTTTCTTTAAGAAATGATGCTTTTTCACGGTCGTTTGGCTCAATTGCCCAATTCCAGTGATTTTCATTGCTCCATAAGTTTGCATTTTTAAATGCAGGAACAAGCTTCTCTCCTTCCCTCACAATAGTACCACCACAATGGTCAAAGTGGAGGTGAGTGTGAAACACATCAGTGATATCATCTTTTGTAAATCCGTGTTTTTTTAATGATCCGTCTAAAGTATCATCTCCATGTAAATAATAATGGCTGAAGAACCTGGGGTCCTGTTTATCACCCATTCCTGTGTCGACTAAGATTCGTCGCTGCCCGGTATCTATCAGCAAACAACGTAAAGCCCATGTACACATGTTGTTTTCATCTGCGGGATTTAGCTTGTTCCAGATACTTTTAGGAACCACGCCAAACATCGCTCCCCCATCTAATTTAAATAAGCCGGCATTTATTGAGTAAAGCTTCATCGTGCTAAGTTAACACTTGCTTGTTTTTCTTTTTGTAATGTCATAACCAAACAAATCAGGCCAGCAATAAAAAACACAATTAATGCAAGCACCGAATTTCTCATGTTGCCTGTTAGCTGTTGTACAAGTCCGAAGCTAAACATACCAATTACAATGGCAATTTTTTCTGTTACATCATAGAAGCTGAAGAACGATGTAGTGTCATGTGTCTCCGGCATTATCTTGCCGTAGGTAGATCTGCTTAATGACTGGATGCCTCCCATCACCAATCCAACTGAAACAGCTATCATGTAAAACTGCATTTCGGTTGTAATGAAATAAGCAGCAATGCAAATGACTACCCAGATCATTACAACTAACATGAGCACCCGGAAGTTTCCAAATCTTTGAGAAAGCTTTGCCATAATGTAAGCTCCGGCAATGGCAACTATTTGTATAATCAATAAGGAAATGATCAACTTAGGAGTAGGCAGACCTATCACCTGGCTGGCAAATAATGTGGCAGCAAGCATTACGGTTTGCACGCCCATGCTATAAAAGAAAAATGATAAAAGGTACCCTTTCAATACAGGCATTGCTTTGACCTGTAACCATACTTTATTTAATTCTTTAAAACCATTCGTAAAAACATTATTTCCTTTGTTTTGAAAAGCTGCTGTTCCCTTCGGAAGGCGTGCAAAGGTGATCTGGGCAAAACTCATCCACCAGATGCCTACTAACAGAAAAGATAGACGTGGCGCAAAGGAGCTGTCTTTTATGCCAAACCATTCAGGTTTTAAAACAAATGCGAAGCAAACCAATTGCAATAAAACGCTTCCGATGTAACCGAATGCAAACCCTCTTGCGCTGATCCTGTCTTTGTCTTCGTCAGCAGCAATTTCAGGTAAATAAGAATTATAAAAAACAAGGCTACCGCAATAGCCAATAGCGGCCAGGATGCAACAAACTATTCCAAGAGTAAGTGTTTCTCTTTGGAACCAATATAGGCTGCAACATGATAGTCCACCGAGGTAACAAAAGAACTGCATGAAAACCTTTTTGTTGCCTTTGTAATCTGCAATTGATGAAAGAATTGGAGAAATAATAGCAATTAAAAAATAGGCTGTTGCAATTGCGTAATTGTATAATGATGCACTTTCGAATTCTTTTCCTAAAAACTGCAATTTATGACTTACAGTGTTACCGGTTTTTGTAGAAGTGATGGCATCATAATAAGCAGGAAATATGGTTGTAGTGATCACAAGATTATATGCACTATTAGCCCAGTCATACATAGCCCAGCCATTAATAACTTTTTTCGAAGCAGTTTGCATAAACGCTGTTTTGGAGATTTAAAGATAGGTAAGTGAACAGAGGATATTTATATGGTTTTGATATTTTCAAAAACTGGTTAATTGTTTGTGCAGTCTCGAATTCTGTTTCTTTTTATGAAGAAAAGAAAAGGAAGATATAATCGGTAGAAATGGTATAGGAGATATTGGAGTGTATTTTCGAAATAGTATTAACCTCACAACAAACGCTCAAGCCGCTGGGCTTCGTTCTTGCAACGCGACTCCACCCGCTGTTTCAAAAACTGCTACGCATGTTTTTGAATGCCTTCGCCTTCGCTCGGCACCCACCGACTGATGTCGCTTATGCAAGAACTGTTGTCATTAACCTTCCGGATAAAAAAGGTCTAAACTAACAATAGATAAAATAGGATAGACGAATGCTGATTAAATGCGAACGACCTCATAAAAAAGGCGTTAAGAAAATTACCTGTTCAGGCGTTAAGAAATGAAATGTTGTTACTAAAGTTTGGAGGGATTGTTAGCCCGTAAGTCATACTCAGCTGGATTTTATTCAACTGTTGTGACTTATTTCATTTTAGCATGAACAGGTAATTTTTAGC
>JAOQAJ010000178.1 GCA_025963675.1 Segetibacter sp.
TGGCTTTTCAGGCAGTATCATCCCACCTGATAACACATCCTCATCTAACCTGTCTTTATATTCTTCGGCTATTCGCTTTATCACAGGACTAAACCCATAACACCAACCGCAATATGCGTCGTAACAATAAATGAGCACTGGTTTCATGCGGCAAAGGTAAGAGAACCGGGATTTGTGGATTGGGAAGGATTGGGAGGAAAATATGAGAAAGGAAAACTACCTGTTAGCTTTTAAAAATTGTTCTGCTGTCATTACTGAGATTTCAGCAGCTTTATAATCTTTTAGGTTTCTAGTTAAGAGTGTTCCTACATTATTTTCTATCGCTGTAAAGTATTGTATGGCATCTTCAAAGTCTTTAAACCCTGATGATAAAGCAAGTTCAATAACCTTATCGGTTACAGACAAGACTGTCACCAATGTCTTAAACTTTAGTAACACTTTTCTCGCTTGCCCAATTGAAAACTGTTTAGATAAAATGTAATTAAGATTGGCAAACGCTAAGGATGAAACACAAACCGATATTTCATTTCTATCAGCGGCCGAAAATAGACTTGCGGCATGGATATAAAAAGGTTCTCTTTTACTTAACACATCAAGTATAATATCTGTATCAACGAATACTTGTTCCATTATTTGTATTTGTTAACCAGAGAGTCCCTGTAATCATTTTTATAATCGAAGCCCTCCTGCAAATCAATTATACCAGATAAACCTTTTACCAATGGAGTTAATTGCCCCTTCTCTTCATTGTCATTAGTTATCTTTTGCAAATAATTCTCGATTAAACCCGAAAGACTCGTATTATGTAAGCGGGCATATTCTTTTGCTTTCTCAATTATTGAATGTTCCAGTTTAAGTGTCAGTTTTGTGTCCATTAAGACAAGGATTTTTTACGTATAAAATTAGAATAAACATACGTATTTCAAAAATAATAAACTCTAATCTTATTGCAATCGTCCAAACTCCTGCAAATACTTATCTATATAAACATCCTTCGTTTTCAATTTATACTGCATAATAAATCTTGGATGGGAAAGAGGAATGATTTTATCAAAAAGCTTGTATTCGTTGTTGAGCTTCGATAAAAACTTGAAGTTTGTTCCTTCGCCTAAACAAAATGCAACAGAAGTATGTAAGCCCCAACTAATTTGTTTACGGAAACAATCAACAGCAAAGGGAACAATCCTTTCTGCTAACAATTTGTCATCGTAATAATTGAGGTTCTTACCCGCTTTTGTAAACCCAAGAGGGCTAATGGAAGTAAAATAAAGCTTACCATAAAATGCTTCAGGTCCTCCAAAAGCATTAATCATATCATAAACAAAAACTGAAGACAACTCCTGTTTTCGTGCCCAGTTGTTTTCTATACCACACTCTTTCTCCAGGCGAATTGGGTCAGTAAAAGGAATGCCGGTTACACCACCTCCAAACCTGCCAGGATTAATTCCAATGATACAGTAGCGAAGATTATCATCGTTATAATATTTATTGTAAAAAATCTTTACAACCCGGGCGGTTTCATCATCCGCAAATGGGTTCATTACTTCTACTCCTGCCGGTAGTTTGACAGGAAATTGAAGGCCAAAAAGAAAATCTATTATTTTGTTCGAAAGCATTGCACGATTTGATAGTTGAGTGAGGTGTGATACTACTCGCTCTCTCTATTCCCCTTTAGGGTTTAGAGGCTAATGTGCCTCAAGCCAGTTGTCACCGACTCCTAAATCTGCACTTGCAGGAACGTCGTTTGGTAAAGCCAATGCAAACTCCATGCAGTCAATGATAATCGGTTTTATCAGTTCCACCTCATCTTTATAGGCATCGAAAACCAATTCATCGTGCACCTGCAGTATCATTTTCGATTTTAGTTTGCGCTCCTTAAACTCCTTGTGAATTTTAATCATTGCCAGCTTTATCATATCTGCCGCTGTTCCCTGGATAGGCATGTTGATAGCATTTCTTTCGGCATAGCCACGAACCGTAAAGTTGTTGCTGTTTATGTCTTTCAGCCAGCGTTTGCGTCCCAGCAGCGTTTCTACGTAACCATGCTTTTGGGCAAACTTCATCTGGTCATCCATGTATTGTTGGATGTTGGGGAACTGCTTTTTATAGTTCTCAATAATTTCCTTTGCTTCACCACGGGTGATCTTTAAGTTTTCCGAGAGGCCAAAGGCACCCTGACCATATATAATTCCAAAGTTTACGCTCTTTGCTTTGTAACGCATTTCTTTGGTTACATCAGCTTCTTCAACGTTATACACTTTGGCAGCAGTTGCAGTATGAATGTCTTTGCCTTGTTTAAAAGCATCACACATATTTGGATCACCGCTGATAGCAGCAACTATACGCAGTTCTATCTGCGAATAATCGGCACTGACTATCACATGCTGTTCATCTCTTGGCACAAATGCTTTTCTTATTTCTCTTCCACGTTCTGTACGAACCGGGATGTTCTGCAGATTTGGGTTGTTACTGCTCAATCTTCCGGTTACAGCCACTGCCTGGCTGTAGCAGGTATGCACCCTTCCGGTCTTTCTATTAATCATCAGGGGAAGAGCATCAATATAAGTATTCTTTAATTTAGTCAGTTCTCTGAAGCCCAGGATGTCATCTACAATTTTATGTTGTGATGCCAGTTTCATCAACACATCTTCACCTGTGGCATATTGACCACTTTTTGTTTTTTTCGCTTTTGGGTCGAGTTTTAGTTTTTCAAACAACACTTCACCCAATTGTTTAGGTGAAGCAAGATTGAACCTTACTTCTGCTACTGCGTATACATTCTCCTCGCAGCAGGCAGCTTCTTTTTCAAGCTCTTTTGAATAATCACTTAAAAAATCCTTATCTATCCGCACGCCTTCATATTCCATATCCAGCAGCACTTTCACTAATGGCGTTTCTACATCAGTAAAAACTTTATCAACTTTTCTTGTTGTTAGCAAAGGAGCAAAGGCATTTTTTAACTGAAGGGTTATGTCGGCGTCTTCAACAGCATATTCCTTTATTTTTTCCAGTTCCACATCTTTCATGGTGATCTGCCCCTTGCCTTTTTTACCAATCAACTCTTCGATTGAAACAGGTTCGTAACGAAGGAATTGAGCGCTGAGGTAATCCATGTTTCTCCGGCCTTCCGGCTCTATCAGGTAGTGCGCAAGCATGGTGTCAAAAAATTGTCCGGCGAATTCGATTCCGTACCATTTAAAAACTGTGAGATCATACTTCACATTCTGACCCACCCATTTTTTTGTCGGATCTTCAAACAAAGGTCTAAAGTGTTCCAGGAACTTTAGAGTCTCTTCAAATTTCTTTGGCGCAGGAATATAGTATCCTTCGCCTTGTTTATAAGAAAAGCTTATTCCTACCAGTTCAACATCATGAGCATAAGTTCCTGTTGTTTCGGTGTCAAAACTGATCTCTTCAATTGCCAAAAGTTCATTTACCAGTTCATTTATTTTGTCTTCACCTTCGACAAGGGTATAGTTATGAGGAGTATTGCTGATGTTTTTATCGGCAGTCAGACCAACAGTTTCATCAGGTTCGCTAATATCAGCGACCTGAACATCTATCGTCTTCCCTTCTTCAACTGTTACAAACAAATCCATCTGTCCGCCCGATGGAGTTGTCGCTACTTTTTCAAACACATTAAACTCGTCGCCCAAAATTCTTTTTCCTAATGCCTTAAATTCAAGTTCTGCAAACAAATCTTTCAGTTCAGGTATATTCCATTCCTGCAGCATATATTCTTCTTCATGAAACTGAACCGGCACGTCAGTAATAATTCTCGCCAGTTTTTTACTCATGATCGCTGCTTCTTTACCATTCCTGATTTTTTCTCCTAACGCGCCTTTTATTTCATCTGCATGAGCCAGAATATTTTCAAGGTTATCATATTCCTTTAAAAGTTTGCATGCGGTTTTTTCACCCACACCTGCAATTCCCGGTATATTATCTACTGCATCTCCCATGAGACCCAGCATATCAACAACTTGTTCTACACGATCGATGCACCACTTTTCAGTTATCTTTTTTGCATCGAGAATTTCTTCCTTACTTCCCATGTAAGGAGGTTTATAGATATACACACCTTCATGAATGAGCAACTGTCCATAGTCTTTATCCGGCGTTACCATGTAGACCTGGTAGCCTAAATCTGCCGCCTGCCACGCCAGGGTTCCGATGACGTCATCAGCCTCATAACCATCCAACTCTACAACCGGAATATTAAAGGCTTTTATTATTTTTTTGATGTCTGGCAAAGCACTTAATAAATCTTCCGGTGCTGCCTGCCGGTTCGCTTTATATTCTGTAAAGTCAGTGTGCCTTTCCGTCGGAGCCTCAGTATCGAAACACACAGCTAAATGCGTAGGTTTTTCTTTATTGATCAAATCCACCAGGGTGGAAGTAAAACCAAACTGTGCATTGGTATTACGACCCTTACTTGTTATACGGGGACTGCGGATTAATGCATAATAAGCACGATAAATCAATGCCATTGCATCTAATAAAAACAACTTTTTTGCCATCGGACGAAGGTAATAATTAGCGTTGACAATTATGTGTTGCCAGCACTTGAACCAGGTGGAGCTATTGTTGCGACGCTCCGTTTTGACTGTATAACAAAGGGGAGCAATAAGCGAATACGATTTTAGAAAATCAGTAAACAGGCATAGAAAAGAAGAAAGCTAGGGGTTTACGGATGCGTCGTGGTCGAGCGTTACGTTTGTTGAAAGTACGATTCCCTGCATATTCTGGCTCAATTGCCGCATGCGGTAAATACGTTCTGAAGGTGTGTCTTCTTGTTGTTCCGGTGGGCAGGAAAAATCACCAACATAAGAGTCCACTTGATAGCCTAACCTTTTGGCTATACCAAAAGTATATGGACGCCATCCCCAACCAATGTCCTCCTTCACCAGCTCCAGGTACGGCACCAACTGGCCGCTAAGTAGAAATGGGCCATAGGTATAATCGCCGTTTTTCCCTATGATTTCAGCACAACAATTATTTATTGTCGTTTCTGTCATTTGCTGAAAGGCGGGGAAAGTAGAAAATGCGGTAGCAGACCTTGAAGCCATTACGATTCCCGACTTCTCGTCGGCTTGAATATCATTTATTACGGAAGGTAACTGAGCAAAGAAGTCCGCCTTATCTGGTTCGGAATAAAATATAAATTTAGAACCGTGGGCATAAGCTTCTGATAAACTTTTTTTAGCCTGTGCCCAAACACCTTTCACTTTTGCATCTGATAAAGTGAACTGAGGAAAGCTTCGAATAAAATCTAAAAACCCAGTGCCGGAACCGCCATCAGTTATGTAAACAGGAATTTGTAATTCTGCCAGTTGCCGCAACGATTTTCGTAACAATGCCTCTTCTTTTTCATCTCGAGCCAAAGTAATTGTTGCTATTGCAACATCCGATTTATTCATAAGTAAATTTTATTACCGCCCTTGAGCAATAGCTGATTCAGACTGATTGTGGTAGGGACAAAAGTATATTCAAACAGGTATAAACGATTAAGTGAACTGCTGCTACGATTTTCTAAACAAAGTACTAGCAGTCGAATGGAGCGTCGCAACAATGCTTTATAGTAATTCAAATGCCTGTAACAAAAAAGCCCTGCTTCAACTCAGAAGCAGGGCTTTGAATAAAGCGAATTACTTTATACCGTACTTATACTTGTATCGTTCGTACAACTGTTTTTGTTTGTTGTCGAGACTTACAGGTCTGCCCTGGATAAATGCATTAGTAACAATGCTGCTTTTCATATCTAAAATGTCGCCAGTGCTAATAACAATATTTGCGTCTTTTCCTACTTCCAACGAACCAGTGGTTTTGTCTATTCCTAAAATCTTTGCAGAGTTTAAAGTTATTGCCTGCAGCGCCTGCTCTTTGGTTAATCCATAAGCAGCGGCAGTACCTGCGTTGAAGGAAAGATTGCGATACCTCGTTGTTTCGTCGTCGTCATTTAAAGCAAACAACACTCCTGCCTTTTGCAATGCCGCAGGGGTTTTAAAAGGTTGATCTACATCTTCATCCTCGGTTTCAGGTAGACGGTGCTCCTGGTTTAAAATCACAGCGATGTTGTTTTGTTTTAACAGGTCGGCCACGAGGTAACTTTCGTTTCCGCCAACGATTACTACGTTGAAACCGAAGTCTTTCGCAAAGTCAACGGCCACCAACATTTGCTTTACCTGGTCAGCATGTACAAACAATTTTTGAGTCCCATTGAACAAGCCTTTTACGGCTTCCAACTTGAGGTTGGTTTCCTTATGAGCAGCTTCGAGGTTATAAACTTTTGCCTCTTTGAAAAAGCCTTTGATTTCATCGACCTTTCGAAGCGCTTCTTTCAACTGATCAGCAGGTGAAGGTTGTGGGGTGGCCGTACTCGCTCGACTTCTTACTTGCCTAATCACCAGGTTAGGCATATTGAGGTGTATAGCATTGTCCATCTTGTAAGCTGCATCTTCCCAGTTCCAGGCATCAAGTTGCACAACGGAAGATGAACCTGTGATCGTTCCGCCTTCCGGCGATACGCCTGCCAGCAAAATTCCATTGGCCTTCAACACATTTATAAACTTTGAGTCTGAGTTGTAGGCTACAACCGAACGTACATTCGGATTCAAGTCACCTAGTTCCAGAAAATCATTACTGCCTCTTACCCCGTTTCCAATTTCTTTTAAGCCAAGATGCGAAACAGGTAAGATTAATCCTGGATAAATATGTTTTCCTAAGGCATCCATTACTCGCACACCCGGCGTTGTGCTACCTGATGATACCTTTACAATTTTACCATTATTTATTTCAACGGAACCATTCTCAATTACCTGTCCATTGCCTACATGAATAGTGGCATTTGAAATTACAAAGTGCTCTTTGTTTTCTTTTGAGGGATAAATGGTTTCCTGCGCTTTAGTTGAAACAACACAGGCAAACAATATTATTAAAGCGATTATCTTTTTCATTTGAATGTAATTAGTTTGAAAGTTTAAAGTTTCGAGTGTCGAAACTTCAAACTTTACCCTTAAGTTTTTTTAAGCTATTTTGTTTCTAAATCATCGTCTTCTTCCGCATGGTCTCCACACTGTAATACTTTTTGGCTGCTGGCTTCAGCAGGACGAGTAGGCATACCGGAGCGTTTTTCGCCAAGCATTTTTTGCACCAGGCGATTTCTTTCAGCTGTAATGTTTTTTCTTAATTGCAGATCTCTTTCACGGTCAAAGTAAACAATGCCGTCTACAATTGTTTTTTCAGCAACTGCGTAGATACTTAAAGGATTTGCACTCCATAAAACAAGATCTGCATCTTTACCAGTTTTAATGCTTCCAACTTTATCTTCAACGTGCAGCGCTTTCGCAGGATTTAGAGTTACCATTTTAAATGCTTCCTCTTCACTCATGCCGCCATACTTCACACTCTTCGCAGCTTCCTGGTTTAATCGTCGTGCCATCTCAGGATCATCAGAGTTAATGCAAGTGTTTACTCCAACAGCATTCATAATAGCAGCATTGTATGCAATTGCATCCTGCACTTCTGTTTTATAACCCCACCAATCAGAAAACGTTGAGGCATTAGCACCATGTGCTTTCATTTTATCTGCGACCTTATAACCTTCTAATATGTGTGTAAACGTGTTGAAGCGAACACCATATTTTTCGCCTACACGCATGGCAGCAGTTATCTCGCTTTGCACATATGAGTGACAAGTAATGAAACGTTTTTTGTTCATTATTTCAACCAGTGCGTCCAGCTCAAGGTCTCTTCTTATATTTTTTGCATCAGCACCTTTCAATGATTTCTGGTAATCAGTCGCACGGGCAAATGCATCATTTAAGACTTCCTCTACACCCATACGTGTATCAGGGAAACGATTGTTTGAGCTTGAGGTCGTTCTCTTTACATTTTCACCTAATGCAAATTTTATAAAGGGGTCTGCACCTTTAAACTTCAGGCCTTCATCATCAACGCCCCAACGCAGTTTTATTAACTGTGTTTGTCCGCCTATCGTGTTTGCTGAACCATGAAGGATGTGAGAAGTTGTAACACCTCCACTTAGTTGGCGATAAATATTAATGTCCTCGGGGTCAAGATTATCGGCAATCCTAACTTCTGACGTAACACTTTGCGCACCTTCGTTGATAGACACTACGGCTATATGAGAATGTTCGTCGATGACCCCGGGAGTCAGGTATTTCCCCGTTCCATCTATAACCTTTGCTGGCCCGGCGTTAATTCCTTTACCAACTTGTGAAATCTTTCCGTTTTTCACAAGAACATCTGTATTCTCTAATCTTCCTTCTTTTTCATTTGTCCAAACTGTTGCATTCCTGATTAACAGGTCTTGTTGTCCTGGCAGACTGTCCCATCCATAACCAGTGAAAGGAAATAAAACTTTACCTGCTGCTAATTGCGTTTGACGTTTGGTAGTATCGGGAGCTGCAATGGTTGGTTTTGAATAACTGGCAAACCACAAAACTCTATTTCCGCTTGTGTCTTCACCGTTACCATTCCAGGTGTCGCCATTTGCAACACCACTTAACCTGATGTTTGAGCGACCTCTTTTAATTGGGGAAAAACTAAGACTAACAATTTTGCCATTAAAACTAAAACGAGCGGGAAGTGAGTCTTTTGAGATAACTGTTGCCTGTGTACTGCTTTTCACATCCAGCGAATAATTGGAAGTATTGCCATTACCGTTTATCGAGAGGTTGTATATTCCTTTTACATCGCCCCAGGCCTCTTCTTTTACGTTATAGCTTTCACCTTGAATCCAGTTTTCAACTATCTGTGTTTTAGGATTAAAGATTGGACCGGTGGTGATTATGAAATTAGCAAGTTTACCTCCATCAAGACTTCCAACTTTATCATAAACCCCTACCAATGTAGCGGGTGTTTTTGTAAGGGCGTCAAGTGCTTTGGCCTCGCTTAATCCATTGTCTAATGCCTTTCGAAGGTTAGCGGAAAAGTCTCTCACGTTTGGCAGTTCGGCAGTGGTTAAACAAAATGGTATGCCATTGGTTTCAAATGCTGCAGGATTAGTTGGCGCAAGTTCCCAGTTCTTCATTTCGGCAAGGGAAACTAGCCGGGCGTCATTGGGGTCATCTACATCTATCGCCATTGGGAAGTTTAGCGGTAAGATAAAAGCGGCTTTTGTAGCAGCAATTTCTTTTATTCGTTGATACTCGTTGCCGCCTGCTTTTATAATGTATTGTACACCGAATTCATCACCTATCCTGTCAGCTCTTATATCGTTCCACTTGTCACTTGCATCTATAATTTGAGGAAGCTTCTGATTCTCGTTCCAGGCTTGTAACGAAAGATTCAAGCCCTCTGAAGCCGGTTTATTTTTATACCATTGACCATCCAGGTACGTTTGTCTCAATAATGCAATGACCCCCATCAGGCTTGATGGATAACTTTGGGTAGAAGAGCCCTTATTCATCGAATAATGCGCAGAGGCTTTATCTTTTACGATAATTAAATTTTCTTTTTTATTTGCAAGCGTAACTACTACACCTGTTCCCCGGGCGAGACCGTCTTTTTGATGTGTTAGTACAGTTCCGAAACCAAGATCACGTAATGGCTTAGCTGTTTTTTCATCAGTTGCAAAAATATTAGCGGCATTTACTTCAGGTTTCATTGCCTCGTTCCAGTTATATGCGCCTTTTTGATTAGAGGATAATTGAGCCGGCGCGCGAAAATCAAAGCTTGCGGGTGCTCTTTGAGGAGGCGTAAGTCCATAGTCGCTATAAATGTCAATGAAAGAAGGGAAGATGTATTTGTTTTTACAATCCACGACAACTGCGTCTTTGGGAATGGCAACTGAGCTACCAGCTGCTACAATTTTACCATCACGAATAACGAGTGTTGCATTTTGCAGAGTAGTCTGACCGTCCTTAACAATAGTAGCATTTGTGAACGCATAAGCTACTTTCCTTTGATCGGCTACACCATTTACCGGGAACGTTTGTTGCGCTCTTGTAATACATGTTGCCGATAATGCAAGTACAAAAAAAACCAGTTTTTTCATCAGTTTTTTAATTTTTATTTAAATTCTTAGTACTAAAACTAGCTAAAAAAGAAGGGGTTTGAAATAATTTATAATTTATAAATTCATAATACTTACAAGAGTACTAAAAAAAGTTTCGCCATTGATTTGGTTAGTATCAATATTTTCTGGGAGACATTTACAGTGCTTAACTCTTTAGGAGGAAGATTAAAACAAAGAAAGGAGGTACTAATAAAGTTAGATGTATTTGGTTATCCTGATTACTCCATCTCTAAACCCCGATTGAATTGAGAGCTGGCTTAAATTTTTGAATACTACACTTGAGCCGTAATTTTAGTTCTATGAACCTTTTAAATTGTTTTGTTTTAGCAGTCGTTTTATTTGCTTGTAACAGAAAGATTTCAAATGAATCATCAGCGTCGGTTTCTACTGACACTAGCTCAACTACATCACCTGCTACCACTTCGCAACAACAAACTCCTGCATGCATTCTGCAAAAAATTGACAGTCTGAAAAGAGAGCCGGTTTGGAACCCACCTGCCGAAATTTATGAGTATGAGTATGATGGAAGTAAAGTGTATGCTATTTCTTCCAACTGTTGCGACTTTTTTAATACGGTTATTGATTCTGAGTGTAAATATGTTTGCGCTCCCTCTGGTGGCTTTACCGGAAGAGGTGATGGAAAATGTGCAGATTTTTTCAAAGCGGCAAAACAACTACGGTTGGTATGGAAAGATGAAAGGCGGCAGAGCGATAAAAAACCTTAATACCTGGCCTCGCTGATTTCAGAACGAATAAAACCTTGGGATGAAACCTGAAATCGGGCTGCCATGAAAAGATGCAGTATAAGTGAGTGACACAACCGGAGATGCACCACAAACTAAGGCTGGCAACAAAAGAATAAAATAACTCGCGCGCTACGCCTTCATCCCTTCCAACTCTTTTTGCATTTTAAACATCTGGTCACGCAACAGGGCCGCCTGGATAAAATCTAAATCTTTTGCCGCTTTTTCCATCTGTTTTTTTGTTTGCGAAATGGCCTTTTCCATTTTCGGTATCGTATTGTACGATCCTTCATCCTCTGCAGCGCGGGTTACCAGCGATCCCTCATCATCTATTGCATACTTATTAACAGGGTCCCCTTTGATGTCTAACACCGATGTCTGCTGCATGATCTGCTCAATACTCTTACGTATAGTTGTAGGCGTTATTCCATTCTCAATGTTATGCTGAATTTGTTTTTCGCGACGTCGGGTAGTTTCATCTATGGTTCGTTGCATGCTTTCTGTAACTTTGTCGGCATAAAAAATAACAAGCCCGTCAACATTCCGTGCAGCACGACCGGCGGTTTGAGTAAGGCTTTTTTCGTTTCTTAAAAAACCTTCTTTATCCGCATCAAGAATGGCAACCAATGAAACTTCAGGAAGATCCAATCCTTCTCTCAACAGGTTGACACCTACGAGAACATCAATATCACCCAGTCGTAATTGCCTCAGTATTTCAACCCGCTCCAGCGTATCTACTTCACTGTGTATGTATTTACTTTTGATGTTGATCCGGGCAAGATATTTATCCATTTCTTCTGCCATCCGCTTGGTAAGCGTTGTTACCAATACCCGGTCACCTTTTGTTACACGTTTATCTATTTCATCCAAAAGGTCATCGATCTGGTTTACACTAGGTCTTATCTCGATTGGGGGATCCAACAACCCTGTTGGACGAACCACCTGCTCTATAACAACACCGCCTGTTTTCTCAAGTTCATAATCCGCAGGTGTTGCGCTCACAAAAACTGTTTGATTTAATAAACCCTCAAACTCATGAAAGTTTAGCGGACGGTTATCAAGCGCACTTGGCAGTCGAAACCCAAATTCAACCAGAGTCATTTTACGGCTTCGGTCACCGCCATACATGCCGGCAACCTGTGGAATAGTTTGATGGCTTTCATCTATTACACATAAAAAGTCTTTAGGAAAATAATCGAGCAAGCAGAATGGCCGGGTACCAGGTTTGCGGCGATCAAAGAAACGTGAGTAGTTTTCGACGCCGTTGCAATAGCCCAGTTCGCGGATCATCTCGAGATCATAATTCACTCTTTCACTTATCCTTTGAGCTTCTATATATTTCCCGGTGTTTTTGAAATATTCAGCCTGAGCAGCCATCTCATCCTGAATTTCGTACAAGACTTGCTGCATCTGATCTTTAGGCGCGATATATAAATTGGCGGGGAAAATAGCTGCATCAGGAATCTTGCTGATGCGCTTGCCCGTTGAAAGTTCGAGTGTTTCTATGGTTTCAATTTCATCACCAAAAAAAGTAACCCGGTAACCATAATCCATGTAAGGAAGATTGATATCAATGGTATCTCCTTTTACTCTGAAAGTTCCCCTTGTAAAGTCTCCCTGGCTACGGCTGTATAAACTATTGACGAGAGAGTGCAGAAACCCCTGCCGTGACATCACCTGTCCTTCCTTAATGCGAACAATTCCATTTTCGAACTCAGTGGGGTTACCTATACCATAAATACAACTTACAGAAGCCACAACAATGATATCACGTCTTCCAGTTAATAATTGAGAAGTTGCCTGCAATCTTAGCTTATCCAGCTCTTCATTAATGCTCTGGTCTTTTTCTATGTAAGTATCATTAACCGGCATATAAGCTTCCGGCTGATAGTAGTCGTAATAACTAACAAAATAACCTACAGCATTATCAGGAAAAAACTGCTTAAACTCCCCGTATAGCTGGGCGACAAGTGTTTTATTGTGAGTAAGCACAAGTGTTGGCCGCTGCGTGTTTTGAATAACATTGGCCATGGTAAATGTCTTACCACTACCCGTTACCCCAAGTAAAGTCTGGTATTTTTCACCCTGTAAAATACCCTCTGTTAATTGTTGGATCGCTGCCGGCTGGTCACCCGAAGGCTGGTAAGGAGATACTAAATTGAAACCCATATTAGCTGAAATTGCAGGTATGCAATTTACTAAATGAAGAATTAATAAGACGTTATTTATACCCTTGTACCTAAAATCCCTAATCAGGTTTTTCACCCACATGTATACGATAGCAGAATAGACCCTTCAAAACTTATTTCCGCGCCTTCAACGAAAACCCCCTCCTCAACCTGGAATGCTTTTTATACATCAACATTCATTATCATTAATATTGCATATTAAAATCTTACATCATGAACGAGATAGTTGAACGATTAACCCAACAGGCAGGACTTACTCCCGAACAAGCGCAAAAAGCAGTTGAGACAATTGCT
>JAOQAJ010000204.1 GCA_025963675.1 Segetibacter sp.
CTGTTTCAATTACGGGCACCAAACTATTCTTTCTAACAAATTGAATTAAACTTTCAGAGCCGCGTGGTATTATTACATCAACATATTTTGTTGCGGTAAAAAGTTCCTGCACAGACTCTCTTGCCGCAGGCAACAAGGTGACGCAATCCGGGTTTATGTTATTCTGACTTAGTACCTCTTTGACTATTTTTATAGCGGCGATATTACTGTTGTCTGCGTCACTGCTGCCTTTAAGTACACATCCATTCATACTGCGCATACACAGTGCTGCAATATCATAAGTTACATTAGGTCGCGATTCGTAAATTGCTCCAACAACACCTAATGGTACTGAAATTTTCTGCAGCAATAAACCGTTATACAATGTCCTTTGCTCTAACTGCTGGCCGGTGGGATTGGGTAGGCTTGCAACTTTTCTAATACTATTTGCGATACCTGAAATACGTTGCGCATTTAGTGTTAGCCGGTCTGTTTTTGGATCGTTTGCATCTTGTCGTGCAACGTCTTTACCATTCGCATCTAAAATTGATTCGGCATTATTTTCAATAGCGTCGGCAAGCATATTCAGACATCGAATAATTTGCTCGTCTGTGGCATTTCTTAAAGATGCCGCCGCTTTGTAAGTTTTTATTATAAGTGGTTCTATCGATTGCATTGTATATTTTATGTAGTGAGCGGCAGAACAACAGTCATCTTTTGTTGCGACGCTCCCTTGTACTGCCTCATTTCATTCAGCATAATTTGCTGCTATCAGAGGATAAAAGTAATGAGATCACTGAAATATTTGCTTTTAAGAAAAATGATGTTATAAAACCTATTACAGTTAAGCCTGCAGATGCTTGTTTATTTGAAGATGAACGTAATGCGTCGCAACGATGTTGCTATGAAAATATTGGCTCGCATCACAAAAGAGGATTTTAAATTGATTTCGGAAATAACCTGTAAAAATCACTTTCCAGTTTTAAAACATCACTATGTCATCGGCATGTGCAGCCAATTCATTTTTCTGAGAAAGCTGTATTGCCATTTGCGATGCATCCAGTTTCACTTTGGCTACGCCAATAATGGTTCCTTCTTCATTAATTAACTGTACTACTTCGCCGGCCGAAAAAACTCCCTTTACCTCCGTCACTCCAACTGTGAGTAAGCTTTTACGGTTCTGTAAAGCACCTTCAGCGCCTTTGTCAACGTGAAGGCTGCCAAGAGTTATAGAACCACTAGCCAGCCATTTTTGGCGTGCTTTTAAGTTCGATTTTTTAGGTGTAAACGTTGTTCCTGCGTTTCCTGATATTGCAGCAGACAGTGCCCGCTCACTGCCAAGACCGGTCATGATGACTCTAATCCCCAGTGAAGTTGCAAGCCTGGTGAAAGTTAGTTTTGAAACCATTCCGCCCAGGCCAACAGCACTTTTTTCTGATTTCACGTAGCCTAAAATCCGGCTGTCTATGTTTTCTATTAGTGGTATGATACATTTATTGTCATCAAGAAACCCTCCGACGGATGTACATATGACAAGAGTTTCGGCATCGAAGCCAATGGCTATTAAAGTGGATAATTCATCGTTATCAGAAAACTTCAGCTCGACATTACTTACAAGATCATTTTCATTAACGACCGGAATAATGTTGTTATTCCAAAACTCGTAAAATGTTTCTTTAAGTTGTAAAAACTGGGACCGATTTGAGAAATGATGACGCTCGCATAATGCTTGTGCAACTACAAGGTTATGTTGTGAGAAATACTTATGATAAAGCTGTATTAAGATAGGGTTTCCAATAGCTGCTGCAGCTTTTCTTTCGATAAGGGTTCCTTTGTAATTTTTTATAAATGATTTTCCGCTTCCGACTGCTCCGCTAGATACTAATACCACTTTATAAGATTGGCTTAGTAAAGCAATTTCTTCGGCAATCCTGGTGATGATTGCCTCATCTGCTTTGCCGTCAGGACCAGTAATAACAGCTGTGCCTAGTTTAATAACCAATACCTGTTTTTGCATGCAGTAGAATTTATAAGAATGACAAATTTATTCTACTTACAAGTATTACTCTGATACTTTTTGAATTTCTGTTTTTCATAACGGCCCGGCGGGCAGATAAAAGAAAATCAACGGAGGCCGGGAGTAGATAAAAGGATGTAAAAAGGCCATTACGATTGTAATGGCCCTCGAATTATTTATGTAAGCAATAAAAATTATTTATATCGAACAAAAGGATATATCGGAGAATCGCGGGGAGTATGCTTCCTGATCAATGAGACTCCTTTGGTCAACAGCGTAGCCGGTTCTCTTTTTTCGAACTTTGTTATCTGGTGATTAACCAGATTATGAAGCGTTCGATCTAAAGCATCTTCTGATAGAAGTTCTACAGCTTTTTTTGAAGCGTAACCTAGAATGAACCCGATTACAGTATTAACTAAGGTTCTTTGTATTTCAGGCGTTTCAGCTACATAGCTAAAGGTATTTTTAACTACCCTTTTTGGATGAAGGTTCTGTTTAACCTGGTGATAGTTATCCTGCATCTCCAGTTCCTGCACCTTTACTTTACTTTCCAGCTCATTGATTGCTTTCTGCAAATCTTCGTTACTGGTAATTTTTCTTGTTGTTGCCATTTTATAAAAATTTACCAATAATCATTTTGGTTACAGGAGACTTGAAGATCTTGTCTCTTTTAGAGAATAAAACAAGGCCGGCGATACCATAAACTGCAGCTAAAATTAAGAACCCTAAGTATGATTTACCTACTAAGTCACCTATTAATAATGCAATTCCAATATTAAACACAATGAAAAAAATAAAAAAAATAACAAACAATGCAATTCCAGAAACGACTGACGAAGCGACGGATGAGGTCTTATCAATCATTTTTAGTTTATACAATTCAAGCCTGTTATCTATATAGTCTTTTGATTGGCCAAATAGTGACTCTATTAAAGTTAAAGTAGGCTGCTTATTCATAGCTGTTTTTTAATAATCGCCGGAAACCTGTTATTTCAAACGTCTTGATTCAGTTGATTCATTTATATTTGGTTAGAACCGCTTCCAGCTTCTGCTCCTGCTCTTGCACCAGCTGCTGCTCCTGCTGCACCACCAGCCGCCGCACCTGTTGCATTGGTTACACCAGAGCTAACATTTCCTGCTTCTGATTTCAAGGCATTTACAACACTGCTGGCTTTTTGTCTTCCCTGGTCTAGAAGGTCTGTAGCACTTTCTTTAACTGTTTCGTATCTGTCAGCTAGTCCATCAACGAATTCGCCGAATTTAGTTTTCAGATTTTCAGTAACATCTCTGCTACCTTCAGATATACGTCTTCTTGTTTCGTCTCCTTTATCAGGAGCAAATAAAACTCCCAAAATAGCACCTGTTGCGGCACCTGCTAAAACTCCTAATAAAACTTTTGATCCTGAGTTCATAATAAACGGTTTTTAATGGTAAAAAATATTTTTTTATGCTTTGTGAATATAAATTTCAAAAAAAACAATGCCAGATGAAATCAGATTGTTGTCATTAATAAAGCGTAGATAACAAATGAGTTATAAAGATTTTGTGGAATAATTTTCCCAGCAATAATGCCTTTTTTATGCATAAAAAATTAGAAATTTTCCAATTGGCATTTTGGCTGGCACAGCTTTTTATTAAAAACGTTTCTAACATGTTTCTGTCTCTTTTAATCTTTTCGCCTTTTTAAAAATATCATTTCACTTCCGGAGCATTAAAAGAGTTGAATGAAAACGGTTAAGAGCACATAAATTAAGGGAACAAGATGTTGTCTTTAGTAACATCATCATTTAAATAAAACTGAAGTATTTGAACACAGTAGGAGTAATTGGAATTGTAGCCGGGGTATTTACTTCAGCATCGCTTCTTCCTCAATTAATAAAAATAATAAAAGAAAAGAAAGTTGAAGATCTTTCAATGACCATGTTCGTCTCTTTGCTCATTGGAATCATTCTATGGGTCGTGTATGGAATTCTGCGGGATGACTGGCCAATTATCGTCACCAATAGTTTTTCGGTCGTGCTTAACCTGTTTATTTTGGTTTTAAAGTTTAAGTACAGGAATACCGCATAATGATAATGGCATCAGTTTTTGTTAGGTGTGTGAAAGTTGATTGGTGAAGATGAACGAGGATTGATTATTACAAACTATCAGCACACCAAATAAACAAAGAGTGAGAATAGTGAAAGGAGATGTTAAAGGAAACGTAGCTGAATAAAAATTTAAAAAAATAAAACTATGAGAAAGAATTTATCATTAGCAACAATACTTGCCTTGTCAGTAATGTTATTTTCAAGCTGCGAGGCCATCGGAGGCATTTTTAAAGCAGGAATGTGGGCAGGAGTTATCGTTGTAATTATTATTGTAGCGATCGTTTTATGGTTGATCGGAAAAGTAAGGAAATAAAAAAAGAAGCCTTTTTTTGACCATTCTAAGTTTCACGTTTTATTTAAGTGCTTTGAAATGTGTTATTTAGAATAAGAATAAAATCCTTTTGCCTTGCGTCCTTTATCAACTTTTTTCGTGAGGAATAATTTCTACACCAAAGCTAGAAGGTAATAAAAATATCTGTGTATCTCGTTGAAAAACAAAAAAGTAGATAGGAAAATCGTTTGGTGCGTCTTTTGACTAACTTAAGTTTTATTAGCAGATTAAAGATGATGAAGGCGTATGCAACAAACTACTACCCCCACCCACAAAAGATCGGTTCTGGCAAAAATCGGCCGTGGTTTAGCAATATTTTTATTATCGGTTATAGGACTAATTGTGCTTGTGCTCATACTAATTCAGACCGCTCCGGTTCAGAATTTTGCGCGTAAAAAAGTTGTCACCTTTTTAGGAAATAAGCTAAAAACCAAAGTTGAAATAAAGGGACTTGATATTGAGTTCCCAAAGATGCTTGTTTTGCAGGGGGTGTATATAGAAGACCGAACTAAAGACACTTTAATTGCAGGCAACCAGCTGAAGGTAGACATTGATATGTTTAAGTTGTTGAGTAGTGAAATACAGATAAACGAAATCAACTTAAATGGAATAACTACTAAAATCAAAAGACAATTACCTGATACCACTTTCAACTTTCAATTTATAGTAGATGCTTTTGCCTCACCCGTCGATACGACGGTGAAGAAAGATACCGCAGCAATGAAGATGGCGATAGATAAAATCATTGTTGATAAAACCCGCCTTGTCTATCTCGATGTCGTTACCGGCAATGATGTTGACGTTTATCTAAACCATTTCGATACAAGGATCGAGACGTTCGATCCAACGAATTTACGATACGATGTTCCAAGTATTGTCTTAAACGGAGTAAGAGGTAGGGTTGACCAAACACAACCTATTGCAGTAACAGCAGTTGTGGATAATCCTAATCCGACCGCTACAAATGAAGCCCCGAAGTTTTTAAATTTTACCAACAAAGAGATACTTCTCAGCGATTTCGATATTAGTTACAGCAATGCTGTATCTGCTATGTCGACTCGCCTTACTTTGAAGAATTTTAATATTCATCCTGAAAGTTTCGATCTTAAAAATTCTGTAATAGCTATCAAGGATGTTCAACTAAATGATCTCGATGGCTTTTTTAGGATGGGTAAAGCTAATACTCCTCCTGTAGTTAAGCTTACCAATGAAAACAAGGAAACGGTCTCCACTGCTACCCAACCTTTACCCTGGAAGTTTACTGTTGGATCTATTCGTTTTGACAATAACAATTTCGCATTTGACGACGACACAAAGCCAAGGCTTGGAAGAGGAATGGATTTCGCCCACCTTGCCTTTAAAGAACTAACTCTTCATGCTAATAATTTTCTATTTCATAATGACAGTATTGCTGCAAATATCGTCGAGGGTCGGTTGAAGGAAAAAAGTGGGTTTCAATTAAACAAGTTCCAGACTGATGTTGTGTATACTGACAAAGGAGCCTCCCTACAAAACATACTTATACAAACACCGGGGTCAGAAATAAAAAGAAGTGCTGTCATAAGATATCCTTCTTTGGCTGCCATTCAAAAGGAAATGGGCCTTCTGGAGCTTGATCTGAATATTGACAACAGCTATTTGCAGGTAAAAGATATTTTGACGTTCGTTCCGACCCTTTCTTCTCAACCCGCATTTAGAAATCCCGCAAGCAAAATTTTTTTCAATACACAAATGAGGGGCAGCCTTAACAGGCTTAATATACAAAACTTTCAGTTCCGAGGTTTGAACAATACAAGTATTGATCTGGCCGGTTTCGTTAATAACAGTATGGACACCAAAAATGCGTCTGCGGATCTCAACATCCGAAAATTTACAACCGGTAGAAACGACATTGTATCACTGATGCCTGCAGGCACGCTTCCAAAAGGTGTAACTCTGCCAGATGTGATGACCTTAAACGGAAGAATAAGGGGCGGAATGAGGCATCTTGAAATAAATGGATTGCAATTTCGAGATAGCCGTAATACCAATATAGATCTTTCCGGAATAGTAAATAATGCAGCTGATCCAAACAATGTTTATGCTGACATTAATATCAATAGATTCAATACGAGCCGTACTGAAATAGTTGCATTAACGCCGCCCGGAACGATCCCAAAAAACATAACCATACCGGAAACAATCGCGTTACGTGGAAGGATCAAAGGTGGAATGAAAAGCATAGCCACTGATCTTGCGTTAAATACCTCACTTGGCTCAGCCAAAGTAAACGGAAAGGTCAGCAATGCGACCGATAACAACAATGCAACTTACAGTGCTGTCATTTCAACAACCGGTTTGAATCTTGGTGCTATAACTCAGCAGCCGCAAAACGTTGGTGCGGTTTCAGCAAACTTTACAGTTAGCGGACGCGGCTTCAATCCTGACGTTGCTAATGCAAAGATTAAGGGGAATATTGTTTCTGCAGAAGTTATGAAATACACTTATCACAACTTCGCTTTAAATGCCACTTTAGCAAATCAAAAGTTTACCGCGGATGCAGGTATCCAGGATCCAAATATTCATTTCGCTTTAAATGCTGAAGGCAATTTAGGAGGTAAGCTCCCTGGCTTTGTCATTAATGCGGATATTGACAGCATTAAAACTCTTCCTTTACATCTAACACCAAATGCGATTATTTACAGGGGAAAGATAACGGCTAATGTCCCTGAATTGAATTTAGATGCATTGAACGGAGAGGTCTTTATTTTGAATTCTCTTTTAGTAATGAATGGACAAAGAATTGCTCTTGATTCGTTATCTGTAATAGCAAGTAATGTAAACAATCAACAAACAGTTGCATTAAAAACAGATTTTGTAAGTGCAGTAATACAAGGGCAATATAAACTGCAGCAGTTTGGCGACATAATGATGGAAACCATTCAGCCATATTATGCAATCAATACCAGCGGCAAGCCTTTAAAAAACGTTGATCCTTACAACTTCACCATCAATGCAAGTGTGATTGATCATCCCACCCTTCATGCTTTTGTTCCTGATTTAAAGAGGTTTGACGGAATAACGCTTAAATCTAATTTTTCAAGTAGTGATGGTTGGAATGCGGACATGGCAGCTCCAAATATTTTATATGGCACCAATGCGATCAATAATTTGTCGCTTACTGCAGTTGGCAAAGACAGTAATCTGAACATTGTTACAAATGTTAACCAGGTAACAAGCGGTACCAGCATTGCTCTATACCAAACGAGGTTGGCTGCCACCCTTGCAGATAACAGGATTAATTTTGGCTTATCTATAAAAGATAAAGCAGCAAGGAACAAATACAGGCTGGGGGGAACATTTGCACAGGAACCAAATAATATCTATGCTTTATCTCTGAGGCCAGATAGTCTTATGCTCAATTACGACGCCTGGTCAATCAGTCCCGATAACCTTATTCGTTTCGGTTCAACATTAGTAAACGCGCGAAATTTTGATCTTAGTCAAAATAATCAACATTTAGTTATCAATAGCCTGACGTCAGCTGCGGATAGTCCCCTGCAAGTTGCGTTCAACAACTTCAGGGTTGCTACTCTCTCTGCATTTGTTCAATCTGACTCCTTATTAGTTGATGGGGTTTTAAATGGAAATGTACAGGTACGGGATATGTTAAAACAACCCAACTTTACCACTGATCTTACCCTGAATAATCTGGCCATTAAGAAAGACACCATCGGTGATGTAAACATCAAAGTAAATAACAACACGCAGAATGTATTTGCAACCAATGTTACCATCACAGGCAGGGGAAATGATATTGCGTTGACCGGTAATTATTACCTGAAGCCGGCTAACAATAGCAACATGGATTTGAGCCTCAACATAAGACAGCTTCCGTTTAAAACTATTGAAACGGTTAGCATGGGAGCAGTAAACCAATCTACCGGTAATCTTACAGGTACGATAGCTATCAAAGGATCTGCGGCAGCACCTGATATCGACGGAGGCATTAGTTTCAATAAAACAGGGTTTAACCTTGCAATGCTCGGAAGTTATTTCACCATCGATGGGGAGACCATCCGGGTTAATAATAAAGGGATCAGCTTTGACACCTTTACTATCAAAGACTCTGCAAACAATTCCCTTGTGATCGATGGGCTGGCAGGTACCAGTAATTTCACTAACTATGATCTTAACCTTACGGTTAGAGCCAGGGATTTTCGTGGGTTAAACAGTACAAAAACGCCTAACAGCTTATACTATGGCAAGCTTTATTTCAATACGAACATGTCTATAAAAGGTACAGAGGCCGCACCTATAGTTGATGGTTCATTAAGGATAAATGAAAACACAGACCTGACAATTGTATTGCCTCAATCAGAGCCAGGTGTAGTAGACAGGCAGGGAGTGATAGAATTTGTAGATATGGATGCGCCCGCAAATGATTCTTTATTTAAACAAACACTAGCTACTTACGATTCATCTTTTAACAAAAGTGCAATCACCGGTATGGATGTCTCTGTTAACATCGAGGTGGTTAAAGAAGCCAACTTCAATATCATTATAGATGAAGCAAATGGCGACTTCCTTAATCTTAGAGGTGCAGCAGTTTTAAATGGCGGCATAGATCCAAGTGGTAAAATAACGATGACCGGTTCTTATACTATTGACCAGGGCGGATATGAGTTGTCTTTTAATTTCTTACACAGACGTTTTGAAATAGAAAAAGGAAGTAAAATAACATGGACCGGCGAACCTACTACTGCAGACCTTGATGTTACTGCTATTTATGTAGCCAATACTTCTGCTATGGAATTGGTTTCCAACCAGCTTGATGATAACCAGCGGGGTTATTACCAGCAAAAGTTACCGTTCCAGGTTAGGCTGATGTTGAAGGGCGAGTTGATGAAACCTGCCTTAACTTTTGGTATAGCGCTGCCGACTGATAACAATCTGCGGGTTTCAAATGAGGTTTTGACAACTGTTAATACCAGACTCGACCAGATCAGGGCAGAACCTTCAGAATTAAATAAACAGGTGTTTGCGTTACTATTATTAAACAGGTTCGTGTCTGAAAATCCATTCCAGACCAGTGGCGGAGGCGGAGGATTTAATGCAGGTTCATTTGCAAGGCAGAGTGTAAGTAAAATACTAACGGAGCAGTTAAATAACCTTGCCGGTGACCTGATCGCTGGTGTAGACATTTCATTTGACGTCAATTCTGCTGAAGACTATTCAACTGGTGAGAGAAGAGACCGAACAGATTTTAATGTGGCTTTATCCAAACGACTTTTAAACGACAGGCTTAAGGTAACCGTCGGAAGCAACTACGAGCTGGAAGGGCCTAGCCAGGGAAACCAAAATAGCAGCAACGTGATAGGTAATGTAACTGTCGATTACAACTTAACGCAGGATGGCCGGTACCTGTTGAGAGGATATCGTAAAAATGATTATGAAGCAGTTGTTGAAGGATATGTTGTAGAGACAGGATTGAGATTTATAATATCAGTTGACTATAACAAGTTTAAAGACATTTTTACACAAAGAAAAAATAGAAGAAAACAACGGCAACAGGAAAAAGAGAGAGAGAAAGAAATGAAAGCTTCAGAAAAGGCCACCACTTCAAACGACTCCATACCTAAAGAAAGTGCTCCTTTAGTAACATTTGAAAAACCCATAATAGCAGACGACAGAAAAGCAATTTCTGCGACAGTAAAAGACTCAACAGATGAAAATTGAAAGATATAAACTGACTACTTATTATTTATTATCTGCTGCACTACTTGCTTTATTGTTGGCTGGTTGTAACGTAACTAAAAATGTTCCCGAAGGAGATGCGCTTTATACAGGTCATACCGTAAAGGTTGAAAATGCTTCTGTCCCTAAAAATGAAAAGAAGGTAATTACCGCCGATCTGCAGGCTTTGGTCCGGCCTCGTCCAAATTCACGAATTCTAGGAATTCCTTTCAAGCTCAACTTGTATAACATGGCAGGTAAGAGCAATAATTTTATAAATAAGTTTCTTAGAAAAAATGGTGAACCGCCCGTTTTGTTAAGTTCAGTCAAGCTTGACCGCAACATACAGGTTCTAACCAATACTCTTGAAAATCGGGGCTTCTTTCATGCTAAAGTAACGGGGGATACTGTTGTTAAAAACAAAAAGGCAAGTGCAACCTATGTTGCCAATACAGGCGTTCAGTACAAAATAAATGAAGTATCATTTCCTAAAGATAGCAGTGCGATCAGCCAGGCCATACAAGCGATCTCAGACAAGACAATTTTCAAAAAAGGAAATGCCTTCAACCTTGATGTAGTTAAGGGCGAACGACTGAGAATTGATGTAGCATTAAAGGAAAAAGGTTTCTATTTCTTCAGTCCTGAAGATTTAATTGTGTTTGTTGACAGTACTATAGGTAATAACCAAACTAATTTGTATGTGAGCTTTAAACCAGACGTGCAGATGGCGAGGAAACAAGCATATACAATCAACGATATCTATATCTATTCAAATTACAACATAAATACAGCTGCAAGGGATACCGTGAAGGCAGACTCGATCTTATACAAAGGCTATTATGTGATTGACCGGAGAAACACATTCAAGCCTTTGGTGTTTGAGCAGATGATGTTATTTAAACCCGGGGACTTGTACAACCGTACTGCACATAACCAATCTTTAAACAGGCTTACTAACCTTGGTGCTTTCAAATTTGTTAAGAATCGCTTCGATGTTGTTGCAGATAGCTTCAAATTAAATACTTACTATTATCTGACTCCACTTCCTAAAAAATCTTTAAGTGCAGAAATTGGCGGTCTTACCAAGTCGAACAACGCTACTGGCTCCGAGCTTACAGTTCGCTGGAAAAACCGCAACGCGTTTAGAGGAGCCGAACACCTAAGCGTGAATGCATACTTTGGTACTGAGGTGCAGGTTTCCGGATCTTACAGCGGCTTCAACACTTTACGTTACGGTGCTGAAGTCAACCTCGCTCTTCCACGTTTCATAGTGCCTTTCATTAAACTTAATACTCGTGGCGCTTACGTGCCTCGTACAACCATACAACTTGGATACGATATTTTGCAAAGGCAAAAGTTATATTCCCTTAACTCTTACCGTGCAAATCTTGGTTACAACTGGAAAGAAAGCGCACAGAAAGAACACCAGCTAAACCCTATTTCTTTTACGTATGTTCAGCCTCTAAATGTGACAGATTCTTTCAAAAGATTTGTCGCTGATTATCCCTCCCTTCAAAGAACTATCGAGCCGCAATTTATACTTGGGTCTACTTATAACTATAATTACAATCAACTGGTCGGTCGGGAGAAAAATGCTACAGGGATTTATTTTAATGGACTACTTGATGTAGCAGGTAATATATTAGGCCTTGCTACTGCCGCTAATGCCAGTAGTGGAAAAGTAAAAAATTTGTTTGGATCACCTTTTTCACAGTATTTAAAGGCAGAGTTTGACACGCGTTATTATCGCAAAATCGGGTTGAACAGTCAGTGGGCAAACAGACTAATAGTAGGCCTTGGTTATCCATATGGTAATTCCAGTGTTCTGCCTTTTATAAAACAATATTTTGTAGGGGGTAACAACAGCTTGCGTGGCTTTAGAAGTCGGTCCGTTGGTCCTGGTACCTTTGCCGGAGGCCAAACCACAAATAAAAGAGGATTTTACCCCGATGTAACGGGAGATTTGAAGCTGGAAATAAACACGGAGTACCGGCCAAAATTATTTAGTATTCTTTACGGGGCAGTATTCCTGGAAGCCGGTAATGTATGGTTGGTGAATAATATATTAGATCCGGTAACACGTAGACCATTATATCCGGGGGGCAGGTTCTCTAAAGACTTCTTGAAGGAGCTTGCAGTTGACGGAGGTGTTGGCTTACGGGTAGATATACAAATTCTGTTGATACGCCTTGACGTTGCAATTCCGTTAAGAAAACCATGGCTTCCCGATGGGCAGCGTTCAGTGCTAAACCAAATAGATTTTAGCAGTAGCGAGTGGAGAAGTAATAATATTATTTATAATCTCGGCATTGGATTACCTTTTTAAAGACAAGAAAGTGTTTTCCACTAAAGGGAAAATTTTTTGTCACGTATCTGGTTTCCTACCTTCTTTTATGATTGGGCCAATCGATATTGCTACTGGCTTCATTGTTGCGTCGCACTCTTGTACTTTTTGTATAAAGTGCAGCTATAATTATGTGTTTGAAAGCATTATAGTTGAACCTAAATTTTTTCGACTATTATTGCGGGTTGAGGATCTTTTATAATTACTATTCTTATCGGGTTTTGAAATCCATCACCAGGTTGTTCTTTAAAGATTCACATTGATGATTATCTATAATATCACTATAAAAGTTGAATGGTCTATTGCCGAAGAGTGGCTTAAATGGACGCAAAACGAACATATTCCTGAAATTATTGAAACCGGTTGTTTTGATAGACATCAGCTCGTAAGGCTGTTACAAATTGACGAAACAGAAGGTCCGACATACGCCATTCAATATTATGCACCCACGTTAACTAAGTATGACTATTACCTTCAACACCACGCATCCGTTTTGCGTAAAAAAGTAACAGATAAATGGGGACAGAAATATGTAGATTTCAGAACCCTAATGCAATCAGTAGATTAAAAAAGCAAAGCGCTTATCATTTTTTAAATTTCTGCTCATTTATTATTTCCTGCATTTACTTCGCCTCAAAGGCGAATTCGACAAATGATATGAGCCCGGTCTTAAAAACCGGTTGGAAATGCAATAATATTAAAAGTTGCAGAAAAGTTTTTCTGCTCAGTAAAAGCTAATAAATTTGCCGCTGTTTTATACTCTAACAAAAAATACTACCATGAACAAAGCTGAACTGATCTCAAAAATTTCTGAAGATACTGAGCTTACTAAAACGGAGGTTAATGCTGTTTTAAACTCTTTTGTCGACACAGTGACAAAAACATTAAAAGGAGGTGATAAAGTTACATTGGTAGGTTTTGGAACGTTTTCGGTTTCTAAAAGATTAGCTCGTAACGGCCGCAATCCTAAAACGAACGAGATGATCAAAATCAAAGCAAAAAGGGTTGCCAAGTTTAAAGCAGGTAAAGAGCTTTCAGCAAGAATATAAATAGGTTAAGTTATGAATTATAAGAAAAGCAGGATTACCTGCTTTTTCTATTACAGGGTTTGTAGATGCAGTGAGACTATTTATTATAAGCTTTGATAAATTAATCAAGTTGGCGTAGGTTTGCACCCTGTTATTAAAAACTATTTAAAAAAATCGTTATGGGAAGAGGTGATAAAAAAACAAAAAAAGGAAAGATTTTCAAAGGTTCTTTTGGAAAAACTCGTCCTGCAAGAGTTGCAAAAGCAGCTAAGCCTGCTGAGGCAAAAAAAGAAGCTTAATTGGTCGATCGGTTGGTTGAGATATGTGTTAAACTTAACTCAATCAACCAGCCAATTAAATGGATGAAGGGTTACGGTGCTAACCTGCTGATCTTCCAGTTTTCGTCTTGTTTCGTATACAAAATCCGGTCATGAAGACGACTGCGACGTCCTTGCCAGAACTCTAGTTTCGCCGGCTTTACTATATATCCTCCCCAATGCGGCGGTTTAGGAATGTTTTCTTCTCCAAATTGTGCCTGGTATTTTAATACATTCCCTTCAAGAATTTCCCTGCTTTCAATTGTCGTACTTTGTGGCGACGCCCATGCGCCGATTTTACTTGCCACCGGACGTGACACAAAGTAGGCTTCACTTTCTGCTTCACTAACTTTCTCTACGGTGCCTTCAATTCTAACCTGCCGTTCCAGTTCTTTCCAAAAGAAAACTAATGCAGCTTTGGGGTTTTGTGCTAATTCTTTTCCTTTAGCGCTTTCATAATTCGTAAAGAACATAAACCCTTCGTTTGTTAGACCCTTTAGCAATACTATTCTTGCATATGGTGTACCGTCTATAGCTGATGTAGCTAAGGTCATAGCATTTACTTCTTCAATTTTACTGCTTACTGCTTCTGACCACCAGTTAGTAAATTGCTCTATCGGATTGCTTAAGACATCTTCTTCTCTTAATGATTTTAGCTTATAGTCTTTTCTTATGTCAGCAATGGTTTGGTTCATATCCTTTCATTTACTATTGCAAAGTTATTATAACAATAAGCGCACTCATTTGTTGCACCTCAAAGGCTGATAAGAATTGTTGCAGATGAACGAAATGCGACGCAACGATGACTAATAAGGATTACAAAAGCTTGTATACAAAAACAAATAAAAAAGCGGCTTCCCGCCGCTTCAAATAAAATTAACTTACATAGGTTCCAACGTCCATTCCCTGTACAACTTCTAATAAAGTGCCGGGCGTGTTCATATCAAAGACAATAATTGGAAGGCTGTTTTCCTGACATAAAGTAAAAGCTGTCATATCCATCACTTTCAGGTTTTTATTTATAACCTCAGCGAAAGAAATTTTGTCGAAACGTTTTGCATTAGGATCTTTTTCGGGGTCAGAGGTATAAATGCCGTCGACCCGTGTACCTTTCAAAATGACATCAGCTTTGATTTCTATAGCCCTGAGTGAACCTGCAGTATCAGTTGTGAAATATGGGTTTCCGGTACCAGCACCAAAAATTACGACACGTCCTTTCTCAAGGTGGCGGATCGCACGACGACGAATATAAGGTTCTGCGATTTGCTCCATTTTTATTGCGCTTTGCAGCCTTGTGTACACCCCAACTTTCTCAAGACCCGCCTGTAAAGCCATCCCGTTGATAACGGTCGCCAGCATGCCCATATAATCTCCCTGTGCCCTTTCTATGCCGGTGTCCGCCTCGTTCATACCACGGTAGATGTTTCCGCCGCCAATTACTATAGCCACCTGAACACCCAATTCAATTACCTGTTTAATATCCAGTGCATATTGTGAGATAACGTTCGAGTCAAGACCAAAGTTTTTATCACCCATCAACGATTCGCCACTAAGCTTAAGAAGAATTCTTTTGTATTTCGGAAGCATGTAAGATTATTTTCGTGTGCAAAGAAACAAAAAGTAATTGTTGAAAAAACTTTCATCTTTCCCCATCGAACGTATGGAGAATAGCAGTAATTGGTTGTCAGCATGTCAAATAAATGGAGCATCGTTGCGACGCTCCATTTAACTTTTTTGCCACTATTGCACGGGTGATTGTATTAGTAACAAGTTAGAAGTTGAAGTAGGTGTTTACAATTAACCCGTTGTTGTATTGGAATACGTTTTTATTCTCGATCTCTCTTCCCAATTGCGCTGTTTGATTTACAAACCCCCCTTCTATTCTAAACGTTTTAGAAGCTTTATATCCTATCATTGCACTTATGCGGTTCTGGTCAAATACATTTTCTCCGACATTTTTCCCAAATGCAATTAAAATTTCATCATAAACTGTTGCATACCATTTTTCATTTAAAGGGAAATCAAACCGAGGCATATACCTAAACCTGTGCGCAAAAACAAAAGAGGGTTCCGCAGCGTCAAGAGAAGCGAATCTTCCGATCCATCTTTGCTCTAATCTAAACCTGTTTGTAAGAGCAGTTTTACCTATAGTTGAGTTAAGAACTACTTGCTCATAAATACGATGTTCGGGAAAAACTTTTGGAACTGCTGAAAGAGTGTATGTACCATACGGAAAGGTGGGGGCCCATGCGTAACCCACTTGTAATGAAACCTGCGAATGAACTTTATAAGTCACTCCAACTCTTAACAAACTTTGTTGCCAGTGTTTTAAAAAGTTGACCCTGCGCCACTGGTATTCTCCATGTAAACTTATTTTTTTGCTTATAGCAGGTGCCACGGTAGTTGTAAACCACGCAATACTATTATGCTCGCTAAGGCGATTGCTCTGAGAAAAAGAAAAGCCACTGATCAGTGATATAATAATGACAAAAAAACACCTTTTCATATTTGTTATTTAGCTGCAAATGTATCAAAGCTTTATTGTTTTGATAGAGTACATCATGGGTATTTTGTTTTCTAAACCCTTCACTCTCCAATATCCGTCTTCGCCTTCAATTAAACGATCAAAACATTTATAACAAGAAAAAGAAAATTCGTTGAGGAACTGAATTTGTAATCCATTTTTTATAAGTGCATTTACGACCTCGCTTAAGCCGTGGTTCCAGGAATGTTCTTCGTATTCTATCGTAGCGTCTTTATCAGCATAAGTGCCCGTTTGTATTTCTGAAATAGTTTCGGCATTGTGATAGTAACATTTTATTTTTTCAAAATGTTCATCCATCATCCAAACAACAGGATGAAATTCTATCAAATAGAAAATACCACCAGGTTTTACAAAATGAGCAATTGTTTTAGCCCACTTATCCAAATCGGGCAGCCATCCTAAAACACCGTAAGAAGTAAAAACGATGTCAAACGTCTTTGAAAGCTGCTGGGGAAGGTCATAAATATTACAGCAAATAAAATCTGCAGGAATATTAAATTCTACGATTAACTGCCGTGCATAATCAATTGCATCTTCAGAAAAATCAATGCCTGTTACATCTGCACCTTCTCTTGCCCAGCTAAGACTATCTAAACCAAAATGACATTGAAGGTGAAGAAGAGACTTTCCACTTACCTCACCTAATTCTTTTTGTTCAATAGGTTTTAATGATGTTTTCCCGGATTTAAAAGTTTCTATATCATAAAAAGCAGAGTCTTTATGAACACCTGTTCGCTTGTTCCAGGCCTCTTTGTTAGCTTCGAAATAGCTGTGATATTTAGAAGGGTCTGACATTGTATTCTTACTGATAGGCACTTTATATAAACTTCAGCTCTACATTGTTGCGATCATACTTATCTCAACGTTTACATTTTTCGGTAGCCCTTTTACAGCGACCGTTTCCCTGGCTGGATAATCAGCAGAAAAATAAGAACCGTATACTTCGTTAACGGCAGCAAACAAACTCATATCAGTCAAAAATATAGTGCTCTTTACAACATGATTAAAGTTGATACCTGCTTCTTCAAGTATCGCATCAAGGTTTCGCATTACCTGGTGTGTTTCTGTCGCTATATCTCCTGTGATTAACTCGTTTGTTTCAGGATTAAGAGGAATTTGTCCGCTAACATAAATCATGTTATTGCTAATGACAGCCTGGTTATAGGGGCCAATAGGAGCAGGGGCTTTAGTAGTATTGATAACTTTCTTATCCATTTAAGTGGTTTAAATAAAATTGCATCATTTTGCATCAACTAACAAACATAATTTTGTTGTAAATAATTCATTATGCAGATCGTTGTCATTGCCGATGGAATAACACAAACCGAATTTCAGGATAAGCAAATACCTGCCGGTGTGATAGTGCAATTTGTTACAACGATCGCTGAAGCAAAGACCGATTCAGCAGTTTACTTTTATTTGCTGGAGGAGGAAGACTTCATTCGCGATGTTAAACAGATAGCTAGTTTACCTTCCCTTGTTTTCGTTCATGCGGTTTCAACAACTTTAAAAAACCTTCCTGCCAATTGTGTAAGAATTTGTGGTTGGCGCGGATTTCTTCTGCAGGAGACAATTGAAATCTGTACAGGTGAAAAAAATATAGAGGCTGCCTCTAAAATATTACTTGGCCTTCATTGGGGATATCAACAGGTTCCTGATATTCTTGGTCTGGTTGCCCCAAGAACGACGGCACTACTAATAAATGAAGCGTATCTGATCGCGGGCAACGATGTGCATCAGAAACAACAAATAGATACTGCAATTAAACTCGCAGCTAATTTCACAACTGGTCCCTTTGAACTTGCTGAAAAGATCGGCTTGCTAAAAATATTTAATCTGCTAGAACACTTAACGATTGAAGATAAGCGTTATAGTCCTGCACCATTACTCAAAAAAGAAATTTCTAATCTTGGCGCTACTTCTTAACATTGATACTGCGACAGAAGTTGCATCAGTATGCGTTTCTCTTAATGGCATTTCTTTGGCATTTAAAGAAAATCGACATCAGAAAGAGCATGCATCGTTTCTTCATGCTGCAATCAAAATTATCTTAAACGAAGCTGGTATTAACATAAGTGACATCGATGCTTTTTCTGTTACATCGGGGCCTGGTAGCTATACAGGTTTGCGCGTAGGTATGGCGTCAGCAAAAGGTTTTAGTTATGCATTTTCCAAACCTTTAATAACTATAAATACCTTAGAGGTCATGGCAAAGACAGGGCTTGATAATGTCATTGGTTTAGACCATTCAACACTTTTATGCCCGATGCTTGATGCTCGACGGATGGAAGTTTTTACGGCGTTATATGATATTGAACTCAAAAATGTGTTTCCACCCCAGCCCTTAATATTACAAGAAAATAGTTTTAACAGTTTAATAGCAAAAGGAAAAATTGTCTTTTTTGGTAGCGGAAGTGATAAGTTTAAGGCAGTTGTAAGAAGCCATAATGCCGTATTTGAAGTCGTGGATTACAGTGCTCAAAGTCTTGCAAGTCTTGCTGATAAAGCATTCCAACAAAAAAAATTTACAGATGTATCTTATTCCGAACCAACTTATTTTAAAGATTTTCACTCAATGCCTAAACGTTAAAACGAGTAAAAATTTTATACACAATTACAATTTTAGATTTCCATTTATAAAAAATATAAATATTCGTTTTTATATTTACAATTGAATATTCCAAACACCCCCTAACAGTAAAGTATGGTAACAGCAACTCAGAGTATTACTATTGCAAATAAGGAAAATAGTAACTCTATAAAATTGGACTTTTTGCACCTGAAGAAAGCAGCTTTAGTATTGCGTGCTATGAATCACAAGCTACGTCAGCAGATGATTAAATTGCTGGACGAGAGCGAGAGAATGACAGTAACTGAGATTTATGTGAAATTGAGATTAGAACAGTCGGTTGCCTCTCAGCACCTTGCGATCCTTCGTCGGGCAGGGATTGTGATTACTCAAAGAGATGGTAAGTTCATATACTATGCTATTAATTATGATCGAGTGGCAGAGGTTAATCAGTTCGTTGAAGATCTGGTAGCGTAAGCTTGTAAACTTTTTTTATAAAAAGGATGCTCCAAGAGCATCCTTTTTTATTTCTGTAAACCTTAACCGCGGTACATCATTATCCTGACTCGGTGTGCTTATTTTTGCAAATTAAATCAGACCAATGTTCATCAAACAATTATATACAAACTGTCTTAGCGAGGCGGCTTATTTTATCGAAAGTGAAGGCGAGGCAGTAGTTATAGATCCCTTGCGTGATGTAGAAGAGTATTTGCTTTTGGCGAAAGAAAGAAATGCTTCAATAAAGTACATTTTTGAAACCCACTTTCATGCTGATTTTGTAAGTGGTCATATTGACCTTGCAAAAGCTACATCAGCACCTATTATTTACGGACCGAAGACAGAAACCAGGTTTAAGGCTACAGTTGCCAAAGACGGTCAAATTTTCCATGTTGGAAAACTTCAGATAACAGTTGTTCACACACCGGGGCATACCATTGAAAGCACATGTTATCTTTTGAAAGATGAGAACGGGAAAGATCATGCAATTTTTACCGGAGATACGCTCTTTGTAGGAGATGTAGGTCGGCCTGATTTGCCAGGTGGAGAAATGACTAAAGAGGAATTGGCTGGAATGTTATATGAAAGTCTGCAAAGCAAAATAATTCCCCTTGCCGATGATGTAATTGTGTATCCGGCACATGGCTCGGGTAGCAGTTGTGGAAAAAATTTAGGTAGTGCAACTCATAGTACGATAGGGGAACAAAAACAGGCAAATTATGCATTACAGCAAATGTCTAAAGAATCGTTCGTTCAGGCAGTTACAGAAGGACTCGCGGCACCACCTACCTACTTTCCGATTAATGCTAAAATAAATAAAGAGGGGTATGAAAGCATGGATTCAGTTTTAGAAAAAGGGCTAACTGCATTGTCAGTTGAGCAATTTAAAAATGAGATAGACAACGATGCGATTGTGCTCGACACCCGTAATGCCGCTGTTTTCACACAAGGATATATACCGGGGGCAATCTTTATTGGTCTTGAAGGAAAGTTTGCAGAATGGGCCGGCAGTCTGTTGCCTTTTGATAAGCCAATAATTTTGGTTACACAGGACGGACAGGAGAAGGAAACGATAGTCAGGTTAGCAAGAGTGGGCTTTTCAAATATAAGAGGCTACTTAAGCGGTAGTTATGAAGCATGGCAAAAAGCAGGAGAAAAAGCTGATTTGATAATTGAAGTGGAAGCTGATGAACTTGCTATGGATATACCTTTTGATGAAAATCTGGTGGTCGTAGATGTGAGGAAAGAGGTTGAATTTGCAGATGGTCACGTAAAAGAGGCTGTAAACATTCCGTTAGGAAATATGGCCGACCCTGCAAGCATGGCGGATATAGAAGACACAGATAATTTGTATGTGCATTGTGGTGGTGGCTTTCGCAGTGTTATTGCCGCTTCGCTTCTGAAAAGACAGGGAATTCATAATCTAAGAAACGTCGTTGGGGGCTGGAGTAAAATTAAAGAGCAGTCGGGAATCAAAACAGAAAAAGACGCTTCTGTTTTAAATTAGAGCTTTCATAGCCTTTCTAAGGCCTGTTGGTATAGTTAGCTGCATGCGAGTTATACTAACTGATCGCGGACACTCATAATTCATATTTAGCCTTCAGTTCACCACAGACTCTGCTAATTGTTTCCTCTATAGAATTATAGGCAAATGACGGCAAGAACGATCTAAGCTTTGTGTTATCAAAAAGAACTACTGATTGGGCAGCTTCTGCCGTTTCTTTTGTAAGTAATGGATCTTCGCCTGAGAACATGGCTTTAATACCTTCAGCATATCTAACCATGTGAGCCATTAATGGGGTTACCTTTTTACCTGGTGGCTTTTTTTCAAACGACTTTGCCGCCAGCGTGAAAATTTCTTTGAAGTTTCTATTTGCTGCACTTAAAATAAATTTCTCGGCGCTGATGTTACTTTCCATTAATTGTATCATGCCATTAGTTACATCTTTTACATCTACAAAACCTGTTACCCCTTCAGTATACCACGGAAACTCTTCAAATGCCGTCTTAAAAATTTTAGTTGACCCTTCATTCCAGTCACCTGCACCAAGTATTGTAGATGGATTAACTATTACAGCCTGCAATCCTTCTGCAATTCCGCGCCACACTTCTACTTCAGCCAGATATTTACTTTTGCCATAATTGCTTATATTACTGTCTTCGGTCCACGCAGTTTTCTCATTGATCTCAATGCCTTTTTTACTTTTGCCGAGGGCGGCAACAGAGCTTACAAAACAAAGCTTTTCGACATCAGCTCTCAAACAAGCATTAACAACATTTGCGGTACCTTCTATATTTGTTTGAAATAATTCTCTCTTCTTACGCGGGTTAAAAGAAACTATGGCAGCGCAGTGATATACGTGATCTACATCCGCCATCGCTTCGTCGAGTGATATTACATCCAGGATGTCTCCTTTTGTCCATAAAACATCTTCTAATCCTTTTATAGAAGGTATTTCCTTTCGATATAATGCTTTTACCTTTTTGCCTTTTTTAACCAGTTGTTGAATCAGATGGGAACCCACCAAACCCGTTCCTCCTGTAACAAGAATCGATTTTGTTGTATCGGTTTCTCTGAAAACTTCACTATTCGAAACAGTATCATTAGCTAGCGTTTGTTCGCTCATCTTTAAAATTAACCGGGCTGATTACAGGATAAAAAAAAATCCTGTTTTAACCCTTCTTTGATTGAATTGGCTAAAACAGGAAATAAAATTAATGATATAAACCAGTACTACTATAATTGGTTCTGGAAAGAAGTGTTATGGCTTCTTAGAGAAGCTGGCTTAAGCCTGATAATTTTGACTGTATGTAAAGCCCTCATAATAATATAAGTCAAATCGAACTCGAACCACTTTTTGGCAAAGTTTGCACTGTCTTTTGCATAATGGTGATTATTCTGAAATAATTCGCCCATTAAAAGAAATCCCCATGGAGTAGAGTTTCTTGAATGATCGCCATTCTTGAAATTCTGATACCCCAGTTTATGCCCGAACCAGTTTACTATTGCACCTTGTATAGGCCCCATTAAAAAATGAAAAGGTAATAAAAGGAACCACCAGATAGACGGAGCAAAGTAAATATAGAAGGCAATATATGCTGCAGAAAAAAGTAATCTTGATGTCCAGCTATATCCGATTTTGTCTAATTTCTCCCAAACAGGTAGATATTCTCTGGTGAATTTCTCCTCAGGCAACCTTTCGTTGGTAAGAAAAGCATGATATATTTTAGCTGTATGCAACATCATGTGCCATACATCTTTAAAAAAATGAGGTGAATGCGGATCTTTTTCAGTGTCGCTGTATTCATGGTGCATTCTATGCATAACCCCATATGCTCTCGGAACTAAAAATGATGAACCTTGGGTAAACCAGGTTAAAAAATAGAAAACTTTTTCCCAGGTTTTGCTAGTGGTATACATCTGGTGAGAGGCATAACGATGTAAGAAAAATGTGTGGAAGAACAGAGACAAAAACCAGTGTGCGAAGAAAAAAGTAAGAATAGCTAACATCAAAAAATAATTAAAATATTGAGGGCGCAAATGTAGTTCATAAACGCCAGAGATGGATTAAGTGTTTATGTAAGGATTGTTAAATCGGGTTCGCTTAATTACCGCATTATCGCTAATTTGATGCCAGAATGATAACAGGGCTTTTGTCTACAATGTTAAAAATGGTTGCAATAGTACAAGAGTGCGACGCAAGAATGATAATAGTAGCACTTTGACGGTTACCAAAGCGTTCTTACACTGCACCTGTAAATTGTCGCAAAAATCTTACGTCGTTTTGCGAGTACAACCGCAGGTCGTTAACCCTGAATTTTAACTGGCAAATTCTCTCCACACCCATACCAAACGCGAACCCAGTGAACTTATTAGAATCGATTTTGAAATTGTCTAACATTTTAGGATGAACCATGCCGCATCCAAGTATCTCTACCCAACCGGTGTGCTTGCACAAACTGCAGCCGGTACCCCCGCAAACCGTACAACTTATATCCATCTCTGCGCTTGGCTCGGTAAAAGGGAAGTAGCTTGGGCGAAACCGAACCTTTACATCTTTGCCAAACATCTCCTGTACAAAAAAGTACAAAGTCTGCTTTAAATCAGCAAAGCTTACGTTTTCATCAACGTATAAGCCTTCTACCTGGTGAAAAAAGCAATGTGCCCGGGCACTTATGGTTTCGTTGCGATATACCCGGCCAGGACAGATAATGCGAATAGGAGGTTTTTGCTTTTCCATTATTCGCGCCTGAACACTGCTGGTGTGGGTGCGTAAAAGGTAATCGGGATTTTGATGTAAGTAAAAAGTATCCTGCATATCACGTGCAGGGTGATTTTCAGGAAGATTTAAGGCAGTAAAGTTGTGCCAGTCATCTTCCATTTCTGGCCCCTCGGCAATTGCGAAACCTAGCCGTTTGAAGATGGAAGCCATTTGGTTCCGCACAATGCTTAAAGGATGCCGGGTACCAACTGGAACAGGGTCTCCGGGAAGGGACCAATCGATACCAGCATCGGCTTGGCCATTAGTAGAAGTCAGACTTTCTTTTAGTGTTTCAAACCTTTGTTCAGCAAAAATTTTAAAAGCATTTAATATTTGCCCAAATTCTTTTTTATTTTCTGAGGGAACATTTCTCATTTCGCCCATTACATTTTTAACCACGCCTTTGGTTCCTAAAAACCTTATCCGAAAAGCTTCCAGTTCATCAACAGTCGTTGCCCGATACGTGCTGATTTCTTCTTTATAAGCTTCAATTTGTTTCAACAGTTCTTCCATTTTGCGAAGATATAATAGTTTATTTTAGGCGGAAGCAAAGTAAGAATACAGAAGTCCGTCACCTATTCGACATGCCAGCTTTCTAATGAGACGATCAAATATTTAAAAACGAGGACTTAGCAGGTAATCGACTTTGAAGGTAGAAATGGTTGATTTTGGCAATGGATGTGAAGCAGCTTAATATTCTGTAGATATATTTTCATTAAACCTTACTTCAAAACCTCGCCCAGCTTTCTCATCAACTCTTCACCTCTCAATGAGCTGGCAATAATTTTTCCTGTTGGATCAACTAGCACATTAAAAGGAATTCCATCAAATCCATAAGCCGGAACAGCAGCGCTTTCCCATTGTTTTAGGTCACTCATATGCGTCCATGTCAGTTGATCATTGGCAATCGCTTTTTGCCAGGCTGCTTTGTCCTGGTCAAGTGAAACGCCCAGGATAGTAAAATTTTTGTCTTTAAATTGATTGTATGCCGCCACAACATTTGGGTTTTCGTGCCTGCACGGACCACACCAACTTGCCCAAAAGTCTATCAAAACATATTTGCCTTTAAAGCTGCTGATGCTTATAGGTTTTCCGTTCACATCATTCATAGTAAGGTCAGGGGCTTGCTTATTCAACAAAGCGTAGCTGTTATTTGCATTGTCGGCCGAAGGGGGTGGAGCTGTTTTCACGGCCAAAAGGCTCTTGATCTTCGCTAATCCTGAGTGCTCTGGAAACCTCTTAGCAGCACCTTCGACCATTGCTTTTGTTTCCTCGTTTGATATCGTCTGGCTTGCTATTCCCAGCGCATAAAGTGAGGCTGCAGGACTAGGTGAGCTATTAATAAATTCTTTAAGCAGATTGTTGAGTGAAGCAACCTGTTGATCGTTTTTAGTTTGTAAAACTTCAGCAATGCTATCCTGACCAGGTATTGCTTTGAGACTGTCAACGATCTTAAAAGTCGCTAGAATGGCAGAATCTTTCGCACGATAATTTTCAAATAAAGTGTGCAGGCTTTCCGAAGCCGGTGAGCCTTCCACTTTATAATTCCTGTAATCATTTACATCCAGGTGCACTTTGATACTGTTGTTATCATTTATCAGAATGAGGTCAGGTCCGTTGTCTATCATCAGCCTATAAATGCCTTCTTCATTCGCTCTGCCTCTTAATGTAAATGAACCTTTATCTTTTAGTATGGCAGAGTCAAGAACGACTGGTTGGGCATTTGAATAAGGTGTTTCCATCAGCACCACTTTTTTACCAGGTGCATTTTCTATAACCCCGGTCACTACAAACGCTCCATGTTTTTTCTGCTGGCATGATGCTACCATTGCAGCCAACAGTACTAAGTATATTATTTTTTTCATTTTATTTGTCGCAGATATTTATTCTGCTTTTATTTTTTATTTCAGCTTTTCTTCCAATAGTTGTGTGGCAATTTTCGGGTCTGCTTTTCCTTTGCTGGCTTTTTTAATTTCTCCAACAAAAAGTCCCATCAAACCTTTTTTACCTTTTTTATATTCTGCTACTTTTTCAGGCATTTTTGCCAGCACTTCATTTACCCAAACCTCTATGTCGTGGCTGCCGTGTACCTGTAAAAGGTTCAGTTCGGTGGCAACCTGCAACGGCTCTTTTTTGGGGTTTGCCAATAAGACGGGTAAAATTTTTAAATGTGCAATTGAAAAGTTGACTTTGCCTTCGTCAACAATTGAAATAAGACTGGCAAGGGTTTTCGGTGTTATCGGCAGGTCATTAAAATTTGAATGCTTTTCATTTAAAGCCTGTCGTAACGGTCCTGCCATCCAGTTAACTATGGCCTTGTAGTTTTTAGAATATTTTATTGTTTGCTCAAAATAATCTGAAGCTGATTTTTCATCACACAATTGATGAGAATCATATTCGCTCAATCCAAGTGTTTGATATTTTTTAAAGAGCTCTTCCGGTAGTGCAGGAAGTTTTGATTGTATGCTTGTAATAAATTCTTCTGTTAATTGAAATGGAGTTAGATCAGGTTCGGGAAAGTATCGGTAATCATTGGCTTCCTCTTTATCACGAATGGCAAAAGTGGTATCATGGTCAGCATCAAAACTCCTGGTTTGTTGTATGATCGTTTCGCCTTTTTCAACCATTGCAATCATTCTGTCAATTTCGAATTCTATAGCTTTTTTTACATTCCGTATCGAGTTCAGGTTTTTCACTTCTACTTTTGTTCCAAGAGTGGTTTCACCTTTTAACCTGATGGAAACGTTAGCATCACAACGCAGACTTCCTTCTTCCATATTTCCGTCACATACACCAATCCATCGAACCAGTTTTCTTATTTCTGTTACGTATTGAAATGCTTCTTCCGCAGAATGCATGTCGGGTTCAGTTACGATTTCAATTAATGGAACCCCGGCCCGGTTAAAGTCGATGCAAGTAAAATTTTCATCGGCATCATGTATACTCTTGCCGGCGTCTTCTTCGAGATGAATACGATTTAGCTGAACATTTTTTTCAACGTCTTTTGTTTTTATAGTAACAAAACCCCCTTTACAAATTGGTGTGGTATGTTGAGAAACCTGGTAACCCTTCGGAAGGTCAGGATAGAAATAATTTTTGCGTGCAAAATAGTTGTATCGTTCAATCTCACAGTGACATGCCAGACCCATCATGATCGCATACTCTACCGCTTTTTTATTTGTTTTTGGTAATGTGCCGGGATGGCCTAGTGTAATGGGGCTTATGTGAGTATTTGGTTCGGCACCAAATGATGCGCTATCGCCTGTAAATAATTTGCTCTGTGTTCGTAATTGAGCATGTACTTCCAACCCGATTACAGCTTCGTATTTTCCTTTTACATCCATAGTCTACAAATATAACAACCTGTGATTACAGCTGTAAAGGTATTAGAATTAAGATAAAGCCATGTTTAAGCCTTGTTACAAAAGTGTGGAGTTTTTAGAATAATACGTTTGTGACCGTCATCGAAACTTTATTCAACATCGTTGTGTCACTCACTGCAACGGCAAATCATTTTTCAGATAAAAAGCGGAAAAAGTTGAATATTGAAATGAACAGTACAAGGGAGTGACACAACGATGTTGATTGTTGATCTATTGTTTGATCAAAAAATTGCCTTTTTTAAGGAAATAAAAAAAGCCGCTATTTTAGAAATAACGACTTTTAAAAATTTCATTGAATTATTACAGATCTGCTGTTTTTAATCTTTTTGGAATTTTGATTTCCGCTGACTGAGTTTTTCCGTCTCTTCTGTAAGAGAATTTTACAGACTCACCTTCTTTCAGATCTTTAATCGCGGTGCGTAAATCATCTACACCGGCAACATCTTTTCCGTTTACCTGGGTGATAACATCACCATCTTTGATGCCTGCTTTTGAAGCCGGAGAGTCTGAATCAACATCCTTAACGGTTACGCCTTTTCCTTCTTCAACATCCTGAATTTGAAGACCAATTTTTGGTTTCCTGTTAAAGTTGAAATTGAAGTTATCCATTTGAGGAATCAAATTTTCGGGCATGTCGAAGTTGAAATCTCTATTGAAGTTATAAGCAAACGAGCGCGACTTGTTTTCGCCAAGAATGGCCGTTGTCTTACTTTCTTTGCCATCGCGTTTGTAGGTGATTTCAACTTTGTCATTTGGCTTATTGTCAGCAATAGCTTTCACAAGATCGGCTGGTTCCTCCACTTTTTTATCACCCACTTTTGTGATGATATCATCTTCTTTTAAACCAGCTTTTGCAGCACCACTTTCCTTAGTTACCTCTGTTATTTTTACTCCATCATCTGACTTCCTGGTAACTACTCCTAACATCGCTTTATTTGAAGAAGATGGCCTTAAGCGGTTGTAGCTTTGAACATCTGCGGGAACGCGCGGTGCTGTAAAAGATCTTACCCTTGGGGCACCCGGCACGCCGTCTCTTCTAAAAATGGTTACATCATTGTTCTTGAATTCGTCAACTGGTTTGCCATTAATGGTTACGTTATCGCCATCAACGACTATTGTCATTTTATCCGTTTTACCTCCTTTTTTACGAATAACAATTTCCTGCGATTTGTCTTCCTGATCTTTTGAGGATTTTTCTTTTTGATCCTGCGCAAAAGCAGCGGTACCAATAAATGCTGTTGCCATTACCGGTACAACATATTTAATCCAGTTGTTCATAATGTTTTTATTTTTGATTTACGAAAGTGTTAGTACATCAAATATAAGAAAGATTTTGAAATACGAAGACTTTCGGAAATGTTAATTTGGAAAAATAAAAAGTAAACTTTTGAGACGTTTTGCCCGGTTAACACAGTACTTAAAACTAACGAAAAAGCCTTCGCAATTGCGAAGGCTTTAGAACTGGATGCTTGCTTGCCTTAGTTTTTATTTTTTAGTTGTTTGGAAAGTTGAAAGTGCGCCTGAGGTGTTTACTTTGAGTATCACAGTCTCTTTTTCGTTTTCTGCAGATATAAAATATCCTGTTTCTTCTGTGCCATCCATCTCAATAGCTTCTATTAAAGTATAGCTGCTATAATCTTTTGCGAAGGCTCTTTTAGCTTTTACAGGTAGTTCATCAATTGTGATTGATTTGCTGGTTGCAATTTTTTCACCAGTCAAGTTGTAAAAGGCTTCCATCTTTTCGTTTCCCATGTAGAAAGTTGCTTTATAGTAATTCTCAGCTTTCAACCAGGAAACATTAGATGCATCTGCAAATTCTCCTCTAAAATTGTTAACTGCCACGTTGCTAATCTTTTTATTATCTCCTGCAAAAGAGCTTGTAGCAATGGTGACGGTTAGTAAGGCGGCGATGAATAATTTTCTCATAATGTTGTTTTTTATGTTTTTAATTTTTTATGTCAGTTGTTTTTTTTGATTGACAAGTCAAATGTATATAGAGGAACTATGGCACTGATGTGAAATGGGACGAATAGAAGTTGCTTGGTAATGTAAATGGATGAGCGGTAACGCCTAATGGAAGAAGAATCCTGTGAAACGTAATGCAGGCTTGGTTTTTCTCATTTCTTGAAAATGAGAAAAATGATTAAAAATCAGTGATAAGCTTAAAAGCTTTTCGAACGGGAGAGGATGAGTGGTAAAGAGGATTAGCTGTAGGAATAAAAAAATGCTTGCAGGACTGCAAACGTTTTCAAAAAGAGAATATGAAAAAATAAGTGCGGGCCAGGCGAACCTTAATCTGCCCATCGGAGAAGGTATTGGTCTCCCCAATTCTTCAGCTGTTTATATCCACTCAGATATAATTTGTTCAATATTTTTCACCGCCTCGTGGTAGCTTTTTCCATCGCTCATACATCCAGGTAAATTTGGCACCTCGGCAATAAAACTATCATCTTCTTTACTCCAGTATATAATGATATCGTATTTAGGAATCGGGGGCAATTAGTTTGTATTTAATTATAATTTCTCTTACTAATTTAACCTGGTATGCTTTTGCTTTTGAACCTGTTGGTTGAATATTTATTATTTCTTCAACCATGGGATTAGAAAAAATATGATGGCTTCCTTTTATCCTTTCTACAAAATCTAATCTAATTAACAATTTGACCAAATCCTCGATTCTATATTATTATCCGTAGAGCCGGACAATAGTTTTTGCAGGAGTTTGTCGAATTTACTGATTGATCTAAAATAAGCTTTTTACTTTTTCGATAACCTGTTGTAGATTGTCAGCATCTTGTCCGCCTGCGGTTGCAAGCGTTTTCTGTCCGCCGCCGCCGCCTTTAATTAATGGCGCTACGTATTCTTTAATGATTTTAGGAGCTTCTAAATTTTTTGATGCTGCAACCTGCTCATCCAACATAATTGCTACATGGGCCTTG
>JAOQAJ010000206.1 GCA_025963675.1 Segetibacter sp.
GGCAATTCCTTGCTTTGTTCTAAGCATTTCTTCGCCCGCATGTAAAAATGAAACACCTTGCGAGGTCAGTACAACTGCATTACTTAGTTTGTCCATTTTAATCACTTCCGCTTCAGATGCATTTGGATTAGAAATCTTAAGGCGATCGAACAAGGTGTTGTCATCATGACAAGAAACATAAGTCATAGTTTGATCTGGTTCTGATGCCCATGGCTGTTTAGAATAATTAACAGCAGCATAGTTTATTTGGGGATGTTGTGTTGAAGCGACGATTCCAAATTTTACACTTTCCTTCCATCCTGATCCGCCACTGACAAAGCCTTTTTGATGAACATCTCCAAACGGCCCGCGCAGTCCATCTCTTATATCATCACTAAAAGCCGCTATCTTATTTAATTTAAAAGTATTTTTTTTAACTGCTCTTTGCTCTTCCGGCAAAGGACTTGCTCCTGCCGTCCAGCCTTCACCATAAATAAAAATGGTGGGATCAATTTTGTGCAAGGCAGTACTTATTTCATTCATTGTTTCAATATCATGCACCCCCATCAGGTCAAAACGAAATCCGTCAATGTGATATTCTTTTGCCCAGTAGACTACTGACTCTACCATAAACTTCCGCATCATCGCCTTTTCAGAAGCGGTCTCATTTCCGCAGCCCGTTGCATCAGAATAAGTCCCATTTGCATTTTTCCTATAAAAATATTCAGGGGCAAACTGGTTGAAATTTGATTCACGGTTGCTTGTGTGGTTGTACACTACATCTAATATTACCCGAATGCCATTTGCATGCAATGTTTTCACCATTTGCTTAAATTCTGCAATTCGTACATTTCCTAGATATGGATTGGTAGCATAGCTGCCTTCAGGAACATTGTAATTCAGCGGATCATATCCCCAGTTGAATTGATTCAACTCCGGCTTTGATTCGTCTACAGAATTAAAATCGAATGAAGGCAGTAGATGTAGATGTGTTATACCCAGTTCCTTCATATGATCTAATCCCGTCGTTTCACCGTCGGGACTTTTCGTTCCTGTTTCACTTATGCCTAAAAACTTGCCTTTATTTTTAATACCAGAGGTAGGATCCATTGAAAGATCACGAACATGTAATTCGTAAACGATGATATCAGTGAAGTTTTTAAGAGGTGGTCTTTTGTCACTGTTCCAATTTGAAGGGTTAGTTTCTTTTAGGTCTACAACCGCTCCCCGCGCACCATTTACTCCGACTGCTTTAGCATAAACGTCAGGTCTTTCCTGTAACCACTTGCCATCCTGCTGCACCTGAAAAGTATAGAACTGGTTTTTGAGATTTTTTGCTACCACCGTTTGCCAGCAGCCTTGCTCTCCTTTAACCATCCTTATTGTTGTCGTTGGTAACCCACCATGTCCTGCGTCATATAATCTCAGCTTTACTTCAGATGCTTTTGGAGCCCAAATTTTAAAAGTTGTTTTATTTGAACTATAGTTAACGCCTAAGTCAGTACCATGATAAACCGGAAAATCAACCGATGGTGCCATATTGTTTTTAGTTTTAAAAGAAATAAAGAGAATAGCAAAAATGATTGCTAAAAAGTGTGACGGTAATTTCATAAAAGCGATTGAAGCGTTTTGAGGAAACAGAACAAATATACAACCAACGTGCTCCATAGACGATTTGCTGACGGTGGGTTAGTAATCTCCGGGGAGCGGAATTGGGTTACATCTTAACCGATAATCCACTACAGAAATGTGACAGATCGCAACGCCTGGATGTAGCTGCATTTCTTGCCTCAGTACAAGAGTGCGACGCAACGAAATCAGAGAAAAGATCTAAAGCTGGCTACCAAAACACTCGCTAAAAGTTCATTATTGTTTCAGGCAATTTTCGCATCGTTTTTTTTAGCGGAGTAAATTTTACTGCTCCATTACGCCTCACAAGCTTTAATTTTACATTATGCCTTATTTTAATCTTAATGACACTTTAAACTTATTATCGAAAGTAACGCCAAAACGTGCGTTGAATGCGATGAAGGTTTGGAGCAGTTACCGGCTTAGCAGGGTCCTGGGCAGACCGCTTCAATGGGGTTATCCAATTTCTGTTTCATTTGAGCCAACTACATCTTGCAATCTTAGGTGCCCCGAGTGCCCAAGCGGTTTACGTGCGTTTACACGGCCGACCGGGATGCTTAAAAAAGATTTCTTCCGTCGCACGATCGATGACATTTATAAAGAGTTAACCTATCTTATTTTCTACTTCCAGGGTGAACCGTATTTGAACACCGAGTTTTTGGATATGGTGAAATATGCCACAGATAAAGGCATTTACACCGCAACAAGTACAAACGCCCATTACCTCACGGATGCTAATGCTAAGAAGACAGTAGAAAGCGGATTGGACCGGTTGATCATTTCTATAGATGGAACTACGCAGGATGTATATAAGCAATACAGGGTTGGTGGAAACCTGGAGAAGGTCATGCAGGGCGCAAAAAATATAGTAAAGTGGAAGAAGGAACTGAACAGTAAAAAGCCGTTTGTATTTTTTCAGTTTTTAGTGGTCAAGCACAATGAACACCAGATCGAAGAGATCAAGCAGATTGCTAAAGAGATCGGTGTTGACCAGGTGCGGTTTAAAACTGCCCAGGTGTATGACTATGAAAATGATCCTAACAACTTAATTCCAACGATAGAAAAATATAGCCGTTACAGGAAAGGTAAAGACGGTAAAATGAAATCGAAGAGCGGTCTTGGAAATCATTGTTGGAAGCTATGGCAGGGAAATGTGATCTCGTGGGATGGGCTTGTTGTGCCATGTTGTTTTGATAAAGATGCATCCCATCGTTTGGGAAATTTGCAGGTGCAGACGTTTAAAGAGGTGTGGAATAACGACAACTATAAACAGTTCAGAAAGGAAATAATGACAAGCCGCAAAAACATTGACATTTGCGCAAACTGCAGCGAAGGATTGAAAGTCTGGGAAGACTAATATCACATTGACTTATTTAAAATATTGTTAACTTCACTTACACCACTTCCAAAATCAGTTAGAATGGGCATTGAAAAAGAAATTCCTAAAAATTATTTTCGCAGTGAACGACATAAAGGGCTTGTAAATGTTTTATTTACCTCTAACTGGATCACAGAAAGATTAAAGCAGTTTCTTGAAGCAGACGATATTACTCCCCAACAATATAATATTCTTCGAATCCTAAAAAATAATGATCAGCCGTTGTCTACGCTGAAAATCAGGGAACAGATGATGGATAAAATGAGCGATACAAGTCGAATTGTAGAACGTTTATTAAAGAAGAAACTGGTAAATAAACAGGTATGCAGCTACGACAAAAGACTGGTGGATGTAACCCTTAGCGAAACAGGGGTGCAACTTTTGCAAAGGCTTGATAAAAAAACTGATGAACTTGACTCTATTATTTCTAACCTCAGCGACCAGGAAACTGATGCCCTTAATGTACTGTTGGACAAGATGCGGGAAAAAGAATAGCACGGGCTTTGTTTCAACAAGTAAAAATAATTAAGAGTGTTTATGAGGAGTTTTATCGTTTCTGTCTTTTGTATTTTATTTTCAATCAGTCTTTCAGCACAAAAATCACCACATTACGAATTCAGGGCAGTATGGATTGCAACAGTTGATAACATTGACTGGCCAAGCAAAAAGGGATTGCCGGTAGATAAGCAAAAAGACGAATTTATTCGTCTGCTCGATCTGCATAAACGCAATGGAATGAATGCTGTTGTTATGCAAATCCGCCCTGTTGCAGATGCTTTTTATCCCTCACGTTTTGAGCCATGGAGCGAATACCTGACAGGTAAGCAAGGGCAGGCTCCCGATCCTTATTACGATCCCTTACAGTTTATGATTGAAGAATGCCACAAAAGGGGGATGGAATTTCATGCATGGATGAATCCTTACCGGGCAGTTTTTAGTATCAGGAGTTCATCAATTTCGCCCACTCATGTAACCAGGTTGTATCCTCAATGGTTTGTAACTTACGGAAATACAAAATATTTTGATCCGGGACTTCCTGAAGTTCGTGATCACGTAAATAAAGTGGTAAGAGATATTGTAGAGCGTTATGATCTTGATGCCATTCACTTCGACGATTACTTTTATCCATATCGTATACCTGGTAGAGAGTTTCCTGATGCAGCAAGTTTTCTCACCTATGGCAATGGTATGAGCAAAGACGACTGGCGAAGGAGTAATGTTGATTCTATTATAGTAATGCTTGGAAAAACCATTAAAAGTGTAAATCCGCGCGTTAAGTTTGGTATCAGTCCGTTTGGCGTGTGGCGAAACAAAAGAACAGATCCCAGGGGAAGCGATTCGAAAGCAGGAGTAACCAACTATGATGATTTATATGCAGACATTTTGCTGTGGTTAGAAAACGGCTGGATAGACTATGTTGCGCCACAACTGTATTGGGAAACGTCTCATCCTTATGTTGGTTTTAATATGTTGTTAGACTGGTGGGCTAACAATACTTACGGGCGGCAATTGTTTATTGGCCAGGGAATTTATCGGGCACTTGAACCGAAGAGTTTGCCGTGGCATAGAAAGAATGAACTACCTAAACAAATAACTGCTATAAGATCGAACCCTAATGCTTTGGGTAGTATTTATTTTAGTAGCGCAACCTTTAACCGCAATCCGAATGGATGGAATGATTCACTTAGAAACAATTACTATAAATATCCTGCTCTCGTTCCACCGATGCGTTGGATAGATAGCATTGCACCCCTTGCTCCATTGTTCGACAAGTTAAAGCGGGATGAGTTCAGGGTGTATTACCGCGGAGCTGAGCCGATTAAGGGGTTTGCAATTTATACATTACCACGAAATGAAGATGAGGACATTAATAATGCGACCCTTGTTCAAATAATAGTTGCAGACAAAACAACAGATATCGATCTTAATGATATTCGTACCAAAGATCGAGACAAAGTTTTTATCTCCTCAATCGACAGAAATAATAATGTAAGTGATTGGGTGAAGCTTCGATAAGTCCCTTAATGCTGCCTTTACAATCTATTTGTTTTGTAGCAAGCATTTGTTTTCCAAATGATCTTCTGTTGTGTCACTCACTTTTGCTGTATCTTTTTATGGCAACTTTTAACGGCCTTTATCAAGCTTTATAAGTTAAATATATAATGCAGAATCACTGAACTTTCAAAGCTTTTAAAATGAATGTAGAAGACATACAGGGCATTTGCAAAAAAATTCCTTTTGTAACAGAAGACATCAAATGGGAACATGACCTTGTGTTTTCTGTTGGAGGTAAAATGTTTTGTGTAGCAGGTGTTGACCAGGTGCCCGTATCGGCTTCGTTTAAGGTTAGAGACGATGAATTTGAAGAAATGAGCAGCCGGGAATTTTTTAAACCCGCGGCATACGTTGCAAAGTACAAATGGGTTTTAATAAGCGATATTACAAAAATGAGTAAAAGCGATTGGAAGAAATATATCACTCAATCGTACAAGCTGGTGAGAAATAAGTTACCGAACAAAATCGAAAAAGAACCAGGTATCGCATTATAATCTAGTCACAAAGTTTTCATTTACAGCTCGCTTAACAAGCTTTAGACCTGCAAAAACTTCTACCTTTGCCTTTCAATTTTATACCACTTCAAATTATAACCATATGCCGGGCTTTGAATTTTGGGGCGACGAAGAGCGTAAAGAAGTAAACGACGTTTTAGAAACAGGAATTTTAATGCGTTACGGATTTGACGGCCCAAGAAAAGGAATTTGGAAAGCAAAAGAATTAGAGCAGGAAATCTGTAAAAAATTTGGTAGCGAATATGCGCACCTTACCAGCAGTGGAACCTCAGCCCTAACAACAGCTATGGCTGCGCTAGGTATCGGGCATGGAGATGAAGTGATTATGCCGACCTTCACTTTTGTTGCAAGTTTTGAAGCGGTGTTAAGCGTCGGCGCTACACCAGTTTTGGTAGATGTAGATGAAACACTGACCCTTGATCCCAAAGCTGTAGAGCTGGCAATAACGCCGAAAACAAAATGCATTATGCCCGTGCACATGTGCGGAAGCATGGCTGATATGGATGCATTGAAAAACATTTGTGATCAGCACGACCTGGTATTGCTTGAAGATGCCTGTCAAAGTATTGGCGCTAGTTATAAGGGTAGGATGCTTGGCACTATCGGGCATGCAGGAACATTCAGTTTCGATTTTGTGAAAACCATGACGTGTGGTGAGGGTGGTGTTGTAATGACAAATAACAAAGACGTTTACACAAAGTGCGACGGATATACTGACCATGGTCACGATCATTTGGGAGGTGCCGACCGTGGAGCCGACCTTCATCCGTTTATAGGATATAACTATAGAATAAGTGAACTACACGCGGCAGTCGGACTTGCCCAAATAAGAAAAGTTGATCACTTTCTTTCGATCCAAAAAAGAAATCACCAGCTTTTAAAGCAAATTATTTCCCAGGTTCCCGAAGTTACTTTTCGTGCTGTGCCCGACCCGGCAGGTGATAGTTGCACTTTTTTAAGCTGGTTTCTTCCAACTGAAGAAATTACCGTTGCTTTTGTTGAAGAAATGAAAGCCCAGGGAATATTAGCCGGTAACTTTTACTGGTATAAAAACAACTGGCACTACATCAGCAAATGGGATCATTTAAAAAATGCAGATTTTTTAAATAGTCAAAGTCATGACATTACCGAAAAGCTAAGGTCTTATGCAAGTCAGTCTTTCCCTGCAAGTGACCAGGTCATGAGCCGCTGCATATCAACAGCAATTAGTTTGATGTGGACAGATGAACAAATACAGGAAAAAGGTGAGAAAATGGTAGCTGCAATCAGCAAGGCGTTAGCAGGCCAAAGCGTTTTGGCGTAAGTTAAAGAGCCGTCCGATTTGCTTGCTTTTCCAGGAATGGAATGAGGTCACTTATCGCATTTGTGACTTTTATAATTTTCCCATTTTCATCTGTAAGAATATGAGTTGGGTATTCTGAAATTTTCAACCGGTCTCTCATATATTCTTCAGCATTGGCGACCACAGCGTATTTAAATTGTTTTTGAGTTAAAAAGGTATTCAACTCGTTCGGCTTGTCCATTGCCAAACTAACAAATAGTATATCTTTTCTGTCTTTAAATGCATCTACCAGTTTGTTGAGATCAGGAAACTCTTTCACGCACGCTACACAATGAATGAACCAACACTTCATCACCACAATTTTACCCTTTGTATTTGCTTTATTATATGTTTTTCCGTTTAAATCTGTAAAACGATAATCCGGCAATGCTTTTCCTTCCATGTTTAAATGCTCGAGTTCGTTTGTTGCTGCCTGTTGAATTGTGCTCTTGATGTCGGGATCAACTTTATTCAGTTTATATAATTTATACACAGCGACATTGTCTTGTTCCATAATTTTTGCAGCGAAAAAGTTACCCGACAAAAGACCATTTAAGAAATCACGTTTCTTTATTGAAATAGAATCCTGGTCAAGGGGGATGAAGTTTTGAGCTAAGCGAACATTATAATAGGTATAGTTATACCATGTGCGAAAATCCTTTAAAAGTTCTTCCGGATTTATATCAAAGTGTTGATCTGTTTCCGGTTTAACCGCAGCTGATCTTCCTGTTTTTTTGTCGACTTTTTTTAAGGTTGCCACGGTATCAGCATTGTTACAAGAAAGCATAGAAATTAACAAGATTAATATCGAGAAGGCAGAAAAGACTTTCATTTTAATTTACAGTTGTTTTGGGATAAACTGGTGTAGTAGCCATGGTTTAATTGAAAAGGTAGGAGTTTTAATTGGCTGAATAAAATTAATTCCAGTACAAGTGAGTGACACAACGATGTTGACAAAAGGTTATCTGCCCGCTACCAAAAGTTAACTTTTAATCACTTTCCTTTTCCTTCCATCTTGTCTGTATAAGCGACACTGCCCAACCGGAACTTAAGAGGAAATTTCAAAGCCTTTTCCATTTGAATTTCCTTTTGACAAAAGAAACCAAGGGTGCTGGTATAATAATTTGAGGCCTTTAGCGTATAAGAAGAGGTATAAAATTTAGTCAAATCTGTCGTGTCGGCGAAACGGGCAGCGGCAGATGGAAATTGCGGACGAGCACTCATATTTATACAAGGTTTGATGGCGGCAGAAGCTCTTGAGGTTGATTGTCCACTTACCAAATAACATACGCATAAATTAATAAACAAACAAATGGAACAACTTTTCATGCTTGGTTAATTGTATGTAAATTTACCGCAAGTATTGAAAGCCTTTTGTTATGGAAGTAATCATAACATTTTGGGAAAATTAAAACATCTTATTTGCGACTTTTGCTGCCGTTAAGATGTACCGAGGAAATATAGACGAATAAAATGTCATTAAGTCAATCATTACAACAAAAGCTTTTACAAAAGTTATCGCCTCAGCAAATTCAATTAATGAAGTTGCTGCAGGTGCCTACAGCTAATCTTGAAGAGAGAATAAAGGAAGAACTTGAAGAAAATCCTGCCCTGGAAGTGGGCGAGGATGGTCATGATGATTTTGAAGAGGGAGACGATTTTAAAAGCGACTCAGAAGAAGAGTACGACTCAGAAGGAAGCACTGATGAATATGAGAATATTGATCTGAGCGATTATGTACATGAGGGTGATGATGAGGTTGGAGACTATAAACTGCGCGACGAGAATTATCCCGAGATGGATGAGGGAAAAGTCATTCCGATAAGGGTCGAAACTTCCTTTCACGAAATGCTGCTGAACCAGCTTGGAATGATGGAATTGGATGACAGGACACAAAAAATTGCCGAACAAATTGTAGGGAGCATTGATGATGATGGTTATTTAAGAAGGGAGATTTCATCTATCTCTGACGACCTTGCTTTTCGTCAAAACATACTTTCTTCTGAGGGGGAAATTGAAGGATTGATAAAACAAATTCAGCTATTTGACCCTCCCGGTATTTGTGCCCGCGATTTAAAAGAATGCCTGATTTTGCAGCTAAAACGTAAAACCGGAGAAGGGAAAGAGGTTGAATTGGCGATGCAGGTTTTAGAGAGGTATTTTGACGAGTTTACTAAAAAGCATTACGAAAAAATACAACGCGGACTTAGCCTTGCTGATCAACAACTGAAAGATGTAATCAACCAGATCATCAAATTGAATCCGAAACCAGGTGGAAACCTTGGTTCTGTAAATAAGGCTGAAAGCTATGTGGTTCCTGACTTTTTTATCTTTAATAATAATGGTGTTCTCGAATTAACCCTTAACAGCAAAAATGCCCCGGATTTACGCATCAGTGAGGGATATCGGGACATGATTAAAGATTATGAAAAAGGCACTAAAAAAGACAAACGGCAAAAAGAAGCAGTTCTTTTTATAAAACAAAAAATCGATTCGGCAAAGTGGTTTATCGACATGATTAAGCAGCGTCAACAAACGTTGATTGGAACCATGTCGAGCATCATGAACTACCAGAAAGAGTTTTTTCTTACTGGTGATGAAACCACCTTGAAGCCAATGATCTTGAAAGACATTGCAGAAATGACAGGTCTTGACATCAGTACTGTAAGCCGTGTTGCTAACAGTAAGTTTGTACAAACGGAGTTCGGTACCTATCGCCTCAAATTCTTCTTCAGTGAATCTCTGAGTACAGACTCGGGCGAAGAAGTAAGTACCCGTGAAGTAAAAAAGATCTTAAGTAACCTGATTGAGGCTGAAGACAAACGCAAACCGTTAAGCGACGAGCAGCTAACCGACATGTTGCAGGAAAAAGGATACAACATTGCACGTCGTACAGTTGCAAAATATCGGGAACAATTAAACTTGCCGGTCGCCCGGTTACGGAAGCAACTCTAAATGCAAGAAACTACACAAGCTTACCCTAACGAAGAGGTATACCCGCTACCACAACCCAAACTTTTAAAAGTACTCGGAAGCTTTTTCTCGTACCTTTTTCATCCACTGTTTATATCGGTATATGTTGCTATTTACCTGATCTATTTTTATCCATATGCTTATGCCAGATATGACGACAGACAAAAGTTGTTGACCCTTGCATTTGTGTTTTCTATCACTGCTTTCTTTCCGGCACTAACGGTATTTTTGTTGTGGCGGCTGAAGTTTGCAAGTTCGATATACCTGCGTACACAGAAGGAAAGGATCATTCCTTATGTTGCTTCGATTACCTATTTCTTCTGGGCTTTTTATGTTAGTCGTAATATGCCGGGCAGCCCCCAGGTCATGACTTTCTTTTTCCTGGGAACTTTTCTTGCAGCCAGCGCCGCACTCATGGCAAACAACTATTTTAAAATAAGTATGCATGCAATTGGTGTAGGTGGCGCTGCTACTTTTATGATGCTATTAGGTGTTATTTCCGCTGAGCCAATAACTATTCCGATTGCAATAGCTACGCTTATTGCCGGTATTGTTTGCACGTCGCGTCTTTTGGTTTCTGACCATAATCCATATGAGATTTATTGGGGCTTAATTATCGGCGCCCTTTGTCAATCTGTGGCTTGCTATTTCATTATGTAATTATTGAGCGGGCGGAAGAATAACAATGATCATTCTTGCGACGCTCCATTCATCTGTAGAAATTCTGTTTAGCCTTTTTCATGTTTTGCAAAAACAGCCTACATTTCGGCTATTCCTTTAAGTTGCAATCATACCTTTCTTAACCTCCCTGAAAACTGAAAATAAGGTTTCATTCAACAGAACCATTTCCTCTTTAATGTACATTGCAACAAAAATTGCTTCATGTTCAACCGCTTCTTTGCTGTCCTAATTCCTGGCTTAATCATTTTTGTAATTAGTTGCAATCGTGGCCCGTATCATGCCTCTAACAAAAGCTATAAAAAGCAGGCGAAACAATATGCAAAAACAATTGCCCAAAGCCCTGCTGTATTTTCTGTAATCGAAGGCGCATCACCCGGTTGGATAGGGACTACCAATTTCAATATGCGTAAACCGAACTACGTAATTATTCATCACACCGCTCAAAATAGTTGCGATGAAACTTATAAAACCTTTACGCTTCCACGTACACAGGTTAGTGCGCACTATGTTATCTGTAAGAACGGTATAGTACAACATATGCTCAACGACTACCTCAGGGCATGGCATGCGGGAGCAGGTAAATGGGGTAGTGTCACAGACATAAATTCGTCCTCAATCGGAATCGAGATTGATAATAACGGGTTTGAAAGTTTTACCGGGCCGCAAATTAATAGCTTGCTCCAATTGTTAGATACGTTAAAAAGGAAGTATACTATACCTGCCGCAAACTTTATCGGGCATGCTGATATTGCTCCGACCCGTAAAGTAGATCCGAATATTTACTTTCCATGGAAATCGCTTGCTGCAGGTGGTTATGGCCTTTGGTACGGCGACACAACTAACCTATCTGTTCCTGAAAATTTCAGTACAACCCATGCTCTTCGTATTATCGGTTACGATGTCAAAGATTCTACTGCTGCAATAAAGGCTTTTAAAAGACATTTTTTACAAGACAGTTCTGCGGTAGTTAACGATGGAGATAAGAAGGTGCTTTTAGACATAATGAACAAAAGCATGTAAATATTGATAAAGCAATAGTGAAGGGCGATATAAAATTATAGATGTTTCTTATAACAGGAAAGCCGGCAATAACAATTACCGGCTTTGTTTTATATATAGAGAGTGTAGTGTAATTAAGATCTTCTGAACGTAAGCAATAGTGTATTGCCCTGCCTGATTTCAAGCATATTGCCACTTAAGTTATAATTATCTGCTTTTTTCAATGCGGCTAAAAATGAAGACTCATCGTACTCGTTACAAGCCATCTTAGAAGTCACAATATTTCTTCCGAACTGAATGTCTTTATTGCTAAAGTTGAAGCTTCCGCTCATGCTGTTGCAACCAGTTGTACCTGTAAATACTTGTCTTGCTGCATTAAGGGTTAATGATGGCATTCGCTTCCAATATTGAAAAGGTTGTACAGTTGTATCTAAGGTTGAAGTTGATTTGTAGTCAAGCTTAAGTCGCGCTCTTGCCGTGTCATACAACGCCGCTCTGCGGTTATTTTTAGCTCTTGCTCTAGCCCTGGCATTCGCACCTGATTTGTTGGTACCAGTTGCGACATCTGCATCTGTACCTACATTGAGAGCTGCCATAGATGTATCGCCCATAGCTGCGGCAGATGTATCCTGGTACCATGTTGAGGTGCTGCTCCAACTTCCGTTCGAGGCCAACATCCCGTCTAAGGTCCATGTACCGTTAAGGCTGGTATCTTTATTTGCTCTATAGGCCCAATCACGATCAGCGGGGGTAAAAGAGGCAGATGCTTTTGCTGCACTTGTCATTGTATCGCCACGGCTCACGTTCACATTAGATATTCCAGGTCCGGCCGGCGGGGTTGCTGCTTTCCTTGAGCTGCTACAAAAAGCCAGGAATACGCATAGTGGTAACACAAATACTATTTTTTTCATACTTACGGTTTTGTTAGCGCAAAACCACAACCGTGCCAAAAACAGAGTTCATGGCAAAAAAGTAAAAATTTTTTGCAGATAAATGGAGCTTCAATAAGACGGTAAAGTGATTTGAAAGTTTAAGGAGTAGGTAAAGTTTTTAAAAAACGGACTTCGAATTATTAATGCTAATATGAGTATTGTTAAAAGCAAGAAGCCCTACAATAGTTGATAATAGATTTTTATGAAAAGTGAAAGTTGTTGTTAATTTAGTTAAATCTCCCGATCTCGTAACCCTCTCTCATCTGCCAATTTTATTTTTGCCCATTAAATAAATGCCCGATACTTCTCTTCATATAGCTCTCGTTGGAAATCCTAATAGCGGTAAATCTTCACTCTTCAATGCATTAACCGGATTAAATCAGAAAGTCGGAAACTTTCCGGGAGTTACTGTTGATAAAAAAACGGGTGTCTCTACTCTTGAACCAGGCTTTACTGCAAATATTATTGACCTGCCTGGTACTTACAGCCTTTATCCCCGAAGGGCAGACGAATGGGTGTCGTATAAAGTACTGATGCATGTAGACAGTCATGTGAAACCAGATATGGTAGTACTTGTAGCGGATGCAAGTAACCTAAAGCGAAATTTGTTGTTTTGCTCTCAAATGATCGACCTTAAGCTGCCGGTAGTGGTAGCATTGACGATGGTGGATCTCGCAGGTAAAAAAGGTATTAAGATAGATCTTGAAGAGTTGGAAAGGGAACTTGGCGTTCCGGTGGTTTCAATAAACCCCCGAAAGAATAAGGGATTACCCCAATTAAAGAAAGTGCTTTTGCAAACAGCAAGGCAACAATACAAAGCTCCGTCGAGAGATTTTATTGGAATTAAAGGTTTGGCCGAGAATGCGGTTCACGCGGTTCAGAAAATTTTTCCTGCACTACCAGATTACGCTGCCGTTCATTACCTGATCAATCACGAAAATTTTCCGTTGACTGCTGAGGTGCACGATAAAATTGAAGGTATAGAACTTGCCAATAATTTCAATCATACCAGAATGCAGGCTGAAGAGATTATGCAACGCTACAGCCGGATCCGGCAGATCATGCAGCAAAGTGTAATCGAGGATGACCCGCTGCATCGTAAATTCTTTACCGAGAAGCTTGACAATTTGCTATTACATCGTACCTGGGGCTACGTCATCCTGCTCTCCGTTCTTTTCCTCTTATTTCAGAGCATCTTTTGGCTAGCAGAATATCCGATGAACGCCATTGAGTGGATCTTTGCCTCTGTCGGCGGTTGGTTAAGCGGGGTCATCACCTCAGGTTGGTGGAGTGACTTATTGATTAATGGAATTTTGGCCGGCCTTAGCGGAATTCTTGTTTTT
>JAOQAJ010000207.1 GCA_025963675.1 Segetibacter sp.
CTTCTGTACCAACAGTTGCAGGTGAGAGTATTAAAAGCAATCCCGTTACAACTATAACGGAAACAACAAAAGATACTATTCCCGCGATCACCCAGAACAATGTAAGTGCTTCACTTATTAAGGATACTACTGCGAAACCACCTGAAAAGACCACAAATGCAACTGTTGCTAAAAATCTTCCTGAGTCCACATCACAGGCTTCTTCAGAGACAAATGCAAAACCAATCATTACTAATAAGAATGCGGCGGAGCCTGTTGTTTCAACTCCTGTTAAAACCAACATTTCTGATACAATTTCAAAAATGGCAATAAAGGATACTGCCGTTTCATCCTCGTCTCAAAATAATATTTCTGCTGCAGCCGAAGACAACGGTGAGAATAACTATGTAAAACAATATAAGGGGTTAACTCCATCTTCCGATAACGTCGCGGATACCCAATCTAAAAAATCTACAGCTGAAATCAAAACAGTTGATTCTGCTGCCGGGTCAAGCAAAGCTGATTTAATAACTACGTTGAAAACTGAATTAGCTGAAAAATCAGCACAGGATAAGAAGTCTGTTCCTTCTGTAGTTACCGAAGATCAAAATCCGCAAGCGAACAATGTGAAGGATGTAGTTTCTGCTTTACCTGTTACAAATTCGCCAGCAGACAGTACTGCAAAAGCACCTGAAAAAGAACCGGTAATTGCAAAAGCTGATGACGCTAAAAATGCAATTAAGGATACTACGTCAGCTCCTGCTACAACGCCTTCATCTCAATCTGTGCTTACACACAACGATCCTGTCGTTAGTATTGAAAATGCAAATAACAAAATTTCACCTATATCCAGGGAGACCAACACGGCAATAAAAAATACTTCAACCACGATTGATCGGAATGTCATCGGTAAAAGTGCTGAAGTAAAAACAAAAGGCGAGTGGGAAAAGGCAACGATCATTGATAAAGAAACTGAGTTTTTATATAAGGTTCATTACCGTGGTCGATCTGCTGATTATGATGAATGGGTTTCAGTAACGCAAATAAGAAATATAGATAATTCTGCAGGTCCGGCTTCGAAATCAGCCAATAAACCGACTTCTGATAAGCCAACAAGGGGCCCGAAGGTAAACCTGAACTGTTCTTTTGAACCTCCTGCACCTCCCGTTTCAGGTAGTGAGAAATTTTCGGAGAGACTCGCAAAAAGGAAAATTTATGAGCAGTATGTAAATTCGAAGAATAAAGTAAAAACCGGCATTACCTTTCTTTCAATGGAAGCAGAAAATCCAATTGTAAATACCGTAAGTATATCTTCAGCAAACGTCCTCGAAATTAAATTTGCTTTCGCTCCTGCGGGCGCAATGATCTACCCGGTAAGAACTGAATATAAAGTTTGTGAACAGGTTTTAGGTAAAACTTCAAGCAAAACGATAAACGCTAGTTTCGCGTGTTTCAGAAACAAAGAAGGCGCATGGACATGTGCTGATCTTGAGTGACAACTGAAGGATCAATTGAGAACAAGGGTTGAAAAAAGCTGAGTAAGGATTTACCGATGAACGAAATGCGACGCAAGGATGTTGCCTGAAGATTTTCGGCCGGTACCAAAATTTTTCTTTATACCGACATAGAATACCTGATCATCATCGTTGCGTCGCAATCACTTTATCTGCAAATCAAACTGCAACATTAGTCTTCCTTACAGATATCTTTCCCGACATCCGGCACAACATAGGCTAAACTAACTTTTTTTGAACAAGCTTTCACTGGATCTTTTTACCAGTTATTCATTTGTTCTTTTACAATCCTTTCATATTCGGATGCCTTCTTTTCCTTCCAGTCCGGGTCATATTTTACAAACCAACTCAACCAAAGGGATCTTGACAAACGCATGAATGGCGGCTGCAAAGCAAGTAGCGTGACAGCGTTGACGACGATCCAGTAGATGATACTGTTGTCGTATAAGGAGAAGCCAAACAAAACCCACCAGGCAATAAAAGTCGCTACGCTATATGCAACGGTAAGGGCATAACTAACATAACTGGTCCCGTAATAAAAGCCTACTTCAATCTCTGTAGGTTGACTGCAGACAGGACAATTTTCATGCATTTTTAAATTGTTCTTAAAATCATATGCATTTTCCGTTACGAATATTTTTCCTTCCCGACATCTTGGGCAGCGATTCGTAAGCACCGCCCACACATACATAGGCCTCCTGTTTTTGTCGCTCATAATAATACTTGTTGCTGAAGGTAATCATTCCACTTTTAAGCAATGGTTAGAGGTACCTATATCATAGCCTTTTGCTTCACTATTGTCTGTAATTGTTTTGCCGAAACAACCCCAGATTGCCGCCACAATGTTTGTCCTTCTTTAAACAAAATAAGGGTCGGAACTCCTGAGATATTAAGAGAGGAAGCAACTTTCGGGTTTTTATCTACATCAATTTTTAGAATTCTTATTTGATCTCCCATTATTTGTCTAAGCTCTTCCAAAATCGGTTTCATCATTTTGCAAGGTCCACACCATTCTGCATGAAAGTCTACCAAAACTGGTTTGCTTCCTTTGATGATATCTCCAAACGACTCGTTTGTTGCCGTATTCATAATAATGGTATTTAATTTTTTATCAACTTCTCTGGAATTACCACAATTTCTATACCTGCAACTTTTTTTAGAAACAAGTTAAAGTCAGGGTTAAAGCACTTCGGCTATTCTTTCCATTTGCATGCTTCGGCTTCCCTTTATTAAAATATATGAGTTTTCCATAGCATTTTCTTTTGCCCATTCTGCTGCTTTTACTGATGTTTCAAAGTAAGTATAGGGATGAGCTATTTTTCCAAAGTCTCCACCAACCAGAACTACTTTTTCCCATTTAAACCGGCTGATCAGATCTACAACATTTTCGTGTTCTTTCACGCTTTCTGCACCGAGTTCCATCATTGCGCCCAGCATTAATACTTTATTCTCAGCTTTAATGTTCGCTATGTTTTCAATAGCCACTTTCATACTCGATGGATTTGCATTGTATGCATCCAGAATAATGTGATTAGAATTCGTTACGCTCATCTGGCTTCGGCTGTTACCCGGCGTGTATTCTGATATAGATTTGATAATTTTTTCGAGTGGAACCTTAAAATGCTTTCCTACCGCTACAGCACATAAAACATTGGGAAGGTTATAATCACCTACCAGTTGTGTTTCAATTATTGTATTGGGTTCTTCACCTGATAATTCAACGTGCAGAAATGTTTCAGAACGTATTGTTTTGCCTGTAACGTTTCCATTGGCTGTTCCATAAGTAATAACATTGTTGATGCCTAGAGACATTTGCTGCAGATAATCATAATCGCTAAAAACAAAGGCAGTTCCATCATGAGCACGGAGGTAGTCAAATAGCTCTCCTTTGCCTTTTTTAACGCCTTCTACTCCTCCAAATCCTTCAAGGTGTGCTTTGCCGCAGTTGGTGATAATACCATGCGTCGGTTCAGTATATTTACAATATCCTTCAATTTCTTTTTGATGGTTGGCTCCCATTTCAATTACCGCCATCTCCGCATCCTTTCCAACCCGTAATAAAGTAAGAGGTATTCCGATATGGTTATTTAAGTTCCCCTCCGTAGTATAGGTTTTGTAATGTGACGCTAAAACCACGTTTACCAATTCTTTGGTTGTTGTTTTTCCATTACTGCCGGTTATAGCGATAAAGGGAATATCGAATTGTTCTCTATGCAGTTTTGCCAGAAGTTGTAAAGCATCAAGTACGTTATCTACTTTAAGGATCCGACCATCTGCATTGGCTATTTCCTGGTCCACTATTGCATATGCTGCGCCAGCCTCAATGGCTTGTAAAGCGAAATCATTGCCATTGAAATTTGGGCCGGAAAGAGCAAAAAACAAGTCTCCCTCCTTAAGCTTGCGGGTATCAGTTTGAACAGATGGATGTTGTAGAAAAAGTTCGTATAGCTGGTCAGTAGTCAAAATGTATAGTTTATGAAACAAAAATAGAGAACCGTGATTAAAAGATTAAAAGGATTAAGCGGAAATGGGGACCTGGTGTAAATAAGTCGAAGACAAATGATAGTTCTTAGTGCTGAATAATGAAAACCTGTAGAAGTGCTACGGTGAGCACACAGTTTTTTGGGAACACGGATAACACAGATTGAGAGGATTAGGCAGATTACCCAGGTAAGAAAACCTGAACCAAAAAAACAGAGCTAGCGAAGTGATATTACCAGGGAAACAATTTTAAAATTGGTTTTTATCAGTTTGATCCGTGTCATCCGTGTTCTATTGTTTTTGAGAAAAAAGATGAGTACACACGGTAGGTAAAAGTGTGCGACGCAACAATGCATTATAGTAGCAGAGTTGTAGGGCTAAAAAGCCAAACTGATTTGTTACCTTTTCAATAGATTATTACAAATAAAAAAGCCATCCGTTTCCAGATGGCTCAATATTTTGTAGTTGCCTTTTACTTATCTTTTTTGTCTGCGCTTAGGGAAGAAGTTACCGGTTTTGCGACCGTTACCTTCCGGTGAACCAGGAGCAATCATAGCACAACGGAAACCTACTGTGCTGCTGCTTTGGTCTTCTTCTAAAAAGCGGCGGGTTCCCGGGCTTAACCAATATGCTCTGTCATTCCAGCTTCCCCCTTTAATAACTCTTGATTTATCGCTTACTAATGTCGTAAGACCATAACCATAAGATACATTGCTCATGCTGTCACCATCCATGTAGTTGATCGCATATGACCTTTGATAGTTACGACGCGTACGCAAAGTAGAGTCGTTTTCATCAAGCATTTTAATTCTTCCAAGACTATCTCTCAGGTTACCTTCACCCGCACTCAAATCGACTTTTTGAAAACGGTTACCACGATATGGGTTAAAGTCGTCAGCTTCCTGGTTAGTTAATGGACGATAAACATCAGCAACCCACTCACTCACATTACCACTCATGTTATATACACCAAATCCGTTCGGAAAGAAAGCTGTAACCTCTGCAGGTATGGCAGAACGGTCATTCAAACCACCGGCAACTCCCATATTATCACCACTTCCGCGCTTAAAGTTCGCTAAGAAGCTACCTTGCCAGGCGCCGCGACGAGTTGCACGTAAGTTATCATAGCCATCATTATTCCATGAATATATTTGTCTGTTTGTATTATTCTCTTCACCACGCTTTTTCTCGCTCTTACGAACCTGAGGGTTTTGATTGATATATCCTAAAGCTGCATATTCCCACTCGGCTTCTGTCGGCAATCGATAGCCTGGCAACAAGATGCCATCATCAAACGCGACTTGTGTACGTGGACGACCTTGTGCATCTTTCAATGCATTTTTCTTAGGTTTACCCGGAACACCCTGGTACTCGCCCATAAGGTAAGCCTGGGTATTAAAGTTTTCCTGGCCACCACCTGCCATTTCTGTTTTAACGACGTTTTTGTTCTGATACCCTGCGGTGATTAACTCACCTTCGTTAACCCTGTCGGTACGCCAGATGCTAAAATCATGTGCTTGTTTCCAATTTACACCTACTACAGGGTAAAAATTGTAAGAAGGATGACGGAAGTAATATTCTACGTATGGTTCATTGAATGCTAATTCACTTCTCCAAACAAGGGTGTCAGGTTTTGCTCCCTGCACAACAGCAGTGTATTGAGGATCGGAGAATACGTTTTCGATCCAGTGAATATATTCACGGTAGTGAACGTTTGCCACTTCCGTTTTATCAATAAAAAAAGAGTTTACAGTTACGCGGCGTGGAATGTTATTCCAGTCTCCCATAACATCTTCTGTAGTTGCACCCATTGTAAAAGTACCACCCTGAACAAATACTAGCCCCGGACCTGTCTTAACATTCTTGGCCTTTGCAAGATTGTAGCCCCCCATGTTTTTATCATTGTACTTCCAGCCCGTCATTTCTGACTTTGGACCTTTGTTTTTGTTACATGATGCCATTAACGCAACGGCTCCAAGAAGGATGGTGAAATTTTTTAGACGCAAAACTTTGTGCATTTGAAACATTTTAACTCATAATAAACGTGAAGAAAAGATAATTATTGTAAAGTTTATTTCATAAGCACTGCGAATATAAAAGTTTTATCTAGAGATTCTGTTAGGGAATGATTTAGAAGAATGTTAGCGAAATATTAATAATTATAAAAGTAAGATAACTGCTGTCAAACTTAAAATTTAAAAGCCAAATTATATATAAAATTTGGCTTGGGCCGATAGTTTATTTCAATAAAAACATCCCCTGGTGTGGCAGGAGATGTTTTTAAAGTTTGTGGAAACTAATAAATTTGCAGCTGTTTTTAATTTTCACCTTAATAACAGAAAAGTCGCGGTGCTTCCCCGAACATGTTATGGGAAAATTCCTAGCTCAGCATAACTCGTTGCAACTTTATTAATGGCGCAAACGTAAGCGGCAGTACGCATATCCGGTATTTCCGGATTTGCGTTCCATACTTCCATTATTTCGCGGGTTGCAGTTACCATTGTTTCTTCAAGGCCGCTGTGAACAAGGTCAATTTCATCTGCGCCATGCTCTATAAACTTCTTTTCTTTCGGGTCAATGGTTTTACCAGTCATATCTTCCATCTGGCCAATAATATGTTTATTCATATTTTCGGTAAAACGCTTCTCCAAACGCCCGTAACGCACGTGGCTCAGGTTCTTAAGCCACTCAAAATAACTAACAGTAACACCACCCGCATTCAAATACATATCGGGAACAACCAGGGTGCCTTTTAGTGATAAGATCTCATCAGCCTCAGGAGTTAATGGTCCGTTAGCTGCCTCGCCAATTATTTTAGCCTTTATTCTCGGAGCATTCTGGCCATTAATAACATTCTCAAGTGCTGCAGGAATTAGAATATCACATTCTAACTCAAGCGCGTCAGAAGTGAGCGGTAAGTTGGTGCCACCAGGAAAGTTCAATATCGTTCCTTTTGCTTTTCTGTGCTGAAAAACCTCTTCTTCATTCAGCCCATCAGCATTATAAATAGCGCCTTCCCATTCCGCTATGGCAATTACCTTTGCACCGCCTTCTCTAAAATATTTCGCAGAGTGGTAGCCAACATTACCTAAGCCCTGAACAACCACTGATTTTCCTTCAACCCCTACCGTAAGCCCGAGTTTTGCCATCACATCAGCCATATTGCAAACCTCTCTAATTCCAAAAAAAACTCCCATTCCTGTGGCTTCCGTTCTACCGCGAACGCCGCCTTGTGACACTGGCTTTCCTGTTACACATCCAGCAGCGTCAACTTCTCCCGGATGCATCGCTACATAGGTATCAAGTATCCACGCCATTTCTCTGGCGCCTGTTCCATAGTCGGGAGCGGGAACATCCGTACCGGGACCTATAAAATTCTTTTTAATTAATTCGGATGTGTAACGACGAGTGATCTTTTCAAGTTCAAAAGCCGTGTACTTCTTAGGGTCGATTTTTATTCCCCCCTTAGCCCCACCAAAAGGCACATTTACAATGGCACATTTATAAGTCATCAGCGCAGCCAATGCCATCACTTCATCCTGGTTCACTTCCATACTAAATCGGATACCTCCTTTACAAGGTGATTTGTGGTGGCTATGTTGAACCCTATACGCTTCAATTACTTCTATGTTGTCCCCAATTCTTACAGGGAATTTCATACTATATATACTGTTGCAAGCTTTAATTTGTTCTAAAATTCCCGGATCCCAACTGGTAAACCTTGCAGCTTTATCAAAGCTTCTTATAACGCTATCGAAAAAGCTATAATCAGCGGTTACTATCATATTTCTCTCCTTTTAAAATTTCATCTTAATTTATCACTAGCTTTTTATTTTACCGGTATTTGTCCTTTGTTCAACATCGTTGTGTCACTCACTTGTACTGTACATTATGGCCCATCACTTACTACAGTACCCAGGCTTCTTCTTACTAGAAATCACGGGCTAACAATTCCTGACTGAACGCTACTTTTTTATAAATTACCTTTTTCCAGCTTAGTTATTTTTCTATCCAACCTGATTATGTACACCAGTAAGCCAGCAAGAATCGTAATTACGACAGCCATTACTACATAAATTTTCCCTTCACTTCTCATAAATCCATCGTTGTTTAAGGGGGCAGCAGTAGCTGAACTTTGTGCTACAACAAATAGATGAAGCATTAGTGCGCAAATCGACAGGACAAACTTTTTATAATTAGCCATTTACTGGTTGTTTTTCTTTTAATTGTTCAAATCTTATTCTTAAAGTGCTTATCCAAACACCTAATAATGTCCATCCGATAACTGCCGGCCAAAATACCATTCTCATTGTGGCATCAAGGTCCTTTCCACCACCCATTCCCGGATTTCCTTCAACTCCCTGTCCACCCGGATGCAGGCTTTCAACCATTCTTGGAATAATCCAAAGTGTTGGAAATAGCATAGCAAAAGCAAATACATTATAAACTGCTCCAAGTTTAGCTCTTTTATCTATATCTGGTACTGAGTTTCTAAGGATGAAATAAGCAGCATAAATCAACAAAGCAATAGCTGCAAGCAGTTGTTTTGGGTCATTGCTCCATGCTTCTCCCCAGGTATAATTAGCCCAAAGAGAACCAGTGACTAATCCCAGCACTCCAAAAAGAATTCCTGCCTTTGCATACTCGCGTGAATAAATATCTGAATCAATGGTTGGGTTTCTAAGGTATTTAATGGCATAAATAACAGAAACTAAAAAAAGAACCATCATACCGAACCACATCGGCACATGAAAAAAGAAGTTGCGAATAGATCCGTATAAATTGCCAACTCGTGGAACTTTAATGAGAAAGCCTGCAATAAATGTATACGCTAACAGAAGCACAGTTAAAATCTTCCACCAGGATTTTCTAATCATCGTTGTATTATATTTTATCGCAGAAAAGAAAAAGTGATAGCAATTAATTTTTGCGTTTTCAAATTAATCAGCAAAATTAGGGGAAAGGCTTTCATTGTGAAGAATATCAATTTCAATAGTCGGCGATCCACTAATCTTTCCATAAAAACGGAAAAAGAATGATAGCTAAGACAATTACCATTGCATCCAATCCAATTAATAGCAGAACCATTTGTCCTAATCCCGCCTGGATAACAGAGGAGAAAGCAATAGTGGCAATTTTCATCAACAACAGCAATTGAGGAATAATTATAGGAAATCCGAGAATAGCCATTAGGGCTGCCTGTTGTTGTGCTTTTGAGGCTATTGCTGCTAAAAACGTAAATACTACGCTGAGGCTTACTCCACCCAAGGTGGCTAATCCGATAAACTGAAGAGGTTGCTTTAGTGGGTTACCCATTAGCACCACGAATAACAGTAAACTCATCATACTCATTACAAGCATTAGTAATGCATTGAAGAGTAGTTTCGAAAGAATAAAATCAACAGGTCCGGCAATAGAATAGAAGTACAGCAGTCTTCCCTTGCTCTCTTGCAAAAAGCTTTTTGCAACCGCATTTACACATACGAATAATTGGATCATCCAAAATAAGCCGTTCCACACATCATTCGCTGGTCTTCCCATTGCCAAATACAAGACAAATATGGTTGAGATAACATATAACAGCACGCCGTAAAAACTGTATTGCTGCCTGATTTCAAGCAACAGGTCTTTTCTGAGAAGCGTGGTAATGGTTTTAAGGCTTTTCAATTAAAAGCTTGCTGTTTGTAGTAAAGGGATTTTAGAGAAGCCTTGATCATTTGTTATAAGAACAGCGTTATTATTAATTGCTGTTGCGGCAAAAATAGCATACCCTGACTTATCACTTAACTTTTGAATGATTATTGACAACACAGAATTAGTAGTTGCAGGAAAAGCTCCATCAAAATTACAACCGATGAACGTAATGCGACGCAACGAAGTAAAATCAGGGATAAAATGTTTGTTCCCAAAAAAATACTTGCGTTCGATATTTTATGGTTGTTGCATTCCCTCGTTATAACACTTTCTGCAACGAGGCTCGTATACATCTTGTTCACCTAATAACACCTGGCCCTCTTCTGCTGACTTACGGTACGAAATGTTGGCTAAGTGACCACACCTGACACATATTGCATGCAATTTGGTTATAAAGTCAGCGATAGCCAAAAGCTTTGGCATTTGTCCGAATGGCCTTCCTTTAAAATCCATATCAAGACCCGCAACAATGACACGAATGCCTTTTAATGCCAGTTTTTCGCAAACATTAATAATTTCATCGTCAAAGAATTGTGCTTCATCGATTCCTACTATATCTACATCGTTAGCAAGTAGCAAAATGGTTTGTGAATTATCGATAGGGGTAGAGGGTATCGAATTTGAGTCATGACTTATAACAACTGTTTCGTCATACCGGATGTCGATTGCTGGTTTAAAGATCTCAATTTTTAGGTTTGCAATTTTTGCTCTTTTTAGCCTTCTGATCAATTCTTCTGTCTTACCACTAAACATGCTGCCACAAATAACTTCTATCCAGCCACGCCGCTCGCCAGAAATATTCGGTTCAATAAACATTCTTGATATAACTTGTTGTTGTATTCAAAGAGTTAGTAATTTTAAGCCTTATAACTCTAACAAAACATCAAAAGTATATTTTCCGATGGAAAGAGTGGGCGTTTTGATCAACAAATTGCAGGAGCAGTTGTCGCAGAAAGCGGATTTACAGAATATGCTTGTTACAGCCCAGCTACTACATAATGAATTATTAATACTGAGTGATCAATCAGCTCAAAGCCAGGATAAAAAGATTTCTGTTGTCGTTCCTCATGCAGCGGTTATTCCGCCATCAATAGGTGAGCAAGACGCCTTACGCAAATTATATAAACCAGCTACGGTTTCAGATCCGAAACCAGAGCCTGTTGTAGAACCTATACCTGAACCCGAATCTCCTTTACCGGAAGAGGTGCCAATGCCAACACCGAAACCTGAACCTGAGCCCATTCCTCATTTCATTGAGCAGAAGCCCTGGTATTCCGTTTTTCCTTCACCCGAAGAAAAAATAAGTCCGTGGGCGTTAGACCCGGTTTTGGAAGTGCCAACATTAGCCCACCAGGAAAAAGTGGTTTATGAGCTGAATGACACGATGCTTTCTGATGGTATTTCCGCATCATTAAACGATAAATTGAAGCAGCACCAGGCGGAAATGAGTTCCGTTTTACAGGAAGCTCCTATTCGTGATCTGAAAAAAGCTATTAGCATAAATGACAGGCACAGATTTATAAACGAATTGTTCAGAGGCGACGAAACAATGTACGAGCGTTCAATAAAGACAATAAACACCTTTCACATTTTTGCCGAGGCTGAATTCTGGATACAGCGTGAACTGAAAGTGAAGCTCGGATGGGACACATCGCTCGAATTGGTTAAAACCTTCGATCAGTTGGTTAAAAGGCGTTTTTCCTGAATAAACTGAAGTATTTTTTCCGTTGCGCCACGTTTTGAATATACATAATTGAGGGA
>JAOQAJ010000299.1 GCA_025963675.1 Segetibacter sp.
TCGCCTGGAGTTTTATAAGGATCTACCCCATCTGGAAATTGATGGTATCCTGACTGTTTATGGTATTCCGGTAATTGAAAACCACTGAGGGTTTCGTTGTATTGTTTATTATCTTCCCTGCCAAATACATATGACACACCAGCTAACGCCATAAGATCACCTTCGTATGTACAATCAATAAATTCTTTAGCCCTCACCTCTACGGTTGCTATGTTCTTATTTTCAGGATCTTTAAGGTGGATTGAATGTATCACCTGCCCTTTTTTATTTACTTTGGTGATTTGCTTTTCAAGTAGTACTTCAATATTTCCCATCTTAATGTACTCATCCAACACTTCCTCAGCTACGTGCGGTTCAAATGTCCATTGTTCGTCAACACCATATTTTTTACCTACTTTCTGGTAAAACTGCCTCGACAAACCAGTTATAGCCTGTTTATTTCCGATGTCTGTTTTACCCAAGCCTCCAGTTGTCATTCCGCCCAACATTTTACCTGATTCAATTAGTATAACAGACTTCCCATATTTTTTAGCAGTATACGCTGCAATTACTCCTCCTGCCGTGCCGCCATAAACACAAACATCGACAGTATACGTAGTGGCTTTAGGTGAAAGGGGCGCTTTAAACCGGGCTTCGGAATTGGAACTTAGCATTATGAGAATAGTATATAAAAACCATTTTAATCCAATCTTTATCATTTTTTCTTGTTTTTAAATTACCAACATTGAGTTGATTTTTTCGGGAACAATGTTCTTTTCAAACCATTTTTTTAATTTGCCTTTTCCATCCAACTATATCTAATTTAATTACTCAGGGAGAGCTTTTGATTTTGTTTCAATAACAGTGCTTTAAGTTTATTATAATTTACCTGTTGCACATTTATTTTTTCATCAATGGCCATACTTGCAGCAGTGGCAGCAGATTCGCCGAGGATCATAAAAACAGGTTCCATCCTGATGGAACCAAATGCAATATGTGAACTGGATAGACAAACAGGCACAAACAAATTTTTGCATTCGGATTCCTTGGGAACGATTGCACCATAAGAGATCCCATAAGGTTTAGGTGCTTTAACTCCTATGTCTCCTTCATTTTGTACAAAACCATCATCCTTTACATATCTCTGGGTATTATGGGAATCTAAAGTATAAGATCCCATACCTACAGAGTTTGGCACCTCTTTTTTTGATAGGATCTCGTTTTCTGTCATTACATAATCACTTACCATCCTGCGTGCTTCGCGCACGTATAACTGGTGAGGCCAGTTACCGTTGTCTGTAAACTCATCTTTAGCAAGTCCCCATGTATTCAATTGCTTTTGCAGGTCGGTTGGAATCCTTGGATCTGTGGCCATAAAATACATGAGGCCTTTCTGGTAAGTTTCATGCTCTTTAATAATCTCTCTACGTTTTTCATAAGAGCCTTCAGGATAATCGTAGTTCATCCCTATATTATCGGTACTGAAAGGACCGTGATTATTGGTATCGGTCTTCCAGTTTGGAATTAGATCAAATTTCTCAAACAGTTCGCGCCACCCCGAGTTAAAAACGCGTACAAGCAATTCGTACTGAGCGGGGTCATAGCCCTCCGGCTTAGGAAATGGAACCCTGTTTTCGGGCTTGTTTGTCAGGCACATCCGGAAGCAATAGGTCTGCACTTTTTTATCGCCTTCTCCTTTTACACCTGGTTTTTCAGGCGATATACGTGGAAGAAGCCCACTTGAAGAATCACCAGACACCTTATATGGGTCAACATTAGCCATAAAATAGTGCTTATGCTGGAACACCTCGGTTTGTACTCCGTTCCATTGTTCATTATAAACGCTGTTAGCTTCCCTACCTACATGATAGCTTACACCAGCAGACGCCATCAGATCTCCTTCGTATGTTGCATCAATAAACATCTTACCGGTAAAGTTTTTCCCGCTTAAAGTGCGCATAGAAACAATATTACCATCCTCCTTTTTTACACCCTTTTCGCGATCCAACCACTCATCACGCAATACTTGTATCCTATTTTCTTTTACGAGGTCCTCAAATACACCTTCTGCTGCATGTGGCTCGAAAATCCACATGGTTCTTTCATTTCCGTCCATTGCCAGTGTTACCTGGCCTTTATTTCCAAATTCTTCTCTTTTTTGCCAGTTCCACGACGAATCTTTCTGATAATGCAAATACAGCCTGTGATAAAACTCCCTTGCCTGGCCACCAATTACTGATTTATTACCGGTATCAGTAAAACCCAGTCCGCCCGAAGATAAACCTCCTAAATGCTTGTCAGGGGAAACGATTATGACGCTTTTTCCCATTTTTACAGCCTGGACGGCAGCTATCACTGCAGCGGGGGTTCCTCCGTAAACAATGATATCTGCTTGGTATGCATTTTCATCATTATTTAGTTTACAGGAAAACAGGCTGAACAGGAAACAAATAACCTGAAATCTGATCATCATTTTTTTCATATAAAAGTTTTATTTTATGCCCGAGTCTTTTCGTCATATCGCCGGGGGTTAATGGAAATAGATTTTTTTAATTAAGTAACCGTAATTTTACGTGGACTGCCATCTCGATTATTATAATGATTGTTTTGCAGGTACAAACTAATTGGTCGCGACAAAAAGAACTGCGTCTGCGACTACGTCTCCCTTATCACCCTTACCGGCAATTTCTATATAAGCCTTTTTGCCTTTAGGTAATTTGAATCTTCCAAGTGACACCCATTCGCCTGATGTTTGCCCAACCACCTGCACCTTCGATTTAGTAATTATGCTTTCAGTATTCTTAGTTCCATCAAAGACATGAATAATTGTTTCTTCTAACCCCGTTTCTAATTTTGGGTAATAGGTAAAGACCTCGTAATTCCCTTCTTTACTGATCGCCGGAACAAATCTTACAGATTTACTTGTTCCACTTTCGTAAGTGGATAATAAATAGGTGGGTCCGTACCCCCCCTTTTTACCTTTTTTCCAGGCTCCTTTAACAACCAGGTTCAAACTGTCTTCATTGTCAATAAGAATATCACCATTACTGCCATCAGTAAGCGGATTATCTTTAAGTATCTTTTTCAACTTATAAATGTTAACCTCCTGGACACTCTTTTTGTCGTCAATGGCGAGGCTGGCAGCAACAGCGGAAGATTGACCCAACACCATAAATACAGGTTCCATGCGAATGGAACCGTACGCTATATGTGAAGCTGATAAACAAACAGGCACCAATAGGTTTTTACATTCCTCTTTTTTTGGTATAAGGGATCTATAAGAAATCGGGTAAGGATCAAACCCGCCTATTTGTACATCGCCTTCATTTTTCACCATTCCGTCTACCACATTTCTCTGACAATTATGAGAATCCATGGTATAAGCGGCTAATCCTACACCGTCAGCAACAACTTGCTTACCTTCGCAATTAGCCTGGGTCATAACGTATTCCCCAATCATTCTCCTTGCCTCCCGTACATACATTTGCGACGTCCAGTTATTATTTTCGACATATTCATCCTTTGGATATCCCCATTCCAGCATTTCTTTTCTCAGGTGTTCGGGCATCCTCGGATCATGCCCCACAAAATAAAAAAAACCTTTTGTGTAATTGTCGTGAGCTTTCTGAATTTCGCTTCTCCGATCATACCCGGCTTCGGGATAATCCCAGTTCATGCCGATCATATCCGTTGAGAAAGGACCGCTATTATTAATATCTGTTTTATCATTAGGCATCCTGCTTAAAGTCATAATTCCACGC
>JAOQAJ010000308.1 GCA_025963675.1 Segetibacter sp.
AACTGTTCGTTGATCTAATCCTTGTTTTCCCGAAAAAAGGAAAAGACCAATCGTCAGAAGCCCAATTATTACAGCGGCCGCAGCATAACGAAGCATTCTTGTACGAGGCACCAGGAATCGCACATCACCTTTTTGTTCTGCTTTTTGTTTTTTACTCCAATCTGCTTTTTCAAAATATTGGTGGGGAACCGAATAGACAGGCTTTTTACTTATCGTATTTAATAACGGAGCAATTTCTTCCATTTCTTCAAATATCTCACTTTGCCCATTTTCCTTCGCTATTTTTTTAAAAATAGTCGAAGAAAGATCAGCAAAATAACCAGTTGGAACAGTATATGCACTTGCTTTTGTAAAATTCAAATCGAGTTCTTCGGTCGTTCTTATTTTTGACACAACGGTATCTGACAACAAATTGAAGTAGGAAGACGAAACTGTATAAGGAACTTTGTTTTTTAACTGCCTCAGTACAGGACTCATTTCCTTTAATTCCTGTAATATCTCATTATTATTTTCCATAACCTTTTCTTTGACGAAATAAGAACGCCAAAGGTTTAATTCTGCTTTTATTTTCTTTCAATGATTAATGATGAACTCTTCAATTTTTTTTGCCGCATGGTGATAGCTGGCCTTTAATGCTCCTTCGCTCGTGTCCAACACCCGACTCATTTCCTCATAAGGCATCTCATCGTAATATCGCAGGTTGAAAACGATTCTCTGCTTTTCCGGAAGCTGTTGTATACCTAGTTGCAATTTCCATTCAAGTTTATTTGCATCAAAGTTTTCATCCGCTTTAATTTTATTGCTAAGTCCACTTTCTACGTCGCTTAGACTTACAGAACTACGCCGCTTTTGTTGGTCTAAAAAGGTAAGCGACTCGTTTGTAGCAATACGATACAACCATGTATATAACTGGCTATCTTCTCTAAAATTCTCTAACGACTTCCAGACTTTTATAAACATATTTTGTAAAATGTCATTGGTGTCGTCGTGATCAATTACCATCCTTCTTATATGCCAGTACAGCTTTTCCTGGTATTTTTTAATAATTGCCGTAAAAGCCCTTTCTTTCTGCGGTGGATCCTTGAACTGATGTAATAATTCCTTATCATCTGCATGCATAAAAAAAGCAGTTTAAATAAAATTAGTCGATAGCCGCTAATTTTATCGGTTTAACCTTCAAAGCAAATTCTAAATTGTCTTTGTAAAAGGTTAAATATAAGAACTTTCAATTTTTCCGCTAAACTTGCTATTTTAGTTTTTAGAATCCATTTTGGTTATTTTGATACAAACAGCTTCTTTCATAGCATCATCGTTGCGTCGCAATCCTTTCATCTTTTTTTATTCTATCAGACTTCAGTCAGCTGTTTGAAGCGTTCGTTTTTTTGCTAATTTTTTCAATTCCTTTTTTTCATTTTGCTTATAGTAAAGTAAGTTATTTTATTAATTTTTAATTTGTAGATTATTCTCATCTTTATCGGTCAATCACAATATTTCATTCCTTTTAAAATCGTATGCTCCTGTCTGAAAGATAATGGTAAACTTTATGCTCACGATTGTTATCAAACAGTCAATGATCGACAGTAAAAACAGATGACTGAATTTTTAAGATATATATCACGAAAAGAAAATAAAATTTTTCTATACTCTGCGTTGACAATTGGAATTGGGTATTTTATCATGCTACGTTTCTTGTATCCGGTTCCTGCTTTTTACTTTGACTCTTATACTTATATTCAAGTTGCCAGGGATCATAGCCCGATCAGTTTTCGGCCTATTGAATATGCACAGCTACTTAATCTTTTCAAAGCTATTTCTACTTCGGATGTTGCATTAATAGCTGCCCAATATTTTTCAAATCTTATAGCTAACCTTTTTTTGTTTTTCACTTTTACATGGTTTTTTACTTTTCACAGAACCTGTAAAGTCATCTTTTTTATACTTGTTATTTGCAATCCGTTATATCTCTTTTATAGTAACTATATTCTTACAGACTCTTTTTTTAGTGCTTTTACTGTCATTTGGTTTACGGTTCTTGTTTGGTTGATTTACAAACCAGGATGGCTCTTAAATATTTTTCAATTAATAGTTCTCGCCTTTCTTTTCAGGCAGCGATATAACGCCATTATTTTTCCAGTATTTACAGCTATTGCATTCATTCTTTCAAATCAAGCTACGTGGAAAAAATTGCTGGGATTTGTGCCGAGTCTAGTTCTAATCCTGGCGCTTGTACTAGTGACTATTAAAACAAATGAATATTATACAGGTACAAGAACATTCTCTGCTTTTAGTGGATGGCAACTGGCAAATAATGCCCTTCACATTTTGAGATCAGAAGATATTGATATAACTAATATTCCTGATCGTCAGACAAAGGAGATTATTGCGGTGTCAAAAAGATATTTTAATAATGCTAAAATTCCCTTTAACCATGCAAGACCAACGGCAGACTACATGTGGAATGCATCAAGTCCTTTGAAAACATACATGGCAACTTTTGCTATTAAACATTCCCGAAAATCATATTTACAAACATGGACTGCATTGGGGCCGGTGTACAACAATTTTGGGAAAACGATTATTTTTAAAAAGCCTCTGAGCTATCTAAAATATTTCGTTTTGCCGAATGCGATACAATACTTCATTCCCGAATTAGAAGCTTATAAAAGTTATTTCAATAAAAATGAAACTATTAATGAAGTAGCCATAAAGTTCTATCACTACAAGAGCAATAAACCGGGGCGACAGCATCAATTCGTTTATGATTTTGTCTTTAAACCATGGCCTTACATTTTCCCTGCTATCAACGTCTTATTCCTGGTACTTACATTTTTATACCTTTTTTCAAAAAAGCGCTTAAAAAGGTCGCCTTTATTTAATCGGGTGTTAGTTTGTTTTTCTGCCTTTTACTTTGCTAATTTCTTTTTTATTGTATTGCTGGCCCCCACAGTTTTCAGGTATCACATTTTTATAATTACCCTTTTATTTCCTGTATTACTACTTCTTTTGCAGGAGTTAGTCACCTGGAAAAGAAATGATGAAGCGAAGGTTAATAGCAACATGGTTGAATTAAGAAAAAACAGTACAAGTGTGCGACGCAACTAAAGCTGAATTAAGACAGATGCCTGCTACAAAAAAAGCCATCAAATTATTAAGACTGATCTAAAAAAGATTTATAAACTTTCAAGCATTTTTACCACTCCTTCTCTTTTTAAAATCAAATAACCTAACCGGTCGTTGCTGATGCCTTCTTTTAAGTGATAGCTGAAAATGAGCTGGTCTTCCTCAATCCGTGTCTCGAAGAAGTTGAATTTGATGTTGGAATATTGGCGTAGCCCTTCACCAATTTCGTATAGGTGAGTTGAAAGGATAAACAAAGTATTTTTCATTTTTCTCAAGCCTTCGATTACTGTTGTGCTACACTTCATCGCATCCTGCACGTTGGTGCCTTTAAAAAGCTCGTCGATTAAAATAAGCCAGTTACGACCATCATTAATTTTATCGATCGTTTTCTTTATTCGTTGAACTTCATTAAAGAAATAACTCTCACCTCTTGAAATATTATCTTCTACCTGAATGTTGCTTAGCAAGCCATCGAATAGACTTAGTTCAAACTTTTCGGCCGGTACACCCATGCCTACGTGGGCTAAATAAACTGAGACGCCTACTGCTTTTATAAACGTGCTTTTGCCAGCCATATTTGCTCCTGTTAAAAAAAGAAAATTGCCCTGTTGATCAAGTCGAACGTCGTAGGCTACCGGCGTATGTACAAGCAAATGAAACATGTTCTTTGCATCGATAAAAGGCGAGGAGCTTACTTTTATTTTGGGGAAACAAAACCTGAATTTCTTGGTGGCCATCGCCATCCCATAATACCCATCAAGCTGGCTGTAAATGTCGATAAGCTCGAGGGCTTTGGCTTTAAAATGATATAGGAGGTAATGACCGAAATTGAGATTGTTGGCAGCAGACAGCTTCTGTTTTTTATTCCAGTTCATCATGGTATGAATGACCCGATTAGTTGTCAATGCTTTGATTCTGTCAATAATGTGCTGTAAAAGTTTCGGATTATCCTGGTTGTCAAATGAGTCTATGATTTGCTTACAGCCAATAGCAAAATCGATGAAATGTGTAACAGAAAATTTTATTAAAGCGTAATCCTGGGATTTTAATACTCTATAGTAAAGGCTGTTAACAGGGTTTGAATAATTAGGAATTGCATCGATCTGCGAGTCGTAATATCTTTGTACGACCATAACCGTTCCATTTGAAATAATCGTCGGCCACCTATCGGCTTTTTCAATGATCAGCCTAATTGTTTGTTGTGTTTCCTCTATTTTTTGAAGATCTGAGTACGGATGCGCCAGCAGGTGTCGAAACCATTCCCTTCCACCAATTGTAGTTGTAAAATCGAGGTGATGAAAAACAGACTGTTCCTCTTCACTGTGAAATATTGATAGATCGTGAATCGTCGTTTTGTCGGCTTGCATATTTTTCAGAGTTTCCGGTCTGTTGCGACTTTAAGCGCTATTTTTTGTACTTATATTATCTATCAAATTTCATTCTCACTCCTTTTATAGACTCATTCCATTGCCCGTTTCCATAAATTAAATTGCCGTTGACAAAAGTGTGAGTGATGGCTGCGGGAAATTGGGTTCCTTCTAAAGGACTCCACCCGCATTTATACAAAATATTTTCTTTTTCGACAGTGGTGCTGCCAGTTAAGTCAGCAATTACGAGGTCTGCATAATATCCTTCTCTAATGTACCCTCTTTTATTTATTTGATAACAATCTGCTACAGCGTGACTCATTTTTTCAACTACTTTCTCCAGTGAAAGTTTTCCCTGTTTCACATATGCCAGCATCAGCAACAGCGAATGTTGCACGAGAGGCAATCCGGCATGGGCTTTTTCGTAGGGCTCATTTTTTTCGGACCATGTGTGGGGGGCATGGTCTGTAGCAATTACATCCAACCTGTCGTCGAGCAAACCTTGCCAAAGAGCCCTCTTATTGTGAGCGGCTTTTATAGCCGGATTACATTTAATTAAGTTACCTAATTCGCTATAATCGTCGCTGGTAAAATGTAGGTGGTGTACGCATACTTCCGCAGTAATTCTTTTCTCTTTTAAAGGAAGCATGTTGCTAAATAACTGCAGTTCCTTTTCTGTACTTATGTGTAAGATGTGCAGCCGCGCATCATTTTTTTTTGCAAGCTGCACTGCACGAAAAGAAGATTCAAAGCAAGCCTCTTCATCTCTTATTATTGGATGATCGGAAGGTTCTAAAGTTTCTTTCTTTTGTTTAAGCCTTGCAAAATTTCTTTTGATCGTTGCCTCATCTTCGCAATGAGTTGCTATCAATAATTCAACTCCATTAAATATTTTTTCAAGAACGAGGGGATTATCAACTAATAAATTTCCTGTTGACGAACCCATAAAAACCTTTACACCACAAACATCATTTTTCTTTTCATTTGTTCGAAGCACTTCGTCAAGATTGTCGTTGCCGGTGCCCATATAAAATGAAAAATTGGCAAGTGCAGAATTAGTAGCAATGGCGTATTTCTGTTCCAGCAATTCCTGGGTAAAGACAGGGGGAACAGTATTAGGCATTTCCATGAAACTCGTAACACCGCCTGCAACTGCAGCTTTTGATTCAGAGTAAATGGACGCTTTGTGGGTTAGTCCCGGTTCTCTAAAATGCACCTGGTCATCGATCGCCCCGGGCAATAAAAATTTACCGGTTCCGTTAATCTCATTAACCTTTTCTGCAACTGAAATGTTGGCGTCAATTTTTTGAATGATGCCATCTTTTATAAATACATCAGATGCTAAAGTTTTACCTTCGTTAACAATTTGTATATCTTTTATTAAATAGTTCATATCAGGTATTTTACCAAAACCAATATTTCATGCAAATTATCAAATCCGTTCGCATACTTGTTTTTTTATTCATTCCCTTAGTTACATTTTCTCAAAGTTCCTATATTCCCTTCGGCACAAAAGACAATGATATATTGAACAGGTTGGAAATAAAAACCGGCAATACAAACCTGATGTACTCAACAGTTAAGCCATACAATCGCCGCTTAACTACCCAGGAAGTTGAAAGAATAGACAGTTTGATTGCTGCCGGCGACTCGTCTACAAATACGCTTACTGAAATGGACC
>JAOQAJ010000318.1 GCA_025963675.1 Segetibacter sp.
GGCAATCCTACGCACCCCCAATATGGAAATGGTGCTACTCCAGTTTTACCTGATTATATTCTCCCAAGCGGAGCCAGAGAAGGAGACGCTTCAGTTAATCCTGACCTATACAATATTGATTTTTCGAGACCTCAGTATCAAATTGTGCGGGCTAACAAACAAGGTACAGATTGGTTCCATGAAATATTTAAACCTGCACCTATACAAAGTCATACCATTACAGCAAGCGGTGGAAGCGATAAATCTACTTATTTGTTTTCAGTTGGCTATTTTAATCAGCAAGGTACTTTAATAGAAACATATTTAAAAAGGTATTCAGCCAGGGTCAATACTTTGTTTAATCTTAAAAAGAATATAAGAATTGGCGAGAACTTGTACATGTTTAACCGGGATAATCCACAGATAGGAAACCAGGGTGAGGGAAATGAAATATCCCAGGTTTATCGAACTCCTTCTATTGTTCCCGTTTATGATATTAAAGGTAACTGGGGTGGCGCCGCCGGTTCAGGCTTAGGCCAGGGCTACAACCCGGTTGCCAGCAGGACAAGGGCAAAAGATAACAAAGGAAACCAATGGGATGTGCAGGGAAATGCTTTTTTAGAAGTGGATTTTTTAAACCACTTTACTGCAAGATCAAACTTTGGAGGAACGTTAAACCTTGGACATTTTTATGGGTTTAGTTTTCGTACGTATGAAAATGCGGAGAATGCCGGCCAAAATAGTTATTATGAAGGGTCTTACTATAACAGAAACTGGACATGGACAAACAGCTTAACTTATTCAAATGTTTTTGCACAGAAACATAATGTAAAAGTATTTGTTGCCACTGAAGCAATTGATTACTACGGGCGTAATGTTGGAGGATCCAGAAATAATTATTTTAGCACTGATCCAAATTTCCGGAACTTATCTAACGGTAGTCCAATTGGACAGCAAAACTATAGCGGCGCATACCAAAATTCACTTTTTTCTCTCATTGGTCGCCTTGACTATAGCTTTAATGACAAATACTTATTGAGCGCAACGGTTAGAAGAGATGGGTCTTCTGTATTTGGTCCTGAGAAACGTTATGGTGTTTTTCCTGCCGTTACCGCTGGCTGGAGAATATCTAATGAGCAATTCATGAAAGGTATTGTCTGGATAAACGATTTAAAATTTAGAGGAGGTTATGGAATTTTAGGATCGCAGGCCAACGTAAGTGCAACGAATGCTTTTACATTATTTGGAGGAGGCCCGAATGATGCATACTATGACATTGCAGGTACCAATTCTTCATCAACGATTGGTTTTCGTGAAGTATCAATTGGTAACCCGGCTACGGGCTGGGAAGAGGATAAGATAACAAATGTGGGCTTTGATGCTACATTATTTCAAAATAAGTTTGATTTGTCGGTAGAGTGGTATAAAAAATCAATTTCAGGATTATTGTTTGGGCAACCTCTTCCTGCTACCGCCGGAGGTGCTGGAAGGCCTACAATAAATATTGGAAATGTTGAAAACTCTGGTATTGATCTTAGTGCAACATACAGGGGGAAGCTGAAGCGCGATTTTTCTTATGACATTGGTGTTATTTATACGACGTACAACAGCAATATCACCGATATTCCGGGTAGTTATTTTGGAGCCGGTGGTTCAAGGATTGGCGACTTTGCACGTAATCAGGTAGGCCATCCTATCGGTGCTTTCTTTGGTTATAAAGTATTAGGGTTGTTCCAAAGTGCAGACGATGTTGCAAAATCTCCGACACAAGATGCGGCGGCTCCGGGCCGTTTTAAATATGAAGATAATAATGGCAGGGATGCAAACGGAAATTTGACGGGCACGCCCGATGGAAAGATTTCCGATGACGACAGAACTTTTTTTGGAAATCCAAATCCTGATTATACTTTCGGTTTAAATTTAGGAGCTGCATATAAAAATTTCGATTTTAGTGCATTTTTTTATGGTTCGCAAGGGAACGATGTGATAAATTACGTTAAATGGTGGACCGATTTCTTCCCTTCCTTCCAGGGAGCAAAAAGTAAAGACGCGCTGTACAAGTCCTGGACTCCAACTAATACAGGTGCTACAACACCTATAGTAGAAAATGTTAGTAACTTTAGTAATAACGGAGTGCCGAACAGCTATTATCTGGAAGATGGTTCTTATATTAGATTGAAATCTCTCATTTTAGGATATACAATCCCTTCTTCAAAATTGAGCAGAATTGGGCTAAACAAACTTAGGGTATATTTCCAAGCCGCTAATTTATTTACCATTACCAAATATAAGGGTTTGGACCCTGAATTGTCTGGAAGTAATACTGCTTTCGGTATAGATTATGGAAACTACCCAAACAATCAAAAGAATTTTAACGTCGGAGTTAATCTTTCGTTTTAACTTTTGCTAACATGTGATAATTAAAAACAGAATCAACTAGAGCTATATGAAAAATGTTAATTATAAATACGTATTAATAGCATGTATTGCAACCGTCTCGATGCTTTATGCTTGTAAGAAAAGCTTTTTGGAGAAAGCTCCATTAGGTACCCTTGACGAAAGTACGCTGGCCAATAGTGCCGGAGTAAATGGATTGTTAATCGGTGCGTATGCCCAACTGAATGGGTTTAGTGGTGCAGGCGCTGGGTTTTATTCAACGCCGACTAATTGGGCTTTTGGTGGCGTTGCTTCAGATGACGCTTATAAAGGATCTGATGCAGGCGACCAGTCTGT
>JAOQAJ010000330.1 GCA_025963675.1 Segetibacter sp.
AAGCCTCGCCTGCTTGTGTAATACCACCAGCTAATACGACGATTTCCGGCGACAAAGAATTCGCAAAGGACGCAATGGTTAAAGCGAGTTTTCTAACCATATCGAGCCAGAGCCATGTACCAAAAGGCTCGTTCTGCTGATAGGCTTTTACCAACTCATGCGTTGCCTGGTAGCGACCCAGCGATCTGCGTTTAATGGAGTAATTCCCAATCGCATATTCGAGGCTACCGGGCATTCCAACAATGCTTAATTCGTCGTCGCCGGGATTGATGCAGGTATGACCGAAGTGTCCCGCCATTTGTTGGAGCCCCTGGTACAGTTCTCCGTTGATTAATATTCCACCGCCAACGCCGGTGCCCAAAGTTAGCAACACTGCGTTTTTATATCCTTTGATCGCGCCAAATTTCGCCTCTGCTAACAAAGCTGCATGGGCATCATTTAGGACAAAAGTTTTAGTACCGAAGTATTCTTCCCAATTAAAATTCTCAAGACCCGGTAACCGGTTGGGCATGTAAGAAATACAGGTATTCTGTTCATTTGCAAGCCCGGGACATGAGAGACCAATAACATCAATTTGTTTGGAATGAAGGCTTCTTAAATGATTAACCATTTCCAACACATTGTCCCGCCATTTACCATCCGCGTCATCGTTAGTTGGAATAAAATGTTGGTGAAGAACTTCACCCTGTTGACTGAGCAAAATTCCTTTCACATACGTCCCACCTAAATCGATACCAATTGCTACCTGCATTTTTATTATTGTTGATACTGCCCTTCTGAAATGTCCCAACCACCATCGACATAAAGTACCTGGCCAGTGGTAAAATTTGAGGCATCAGACATGAAATAAATTGCCGCTCCATCCAGGTCTTGCGCACGACCGTTCCGCCCGCCGTCTAATGGTTGTTTTGTCTTTACGAAATCAAGGATAACTTCATCCTTACTGGCCCTTTCTGACATCGGTGTTTCTACCAATGCAGGCGCAACCACATTCACCCTGATATTATTTTTGGCATAGTACGCCGCTATCGATCTTGTAAAACCAACAACCGCCGACTTTGTAGCAGCATAAGCGTGTGTAACAAAATATTTAGGCGATGGAGACAAGCCCAAAACTGAACCCATGTTAAGGATAGTACCACCTTGTCCCAACTCCATAAACTTCTTAACAGCGGCCTGGTTGGAGAGCATTAGGCTGGTAAGGTTCAGTTCGAAAGTTTTGTTCCAGCCTTCGAGTGTTAGTTCGTGCAAAGGGCCATCACCGAACTTTCTGCCACTGCCGCCTGCAATATGGTACAAGCCGTGAAAGGCACCAAAATGATGCATACAAAGTTCAATTGCATAGGGTGCTGTTTCAGGGTCAGAGGCATCAGCCGCATACACTTCAACCACCTCGCCCAGAAGTGCTTTTGCCTGCTCGCAACTTTCAGCATTTCGTCCAACTAATACAAGCTTTGCCCCTTCACCAACAAAAGCTTTGGCTGCAGACAGTCCAAGACCGGTGGTGCCGCCTATAATAACAATACACTTGTTCAAAAGCATTTGCATGTCAGGATAATATCAATTGTTGTAATTGGCTTAAACGATGCAGTAAAGGAATGAGAATTATTACTTAATTTCCTCATTAAACCTACTTTTACCGATACTATTCTGACCGATCAAAAAAATAAAAGCGCTATTTACCAGAAATTGCCTCTAACAAGAGGTAATTCTTTTGTTGTTAACCGTTACACTTCACCTTATTTTGAAACCCCCTGGCACTTTCATGAAGAATACGAACTGGTGTATTGCGAAAGTGGTTTTGGCAAGAAGTTCATTGGCAATAGTTTTTCTGAATACCAGCAAGGTGAGATGGCTTTTATCGGCAAGAATGTCCCTCACCTTTTTAAAGCAGATAACAGTTTTTATGAGCCAGCCGCAACTGTGAAACCCAGCTCTATTGTCATTCAATTTCTTGAAGATTTTTTGGGAACATCCTTCTTCAATAGCCGGGAAATGATGGAGATGAAACATGTACTTTCATTGTCAATGAACGGCGTGATGATAGTGGGAGAAACGAGGAAAAAGATACGAGACATTATGTTCGATATGATTGAGGCTTCAAAAATTGACAGGTTGAAAGGGCTGATAGAAATTTTCGGTTTACTGTCCTTCTCCAATGATTTACAACCACTGTCTGTAAGTACAATCAGCGGCATTAATGCAAGCGATAGTCTTAAAATGCACAAGGTGCTGGAATATGCTTTAAGCAATTACAAGGAGGAGATTTGTATTGAAGCAGCAGCTAAACTTACCAACCTTTCGGAGTCGGCGTTTTGCAGGTATTTTAAATCAAGAACGCAAAAACCATTTGTCAGCTTTGTAATTGAAATGCGATTGAACGAAGCGTGTAAACTGTTGAAAGAAACAGACCTTTCCGTTTTGGAGATCTGTTACGATTCGGGGTTTAAAAATTTATCGAACTTTAATCGGCTGTTTAGGAAACAGTATCATTTAAATCCGGGGGAGTATAGGAGAAGCAGCCAGGGGTGATGCTAAAAATAGATGCAAAATATCCATTTAATCCTTCTTTCTGCGTTATCCCTCTAAGGCTAGGAACAGTGCGACCGGTAAAAAAAAGAATTATATATGAGGCAGATGAAATAGATTATACTTTCCTTTAAACTTCATATACGCATTCAAAACAAATTGGCTCTACCTAGGGCTTCAATTAGGAAATATATTAATTGTTCCTTTCACCAGGCTTGAAAAAATGGTAAGGTTATTTCGATCAATTAACACGCATAAGAGTACCAAAAACGGTAGCTAATCGTGTAGGCTAAATAATTTAAGGATTTCTTCCTCTGATAAGGCTCTGTTGTAAATTCGTACATCATCTATACTGCCTTTAAAATAACCATAATTAAAATCGTTATTTCCAGTTGTATTATTAGATCCAATGGTGCCACCATTGTTAAAGGAAGTTGCAATAGGGTTAGAGCCAAAGGGTGATGCACCGCCAGCGCTTAACTTACTGCCATCGAAATATTGGGAGTATTCACTACGGGGAAAAGCGGGATTATCGGTATTATACTTTTGTACTAAGACTATATGACACCATTTGTTCAAAGGATTGGTAATATTATCACCAATTATAGAAGTTGTGCAATTACTTCGGCTATTAGTTGTCACCATCTTGTGATTTGTTCGATACATATTAATATTACTATTATTAGCAAAACCTAAACTATAAGAACAAATTGGCTCCTTAGGCAGAAAGGATAGAATACACTCATCTGTCAACTGTTCTGTTTTTACCCATACCGAGATAGTAACTTGCCGCACGCTATCCGCCTTTTGCAATCTTGGTATCTCCATTAGAGTATTTATTCCATTGAAACTATAGGCCTTTGATGGTTCACCAAATCTGTTACTAGTAAGTACTGCACCTTTAACTATTAGATTATAATTATTACCACTTTCATCGTTAGAGTTATTGTTGAATGGATAATAAGCAATTAACCCTTCCCTCAATTGTTTTTCTACCGGATCAGTTTGGGTACTAGTACCGCCTTCCTGCTTTTTACATGAAAATAGGATAAGTACTACCCATGAGCTTACAAATAATAATTTAATAGCCATTGCTTTTTGTGATGAGGTTTAAAGAGGATACAATGTGGCTTGTGTCTACTTATTGCCCGGTTTTAAATACTTCATTTGAGATACAACACCTAATATACACCTCCGTGTTG
>JAOQAJ010000368.1 GCA_025963675.1 Segetibacter sp.
AAAGGAGGACGTCCAAAATAAAAAAAGCCCGTAAACGAATATTTACGGGCTTTGAAGTACTTAAGCGTGGAGCTGAGCGGAGTCGAACCGCTGTCCAAACATATCTGCCATAAGCCTTCTACATGCTTATTCCGGAATTAGTTGTCGGGAAGCAGCCGGAACCGGACAAACCACTCACTTCCTTAGCTGTATGGTCTTAAGATGCAATCACAGCCTATCGCATCAGCAACCCGTTTTGTTTGTTTGATTCGGCGGGGAAGCGTGGTAACAGGTCAACCTGCATTCCCGGCCATAATGGATGCTAATTCTCTGAATTAGGCAGCCATGGCGTAAGTATTTTCGCCTTTTGTTTGTTGAGCTTTCAGATTAAAGTGCTAATAACACAACGCACTGCATGCTTATACCCACAACAACCTATGCTGTCAAAACCAGGTACAGCCCCATTGTTGTTCCGCAAATTTACAAAACATTACTATTCCAATCGCTATCTTAACGTTTTTATTAAGTTCTCATTACAAGTATGCAACAAAAGACGATACCAGAAGAAATATACAAACAACAGGTAAGCATTTTTTCAGACCTCCTGAAACAACTAAAAAGAAAACGAAGCAACATTGGATGGCTAAGACTTTTTATAGGTATTGCAATATTGAGTTTAATTTATTCACTATTTTTTAAATCGTACATAATAACATGGATTTTAGTAGTGGCAGGAATTGCTGTTTTTCTCTACGTCATCTCCGTTGATGCTGATAACAATGCTAAAATAGCAGACGCCGAAAGAATGCTTGCGATAAACGATGAGGAGCTACGTATTCTTTCAGGTAAGTATGATGAAAGGGAAGATGGCCTGCCATTTTTGCCTCATGAACATCCCTATGCCGGCGACCTAGATTTGTTTGGTACAGCTTCTCTTTATCAGTATGTCAATCGATGCACCTCCGAACAATCAAAACGTCTGCTTGCAGCAGCACTACTTAGTGCATCGGGAAAAATTACTATTATTGGCCGGCAGGCAGCAGCAAAAAGTCTTGCACCTCAGTATGAGTGGCGACAAAAGTTGCAATCAACAGGAGTAGCCAATCCAGTAACTTTTGCTACCGAGCAAAAGCTGAAATTTTGGCTACAAATGCCTAAACCATTACAGCATGCCTTTTGGAAAATCTTCCCTGCTATATTTACTTCTATCACCTTAATTACCCTCGGTGCTTACCTGCTTGATTGGATAACATCTTCTGTTTTCTGGCTTCTTGTTTTTGCTTACTTTCTCATAGCTAAATATGGAAGCGGGAAAGTTATGGAAACGTATACCGCACTAACTAAAATAGAAGGTGAAATTGATACAATTTACAGGCAGTTGCTTTTGATTGAAAACCTTCCGGCTAAGTCTGAATTATTAGATTCGTACAAAAAGATATTGATATCAGAAAAGAATGGAACGGCAGGGATTAAGGAATTGAAAGAAATACTGAAACGTTTTGATTTTCGATTGAATATAATGGTATTTATGGTTCTAAATACCTTTTTGTTATGGGATGTGAGGCAGGCAAATGCTCTTAATAAATGGAAGGAAAACTATTCCGATTCGGTAACCGACTGGTTTGATATATTGACAAATATCGAGCTGATTAGCACTTTGTCAACCCTTACTTTCAACCATCCCGACTGGGTTTTTCCGGTTATTGTTGACCAACATTTCACTTTGTCTGGAGAAGACATTGGGCATCCATTAATAGATGGAAAAAAGCGAGTCGACAATTCTTTCACAACAGAAGGAACGGGAAAAGTTGCGATCATCACTGGCTCTAATATGGCTGGTAAAAGTACGTTTCTGCGCAGCGTTGCTGTTAACCTTGTGCTTGCTCAAATCGGTGCTCCCGTATGTGCTAAGACATTTACTTTTAGTCCGGCTAAGCTATATAGTAGCATGCGGATCGCAGATAATCTTGCAGAAAATACTTCTACATTTTATGCCGAATTAAAAAAATTGAAAAGCATAATTGACCAGGTTAAGCAGCATGAAAAAGTGTTTATACTTCTTGATGAAATTTTGCGGGGTACCAATTCTCTTGACCGTCATACCGGTTCGGAAGCATTGATAAAACAATTGATTCGAGAGCAGGCAGTAGCGGTTATTGCTACACACGATGTAGAACTTGCTAGTCTTTATAAAGAATATAAAAACGACATCAGCAATTTTCATTTTGATGTGCAGGTGGAAGGAGAGGAGTTGTACTTTGATTACAAACTAAAACGAGGGATTTGCCAGAGTATGAACGCGTCCTTATTGATGAAGAAGATTGGGATAGAGATGTAGCAGGGTGATAGAACCCGGATTGAAGGATTAAAAAGATTAAAGGGAAATAAGAGTTGAAAATCACATCCAATCCTTATTTCCCTTTAATCATAGATGTCATCTCTAAATTTCCATCTAATCCGGTCAATCCCTTAATCCTGGTTCTATTATTTAAACAATCTCCAGAAGTCTAATCCTAAGGCATATGCCATCAAACCCAGTAACAACACCATTCCGACCATTTGGGCATACTCCATAAACTTGTCGCTTGGCTTACGTCCTGTTACCATTTCAACTAATGTGAACAGCGCATGGCCGCCATCCAAAGCTGGGATGGGAAGTATATTCATAAAAGCAAGAATTATGGAGAATATAGCAGTAAGGGTCCAAAACTTCTGCCAATCCCATAGACTTGGAAATGTATTTCCAATGCTGATAACACTGCCTAAAGAATCGCTTGCATTTACTTTACCTGTAAACAATTGTTTCAGTCCTGTAATGTAGCGATCTAATGTTTCAAAGCATTTATTGAAACCGGCGGGAATAGACTGTCCAAGGGTATAGGTTTTAACTGTCGTGCCGAAGAGACTCCCAGGTGTTTTAAAATAAATTCCTAAAGCACTCTTTTCATTCACCTTCACTTTTACATCAACGGTGTCGGTGCCACGCAATAGTTTCATAGGTGCCACTACATTTTTCAACTTGCTTTTTTCGGCATCAAACTCGTGAAAGAATTGAATAGGTTTATTATTGAAAGCTAATAAACGATCACCCTTTTCTACTTTCCCTGCGGTAAAAGTTGCTGTTTCTGCAACAGAGTCAAATATTACAGGAAACCTTACGTCAATAAATCCCTGGAGCTTATTTTTATTTAGTTGCTTAACTAACCCATCTGGAATTTGAACGTTAACTGTTTGACCATTGCGGTCTACCTGTAAATGTTTTGCCTCAGATAAAATAATTTCGGCTTCAACAGTTTCTATATTATCGAGTGGCTTTCCACCAACTGAAACAATTTTGTCTCCATCCTGGATACCTATCTTTTGTGCAAGTGTATCAGCATGAACTCCATATTGAAGGTTTTTTGCCGGCAGGTATTGTTCGCCCCAAACAAACATAATCATTATGAAGAGGGCGATTGCAAGCACAATGTTCACAACAACTCCTCCGATCATTATAATTAGCCTTTGCCAGGCCTTTTTACTTCTAAATTCATGTGGTTGCGCTGGCAATTTTAATTGCTCTTTATCCATACTCTCATCTACCATCCCCGATATCTTTACATATCCCCCAAAAGGAACCCAGCCAAGACCGTATTCAGTTTCTCCTATTTTCTTCTTCCATAAACTAAAGCCGGGATTAAAAAAAAGATAGAATTTTTCAACTCTGCATTTAAACCACTTTGCCGGAAAGAAGTGACCCATTTCATGTAAAACAACCAGTATTGAAAACGATAAAATGAATTGTCCTGTTTTAACTGCTACACTACTCCAATCTATAGCTAATAATGTCATGCCCTAAATCCCTAAAGGGACTAATTTTTTCGTGATATAATTTTTTTGTTTTCCAACTCTGAACCTTCGTTCAGCTTTTGTTGTGTCACTCACTTGTACAGTCAGTCAATGATGCGCAAATAAAAACATAAAGCTTCAAAGTATTACAAGTATTTAAGTTAAAGGTTCGGCTTGCTAATTATAAAGGAGAATTTCCTGAGATGTTACGTGATGCAAAAAGTTATATAGTACACGCTGTGCGACGCAACGGCTGCTGCAATAAAAAAACAAAGCAGGGTTCAAAAAAAATATCTGCAGACATTGTTAGCTGATTTGGTGCTTATCGTCGTCTCTCTCCTCTTTTTGGGTCGACTTACATCTGAATTAAAGATGCTGCAAAACTTCTTGCCTCTCCGTCGCTTTCAAAGTATTCATCCAGGGTTGGAGTTTCTATGAAGGGTATTTTGTTCATGGTTTGCTCAACTACTTCCGTCATATCTAAAAACCCAATTCGGTTTCGAAGGAAAGCATACACTGCTATTTCGTTTGCGGCATTTAAAATACTCGGCATATTTCCACCCTTATTTAAAGCTTCCATAGCAAGCCCTAAGTTCCTGAATGTTTTAATATCAGGTTCTTCGAAATTCAATGTTGAAAAGGTGCGGAAATTTAGTCGTGGGGAATTGTTTTGAATACGGTTTGGAAAGCCAAGTGCATATTGTATAGGCAACTTCATGTCTGGCAAGCCCATTTGTGCTTTTATACTTCCATCTTCAAATTGTACCATACTATGAATGATACTTTGCGGATGTATAACCACCTGAATTTGCTCCGGCTTTAGATTGAACAACCATTTGGCCTCAATCATTTCAAGGCCTTTATTCATGAGTGTAGCGCTGTCTATCGTAATCTTTGCGCCCATTGTCCAGTTGGGATGTTGAAGCGCATGATCTCTTTTTACATTCACCAGGAAATTAGGTTTCTTGCCTCGGAAAGGACCACCACTTGCAGTTAAAATTACTTTTTCTATACGGTTTCTTGTTTCACCGACAAGGCATTGAAAAATAGCAGAATGCTCACTGTCGACAGGAATAACCGGAACGCGTTTTTCCATCGCCTTTTTCATCACGATATCTCCCGCGACGACTAATGTTTCTTTATTTGCAAGTGCCACAGCTTTACCTGCTTCCAAAGCTTCGAGCGTCGGTTTTAATCCGGCATAACCCACAATAGCAGCAAGCATTAAATCATAACAATCTAAAGCGGCCACTTCTTCCAAAGCTTTTTCACCGGCAAAAACTTTTACATCAGTGCCTGCCAGGGCTTCTTTTACTTTAAAATATTTTTTCTCATCACCGATTACTATTACGTTAGGATTAAACTTCAAGGCCTGTTGAACCAGTAATTCGTCATTTGTCTGTGCTGTAAGAACTTCTGCAGAAAATTTCTCAGGATTTGCTGCAATAACCTCGAGAGCTTGTGTGCCAATCGAACCTGTAGAGCCAAATATTGCTATTCTTTTTTGAGACATAAATTTAAAATCAGGGGCGGTAAAGATAGCGGAATATTGGGTTTTACAAAGTGTGGGTTGAACGCAATAAAAATTACCGGAATTTGCCAATTTGTTTCTGTTGTGGTATTTTTTGAAATATTAGAAAAAAAATGAAGAGGAGAAACCTCTATAAAAATTTTAAGAAAAAATATGCAAAAGAATAAGTTATGCAAATCCAGTTTAACGACGCGTATTTAGAGAAACTTTATGCGAATCAAACGCAAACAGAAAGCCAGTTTTCAGTACGGAAGTTGTTATTCAATTCAAAAAAACTGTTTTAAAAATTGCTCTTGCAGAAAATTCAATTGAATGAAGACAACAAAAGGGGTTGCATTTCGAAGCGTTGAAAGGGGACAAAAAGGGTTTGTATTTGGTACGTGTAAATAAACAATACAGACTTGAGTTTAAAATTGAAAATGACGTAATAAAACTGGTGGAGATAATATTAATAGAAAATTTGTCAAAACATTACGAGACATAGTTATGATTGATGACAGAGTAATAGGAAGGAATGAAAAAGTGCTGGAAACAGATGTCACACTTCATCCAGGTTAAATTTTAGCTGACGAATTGGAAGCTAGAAATATTTTAAAAAAAGATTTTGCAGTTTTATAGGTATGCAGTCATCTCATCTGAGTGATTTGCTTAAAGATAAAAGACAATGTATCTGCCTGGCTTGCATTAAAATTGGAGAAACAATTGGAAGTTAATGCGTCTTACTGGCTTGGGGTACAAATGGCTCATGATTTAACAATAGCACGTAAAGAATTAGAAACTGCTTAAACGATAAAAGCCGTTAGCTCATTCGCCAGTTTTCGATCATTACTTAATCGCGGTACCTTATTTTGTCCGCCAAGTTTTCCGATACTTTTCATATAATCAATAAACCCATTTTTCCTGATTGGAGAAATTTTTAGTTGCTCAAGTATATTGCCTGCAATCAAATCATCATAATATACATTTTTGCTTCTAAGGTTATTGTCAACCTTTTTTGAAAATGAGTAAATGTCAGAGGGAACGTTTTCGAATTCGATAAACCACTGATGATAGCTTTTGCCTTTTGTTTGACTAATAAATGGAGCGACTGTAAACTCAACGATTTTTATTCCTTCTTCGTTTGCAGCTTTTAGCAAAGCATATTCAACTTCTTCGGCAATTACATGTTCGCCAAATGCCGAAATAAAATGTTTGATCCTTCCGCTGACAATTATTTTATAAGGATTTGTGCTGGTAAACTTAATCGTGTCTCCGATATTATAAGCCCAAAGCCCCGCATTGTTACTTATAATTAAAGCATAGTTTTCTCCCACTTTTACATCCTTCAAAGAAAGCCGGGTAGGGTTTTCATTAAAGATTTCAGCAGCAGGAATAAACTCAAAAAATATCCCTGAGTTTGTATTCAATAATAAACCCGGCTCTTTATAATTATCCTGGAATGCAAAAAAGCCTTCTGAAGCAGGAAATAATTCTATTGTATCAATTGGTTTTCCAATACTATCTACAAGTTTCGCCTTATAAGGTTCAAAGTTAACTCCGCCCTGTACCATTACAGAAAAGTTTGGAAAAATGTCCTTTATCTTTTTGCCGGTTCGTTCAGTTAGTCTATCAAAATACATTTGCATCCAGGGAGGAATGCCGCTTATAAGAGTCATGTTTTGATGAATGGTTTCCTCTACTATTTTATCAAGTTTAGTTTCCCATTCCTCTATACAGTTGGTCTCATAGCCAGGTAACTGATTTGATCTTAAGTAGCCGGGAACATGATGATTAACTATACCACTTAACCTTCCCGTTGCGACACCACCAATTTGATCTAAAACAGGAGAGCCGCTAAGGAAGATAAGTTTACCATTTATAAACGAATAGTTTCCACTAACAACCATATAACATAACAAAGCATTTCGTGCAGTATTTATATGATTTGAAATTGAGTCCTTTGATATCGGAATATATTTAACCCCGCTGGTCGTTCCACTCGTTTTTGCAAAATATATTGGCTTGCCTCTCCATAAAACATCAGCTTCACCTTTTTTTATCCGTTCGATGTACGACTTCAATTCTTCATAATCTCGTACAGGAACCAGTTGCTTAAAATCGTCATAAGAACTGATTTTTTCAAATGTATGATCTTTGCCAAATGTGGTATTCTTCGCGTGTTTTATTAAGCTTAAAAGAATCGCCTGCTGGTCGGCTACCGCGGTCTTGGTTCCTTTTTTTATTTTATTATAGATAAAAGAGGCGAACGGTTTTGCCAGCAATGATTTTAAAGTCATGTTTTTTCCTGTAAGATTGGGAGGGGCAAAAATAGAGAAACCTACACCTATTGTCTTTATTTTTAGTTTGATTTGCAGCTTTCCACTCTTTTAACAACTTTATTAAGAGACTTTTTGGAGTTTTTTTTATTATTTCCAATCTTTTATAACTGCTTATCCTTATTTTTGCACTCCTAATTTTCGAAAATTTATGTTTGCAGTAGTAAAAATCGCAGGACAACAATTTAGAGTACAAGCTGGTCAGAGTTTGTATGTACCTCACCTGCAAGGTCAAACCGGAGATACTGTTGAGTTCAGTGATGTACTGTTAACAGGTACCGATGGTAATCTATCTTCAGGTGCAGGAGTAACAGCAAAAGTTACCGCAGAAATAGTTAGTGATCTTGTTAAAGGCGATAAAGTAATTGCTTTTAAGATGAAAAGAAGAAAAGGTTTCCGCAAGAAGCTTGGTCACAGAACGCAGTATACTCAAATTAAAATTCAAAGCATCGCGTAAATTTTGAGATGTATTGATTGTGGGATTTTTAGATTTATCTGAACATCGTGCATCATAAATCACAACATTACAAAATCTATAAATCAAAATATTATGGCTCACAAGAAAGGTGAAGGTTCCGTAAAAAACGGCCGTGACTCGCAGGCGAAACGCCTGGGTGTAAAAATATTTGGTGGCCAGGCTGCAATCGCCGGTAACATCATCATTCGCCAACGCGGCACTCAATATCATCCTGGTAAAAATGTAGGTCTTGGTAAAGACTTCACATTGTTTGCATTGACTGATGGATTGGTAGAATTTAAGAAAGGAAGAAGCGAAAGAACTACGGTTTCTGTAGTGACTGAGGTAGCTATCGCTGAATAAATTTTGGCAGTTGCTAATAAGTTTTTAATTTTAACGGATATTTACTAACCATTAAATTTTAAAAACATGGCAACTGCAAAAAAAGCTGCTCCTAAAAAGGCTGCTGCTAAGAAAGCCGCTGCTCCTAAGAAAGCCGCTGCTGCTCCAAAAAAAGCCGCCGCTGCTCCTAAGAAAGCTGCTCCAAAAAAAGCTGAGGCTCCTAAAAAGGCTGCTGCTAAAAAAGCTGCTGCTCCTAAGAAAGCCGCTGCTGCTCCTAAGAAAGCTGCCGCTAAAAAAGCCGCTCCTAAAAAGGCCGCTGCTAAGAAATCATCTGAATAAGATTTTTTCGATAGCTGACATAATTCAAAGTCCCGTTATTCGGGACTTTTTTTATGCTTTATAGATTAATTGTTGTCATACTGTACTACAGTTTTTGACGAATATTCTATATTATCTTCTTAATGAATTCTGTCTCCTCTCACTGAGAGATCTTTCATTACTTCAGCCTCGTAAGCAAGCCATTGTTGCCATCTTGTTCTTACCCGTTCTTTATCAATATACGTTTCTACCAACTCTATAAATAATGTATAATGCCCTGCTTCGCTTTCCATAAACCGTCTATAGAAATTACTTAAGTATGTATCATTTAATCCTTCACTGAGTCTCTTAAATCTTTCGCAACTTCTTGCTTCAATTAAAGCAAATATTAAAAGCTTATCTAAAAACCTCTCTTCGTCACTTCCATCTTTTTTTTGAAAGGTCATTAACTTATTTACGTATTCATCTTTTCGCTGTTTTCCGAGTTTAAGATTTCTCTTTTTTAATTCAGCTAACACCAGCCTAAAATGTCCCCATTCTTCAGTAACGATAGGTGCTAATTCTGTGACCAGTTTTTCTTTATCGGAATAACGTTGAATGAGCGAAATACAACTGGTAGCAGCCTTTTGCTCGCAATACGCGTGGTCAGTTAAAATGTCTTCAAGTGAAATATGGGCAAGATCAACCCAACGCGGATCTGTTGGCAGCTGCAATCCTAAAATATTCTTCTGGTATTCCGAAACTTCTTCCATCGTTTATTTTTAAAAATTACGTTCTTAATATGCGTTAATAGAGAGATTATTGCACCTGCTTTATAACCGGTCCCGTCATCGTTGTGTCACTCACTTGTACCTACGGTGTGTACTCATCTTTTTTCTCGAAACAATAGAACACGGATGACACGGATCAAACTGATAAGAACCGATTTTTAA
>JAOQAJ010000428.1 GCA_025963675.1 Segetibacter sp.
CTAAAATCCATTATTGCTCGGCTTTTTTATTAACGTAGACCTCGTTGAAGGCGGTAAAATTAGCCTATTTGCTTCTAATAGAGTGATCGGCTACCTTTTATATATATTTATCGTATTTTCATTTTTGATTATAATGCTAACCCGCTGTACAAATGAATTTTTTCTTTCGCGTGTTCTTGATTGCATTGCTAAACCTGTTAGCTGTAACATTTGCTTTCCCCCAAATCAACAATCCTCTTATACAACAGGCAAATGAAAAACTAGCCAAAGGAGACACCGCCGGTGCCCTTGATAATTGTGGTATGGCCATTTCCATCAACGCCAACGACGGGTGGGCATACAATACAAGGGGATGGATTAGAAATGCATCCGGCAAGCATGAGGAAGCTATTAAAGATTATAATAAAGCCATTGAAATAAGTCCGGATTATGCAGGAGCACTGTTTAACCGCGGTGTTAGCAAATTTATGCTAGGCGATTATAACAACGCTATCCCTGACCTTGACAGGTCTATTTCCTTAGACCCCAACCTTGCCTTCGCTTACAACTGGAGGGCCAACGTGAAAGTAAAATTGAAACGCTTTGCAGAGGCTATCGGGGATTATAGTAAATGCATAAACCTCAACCCAAAATTTGCATTCGCATACCTTAACCGGGGACTGGCAAAATCCCTTTCAGGTGATTTGGCGGAAGCAATTGCCGACTATAACCTGGCTATTTCAGTTGGCCCTCCAAATGCTTATTTCTACCAGGTGAGAGGTGGGGCTTATACAACTCAAAAAAAATATAGTGAAGCGCTTGCCGATTACAACAAGGCATTAGAAATAGACCAAACCTCTGCCTGGACCTACAGCGCCCGAAGCACAGTACTATTCGCGATGGGTCGGAAAGACGAGGCCGTCCATTCTCTTGACGCCGCCATAGCACTGTATCCTTCAGACTTTAACCTCTATGTACAAAAAGGTTCTTTAAAACAGAAAATGGGATTGTACCACGAGGGTCTGCTCGATTTTTATAAAGCAATGCAACTGCAACCCAGGCAAACTGATACTTTTTACCATTTTATTGCTATAGTTGAGAAAGATCTGCACCTTAATAAAGAAGCATTGATTAACTGCAATAAGGCTATCCAGTTAAACCCTGCAAATCCTGATTATTATATTACACGCGGTATCATTCAAAAAAACCTCGATCATATGAAAGAGGCGCTGGACGACTTTCAAAAAGTGGTCGATCTGAACGGCACTTCCTCTACTGCCTATAACAATATAGGTTTTGCTATTCTTGAAACCGGAATGTACGATGCGGCGTTGTATTACCTAAACAAATCAATTGAATTTTCTCCAAACAATAAATTTCCCATTGGCAACAGTGCCGCTATACAATTCTGGCTTGGCAATTATGAAGAAGCTTTAAAAGGCCAGCTTAGAACTACCCGTATAGATCCGCTGGAACCCAGGGGTTTTCTTAATGTCGGTATGACTTATGAAAGAACGGGCAGGTACGACAGTGCTTTGGTCAATTATAATAAAGCTGTTTCATTAATTGTTACCGACTATTCCGACCCTTATAAGTACCGCGGTAACTATTACTGTAAAGCAGGTCTTTATCAAAAAGCCCTTTCTGATTTTACCAAAGCAATTGAGCTTAATGACCGCCAACCTGCTTCTTATAACAGCCGTGGTTATGTATACATGAAATTAAAAAAGTACAAAGAGGCAATCAACGATTATGACACTGCAGTTGCAAAAGGCAAATCCTACTACCAGCCCTTTTACAAATACCGGGAAGAAGCGATAGCCGCACTTAGTGGTAACGTGGTTACCAGCCTTGCAACCGTAGAATGGCATTGCCCGATAGATGATGTAAACAAGCTCTTCAATGGTACCTTCCATGCAGAAAATACGGAGGTTGCTTTACAACTGAGAATAACGTCTGACCTTCCCCTGCAGCAACAGGATGTGCAATTACTGCTCAACGAAAAGGTTGTAAACCGCAGCGAGAAAAATCTGCCGTCCAATAGCTTCTTTAGGACTGCTTCCCGACAAAATGGCGAAGCTAAATATGCATACATGTATGGTGTAACAGTGCGCCTGCCGCAAGGTGAAAGTGCCATCAGGTGTATATACGGAAAGAAAAGTTCTCAGATATTAAAAACTTATTTAGCTCCGCTATAATCTTTAAACGAATGATTGCTAAGACTCGTATCGGTGTATGTGACTTAGAAAAAATTACACCGGAATAAAAAAATAACCAAATGATTCCTACTGATAATTCATCTTCCGGTTACGGTACAGTAAAGCTTTTATGCTGTGATGTTTTTAATATCAGATGTGTCACTTTCACCTGCGCTGCATTCACAAGCATCAAAATGAATGTGAAAGCCATATTAACTATATAACTACAATTATTTCTAGTAAAAATAAGTTTGGAAATAATGTATCAGCAAGGCATCAGAAACTTTTTACTGTTATCATTTAATTCTTCTTTTATAATTTAGTGAAAAAATAGTTAATGAGGTTACTCCCTTTCTTGCTGCTTATCGTCCCTAGTTTTTGGTCTTCTTTAGTTTTTTGCCAGGCTGAAAATGAAATACAGGTTTATGCTTCGCCTACAATTGGCGCAAAGAGAACGATTTTTGAACTTCATAACAATTATACATTCAAAGGAGCTAAAACCCTGGTCAACCCGAAGTCGGCCCGTTGGGTAAATCACACGCTTGAAATAACACACGGTATAGCAAAAAACTTCGAAATAGGTTTTTATACGTTTGTTGCTTTGTCGCCGGATCAAAAGTATCAATACCTTGGCAGCCAGGTGAGACCAAGGGTAACAGCCCCAACTAGTTGGAACCTTCCTTTCGGAACCAGTTTATCGGCAGAGTTTGGGAGGTTCAGGGATGACATCTTCACCGACTTCTACTGGCAAGGAGAGATCAGGCCAATAATTGATAAGACAATGGGTAACATCTATCTTTCGTTTAATCCAAATATAGATGTGGCGTTTTCGGGTCCTGAAAAAGGGTGGGGCTTTTCCCCTCAGTTAAAGGCGCTGTATAATGTGAAACAGCAATATGGTTTAGGCATAGAATATTACTCTGGTTTAGGTAGTTTCAGTAATTTTTTACCCCTAAAGCAACAGGAGCATTTGCTGGGACCAATGTTCGATTTATTGGCCTATCCAAATTGGGAATTGCAAACAGGTTTTTTATTTGGCCTGACACCTAATTCCAATCAATCTATTTTTAAAATATTGGTTGGTAGACGGCTTTAGAAAATTACTGTTCGCAATTTTGCAAACTCAAGGTTTTTTACACCTCAAATTATCTCCAGGTTACTACGGCAATACAACCAGGGTTTGAAAAATCTATGACCGGTCATAGAACATCTAATGAGATTGAGGTAGATCCTCAAATATTAATATCGTTTAGATATTGAATAAAATAATGGAAGTTAATGACTTTTATTTCTTTGAACTTGCAGCTACAATTATGGATTTCATGTAGTCCCCACTTTTTACAAAGGCCTGCTTAATATTCGTATTGTAACAGATCACCAATGACTTTCAAGATGCGACCTTAAGATTTGCAAAGCGGAAAGCGCAAGCAGAAAAACGAACACTTCATCAACCCGGATATCCTACATCCGGGCAGCAAACACGTACATAGTATGGTTATGCACTTTTTATAAATGATCATCATGACATCCCTATTAAGACTTTCTTTGACTGCTATCGCTATATCAGCATTATTGGCTTCCTGTAAAAAAAACAATGATCTTTTTGTTACTCCCGGTCCACCGACATCTGCGTCAGATACTGCGGGTACTCTTAAGGATGCAGCGACCTTTCCGTTAGGTATAGCTATAGAATACGCGCTTTTTAAGAGCGATGCAGCTTATCGTTCAACGGTAATTCGACAAGCAAATAATGTAACGTTTGGTTATCATATGAAACACGGTGCAATTGTACGAGACGATGGAACATTCAACTATGCAGCTACCGACGAACTCTTTAATCTTGCTACAAACGCCGGCCTTACTGTTTTTGGCCATACGTTAGCGTGGCATCAAAATCAAAATGGTACTTATCTAAGAACGCTCACTGCCGGCACTCCAAACCCTGGCGCTCCAAATATCGTTGTCAACGGTGATTTCGAAGCTGTTGTTGCGAGCACTCAAAACAACTGGAATGTTTATAATACAAATGGAGCTACAGTTTCGGTGGGAACGGCTTCAGGCGAAGTGCATGGTGGCGTACGGTCATTAAAAATAGTGAACCCAAACGATAACCCCGGCAGCCAATGGAAAGTACAAATTGGGAGTGATCTTTTCAATACTACAATTAATACATCGTATAAAGTTTCTTTCTGGATCAAGGCGACGGCTGCAGGTGGAACTGGTCGACTCTCAACCCAACCAACAGCACAGTATCAAAATGACTTCAATACTACGACCGATTGGACACAGATAACGTGGACCTTTTCTGCCAGGGATGCCCAAACAAGAATCTTATTCGACATGGGCGCTGTTGCTAATACTTACTACATTGATGATGTCACGGTAACAGATGCAAGCTCAGTGGTTCCTCCTAACACTGCCCAGGTTGCAGCAGCAGTAGATACTGCATTGAGCAGGTTTATTAGAAGTTCGGTTACGCGTTATGCAGGAAAAATAAAAGCGTGGGATGTAGTTAATGAGCCAATGGCGGATGGCGCAAGCGGGCTTAGAACCCGTACCAATTCGTCTGTTACTGCGGGTGCTACCGACTATTTTTTTTGGTCCGAATACCTCGGAAGAGATTATGCTTTAAAGGCTTTCAACTATGCTAAAACAGCAGATCCAAATGCGCTGCTTTTTATTAATGATTACAATCTTGAATCTAATAATGCAAAATTGGATTCATTATTATATTATATTAAGGAACTGCAAACAAAAGGTGCCAAAATAGATGGTATAGGTACACAAATGCACATAGGGATAAATAACTCAACCTCCGGAATCGAAACTATGTTCCAAAAGCTGGCAGCCACGGGTTTGAAAGTAAGAGTTTCGGAGTTAGATGTACGTATCAACCCCAATAATACAGTAGGTTTTACGCCTACAGCCGCCTTGCTTCAAAGCCAGGCAGACATGTACAAATACGTCGTACAATCTTTTATAAGAAATGTGCCTGCAGCACAACGACATGGCATAACCATATGGGGTGTTACTGATAAGGATAGCTGGATTGTGAATGCATTACAAAAAACAGATAGTCCGCTTCTCTTTAATTCTGACTATAGTAAGAAGCCGGCTTTTTATAGTTTATTGCTCGGTCTAAAAGGTAAGTAGAAAGTGGCACTACAAAACCTGTCTCAACTTCTTGCAGTCAGTTACGGCTAACTATTATTCCGATGGAAAATAAATAGTAATCCAAAAAAGTAGCATTATGAAGTGGACTTATTGAAGGCAAGTCATTTCTTTTCGGCTTTTATTTAAAACTTCAATACCTGCTATAACATTAACGTCATTGATCTTTTCTATGCCTAATCTTTTTTAAACTATTTCTAATTATGTTTCTTTATTTAACTGAACTACTAATAGAAGATTTTGTTATACAATACGAGGTTTATAAGGAAGGCAAGAGACTATTCTTTAAACCCTTAAAAACGATTGATAGTATAGACGTGCCTATTTTTTGGGTGGAAAAAACGGGTGATGCTTGGAATCCTATGAATATCGGGGATGAGAGGTTTATAAAACATGTGCGGGAAGATATATCGAAACACGAGGTCAAGCAGATTGAGTAGATAAACAAGGCCATCAATTTGTGATTAATTACTCATATGTGAAATAAGAATTAGCCAATAATCTTCTGAAGAATAATATTTTGACTATCACTTCCCAGACACTATTTGTGTAAAATCTTTAATCTCTGCTTTATTTATACAATCACCGGGTCAATTTCCTGCGGCTTGTTACGATTCAACAAAATGCCAGCAAACACCAGCTATATCAATAACGTTTACTTCTTTTCCATACGGCTGCACTTTTGCCTGGCTTATCCTGATACCATATTTCTCTGGTAATTGTTTTTCAATTACCGACATTCGAAATTCGTCTACATCATCCACTTTTACGCTCATCATTAAATTTTCAGCAAATTCTCTGTTGTCATATTTCTGTAGTATGAATTTGCATCCGTCCAATTCAAAACCGATATAGTCGCCAGCGTCCCATTTTATATCAAAACCCAGCTCCACGAAAAACTGCTTCGAACCTTCGAAGTTGCTTCCCGACGGAATAAATGGCTCGAGTGAAATCAACTTCATTACCCTGGTATTTATTGTGATTAGAATGTTTTCAAAAATTTCAGCAGCAGGAGGATACAGTTATTTTGACTTGAAAAAGAAGTAAAAGACTTGCAAAAAATCCAGGCGAAAGCTACGGTTTAAGTTACATTGTTACAAGGTACTTGTGCAAATCATCCTTCAGGTAGAGGTCGTAAACATCAATATTTCTCCGCTTCTGCCGTAGGATATAGCATTGTAAGGGGTACAAAATGAGCTGTTAAGAAAACTGGCTGCGGCTCAACTTCCTACCAACGTGGTACACTATAAACGCAGGCCCCAGACGTTCGCCAGCTCGTTTTTGATAAGGCGATTAAGATGAAGCTTCGGAATGTTTTTCAAACAATATATCTTTAAACTTTCGTACTGGTATTCCAACGTTACCAATACCCAGGTTGAAAACAGCCTTTTCTTATCTAACCTCCTAATTATATTTTATGTTCAGAATCCTTCTGCGGGTACTTATTATTATTTGCCCCTTACAAACGGTTTTTTCGCAGACCGCAGAAAAAGATATAAGAACATCCGTTCAAACCTTTATTGACAGCCTTTCACCATTTCAGAAGAAGAGAGCGCTTTTAGATTTTTCTGATAGTGAAAGAATTAAGTGGAACAACCTTCCCGTTGGATTAAGAGCCAGAAGCGGTATTAATATGGGAAGTCTATCTGATGATCAAAGAAGGCTGGTGCATAGAATTCTTTCTGCTTCTTTAAGTTCGCAGGGATATTTGAAAGCGACCAGCATTATGCATCTCGATAACCTTTTAAATATGTATGTTGACACGTTATACGAAAGAAAACAGATGAATGAAAACCAATACAAATTCATGAGGGATTTAAAATGGAGCCATCAAAACTTTTACATTGTTTTTTTTGGAAATCCTGTAAACGACACTGCCTGGGGTTATAAATTAGAAGGGCATCATCTTTCATTAAATTTCACTTTTTATAATCAAAAGCTTTCTGTTACACCAATGTTCGTGGGAACTGATCCTGCAGAATATCCAATTTTAGAATATGCTGGTTGGAGAGTTTTAAGTAAAGAGGAAGACTTTGGGCTTAAACTTATCAACGCGTTAAGTGCCGCACAAAAGAAGACAGCGACAATGAGCACAGCTGTTCCGGCAGATATAATTACTGCGGCGGAGAGTGGAAAACGATATATAGATTACTGGGGGATCAAAGGGGCAGCCCTTAATAAAGAGCAGCAGGAAATAATGAAAGGAATTATTCGGGAGTTTGTTTTTAATCTGGCGTACGATAAGGCATCAGAAGAGTATGATAAAATATTAAAGGCGGGTATCCAAAACGTTTATTTTGGCTGGATTGGTCCTTACGATGAAACAAAGGCGCATTATTATGTACTGAACGGTCCTACTTTTCTCATAGAGTTTGATAACAATAGTGGCCCAAGAAGAAGTGCCAATCACATTCACTCCATTTGGCGGGAAAAAGGAAATGAATACGGCGAGGATCTCTTAAAGAAACACTATCAAGCTGAACACAGAAAGCAATAAAGGTTAGTCAAAACACATCTATAAAAGGTGTTAGTTGTGGTACGCTCAAAATAAACTCTGCAAAAAATAAAAGAGACTCAATGAGTCTCTGCGAGTATTTTATCTTCTTTCTTTTTAAAAATCATTACATCCTCTTTCGTAGCAGGTATCTCGGCAGCCTTCATCAACGCCAGTTGGTATCCAAATTCTGCCCCTAATTCGAAAATATCCTGAAATTCTGTAAAGGACATTTCAAAACCATATAGCTCGTATGTTTGAGCTATTTCATTTCTTACAATTTGCTTCTCGTCTTTAGTCACCTTGAAATCAATTTAGGGGTTAAACAATTGGATATACTTAGTAACGAAAAGCCCGGTGTTTAAATTTTGTTTTAGTGGTGATATTGCAAAATATATATTGTATAAACGAAGACGAAGACTAATCACATATAATCAAAGCATCATAAAGAAAATCATACATTGGTGTAAAACAAAAAAACGTTCTGAATTTATCGTCTCGTGTGCCATATTCCTTTAAAGCCACGATGAATTTAATTGAGCGATAAACCAGGAACGATAAGATTACGCCGAAACTTATTATAAGTACTAAATAGCGGCTATTCATTGTGAAGGTTATTATTTAGGGTTTAAGAATAATTGTTAGACGGAGAGAGTGGCCGGTTTGTTGCAATTGTTGCGGCAAAAAAAGCCGGAGAGTAGTCAGCTCTCTTTTCCGACACTAAGGAAAAATCGATTCTTATCAGATAATTGGGAAACGACGATGCGGACAGTATGCAAAAACGCGTTGCCCTAATCAACACATCCCTTTATCTTTTTCTGCTTGCCAACGTCTGTAGAATGGCTTCTAATTTTTCCGGCTTATTCAAATACTTCCCTAAATCGACCAATTCAACTTTTCTAAATTCAACCGGGTGGCTTTCGCTTTGTAGAGAGATGTATCCTTCCTTTATTAACTTACCACCTTCCAATCCGGCTTTTTTAACCCACTTATCTTTTCCATCATACTGTGGCTTTTCATATACCATTACCGTATCAGTTTCAACAATTTGTTTGATGATTGAATCACCTAAAACCAATGCTTCCGCATGTACCCAGCGATCCCCATGATAAGTCTTTGAGCTGGAGTTGACACAATGCGGTGTAAACAGTTTGCCTTTTAAAAACACATTTGTTCCTGGCGTACAAAGATTACAGGTTGACCTCGCATCTTTTCCGTTACCCCCCAACAATTGGTCTTCCATGCTTATGGGGAAGTCCTGGTCCAGCTCCATACTTTCAGGCGACTGACAATGCAGCATTGCGCCGCTGTTTCTTACCGCCCAACCTGGTCCGCCCTTTACTTGCTCACCAACAAACCGATACTCCATTACCAGCAGGTATGCAGAGAATTTTTTCTTATAAAAGATGTGGCCATATTGTTCTTTGAAATCATCATACTGATCGTAACGCACTTTCATTACGCCATCCTCAACACGAAAAGTATTTCCATAGTTTTCATTTAACGGATGGTCTTTTATTTTCACTTTCCAGTCTTTCATATTCTTACCATTAAAAAGCCTGATCCATTTTACAGGCGGCGACTTCTTTTGGGCAATAGCAAAAAATGATGTGAGTAGTAAGCAGGCAGTGAGGAGACGTTTCATTTGTAATTATATGTTTTAGCCTTCAATAGCAATTGAGTCTATGTTTATAAAGATAGCCTTTATCAGTCACCTTATAATATGGTTGGGAGTGCCTTTTTCTAATAACTTTTTTAAATCATCATAATGACTCATTCTTAGAAAGTAAATATAAAGGTCTCTTTCTTATATTCGTTTCCTCAATAAGTTTTTCTCCTCTTTTAAAAGATAAATTATAACAAATGAAAAAACCTTTAGCCATTTTTTTAATCCTTGTTGCTTTTGCATCAATTTTACATGCACAAAATTCAAAACAAGTGAAAGGCAAACTCTTAAGACATGTAGTCTTATTAAAATTTAAAGATGCAAGTACAGCAGCAGATATCAAAAAAGTAGAAAATGCTTTCAGAAAACTGCCATCTAAAATAAGTGCGGTGAAAGGATTTGAGTGGGGTACAAACAATAGTCCCGAAAATATAAATCAAGGTTTTACCCACTGTTTTTTTGTAAGTTTCTCATCTGAGAAAGATCGCGAAGTCTATCTTCCTCACCCTGCACACAAAGCCTTTGTCGACGTCTTAACCCCACACCTCGATAAAGTTTTAGTGGTTGATTATTGGGCAAAAAAATAAAAACCATTTCAAGCATTTGGTGGGCCATTTATAAAAAAGTTATATGCAAAAGTGCGGTTATGTACTTAGCTAAGTACTACTGTCAGGCTTTTGTTGTGTCACTCACTTGTACTGATGTTCTCTATTCAACAATGCATGACAGCTACTATTACTTCGATCTCGTTTAATTTCAGCCGCACAAGAAATGTTACCCACCTTGACATAAATTTCTCTCCGAAAACTGACAGCAGCCCCTTTAATGAAATACCGCCATTTACATCTTTTTGTTCTACTTTTTTTTTCGATCACTGCCTCTGGGCAAGCGCCCGTCCTTTATGACTATCTGCAAATAAGATATATCCAAAAAGACACTTTCTTTTTTAACCAGAATTATATGCTGGTCAACGATACTTGTGCCGATATTGTCAGGGTTGGTCATTTTAATGCAGACAAAAAAAGGTTTACAGGAAAATTTAAAGATGTCAGTAAACTGAATTCAACTCTGCTATTAGCTCAAGGCTCATATGATGAAAATGGATTGAAACAAGGACCGTTTATAATTTATTATGCAAGTGGAAACCTTTATGCACGGGGAGATTTTAATGAAAATTTGTTCAGCGGCAAATGGGATTTCTTTTACCCGACCGGCAAGCCAAGCCTCAGCTTGCAGGCAAACGGAAGTGATATAAAAATTATGAACACATGGAATGAAGATGGTAAGAAAGTTGTTGACAATGGTGCTGGTCCATACGAATCAATTGTAGGAGCCATATCGTGGAGTGGAAAACTTGTTGCAGGTAAACCAGATGGTAAATGGGCTGCCCGTGGCAGATTTTACCGGACGCAAGAGGTATTAGCGTCAGAACAATTTAAATATGGAGAGTTTCAGAAAGGAAAGAATATGGCGGGAGATTACAAAGACAGCTCTCACATACTTTTAATCACCATGGACATCCTTGCATTGACTAAAGCAGAGAACCTGGTTGTATCTGCATTTCCATGTGGACCAGTGAAGCGAAGAAATATTGTTAACGCATTTCACCCCGCTGGAGAAGAACAATTTCGAAATGCAATCAGGGATCATTTAGAACCAGTATTGAGTAAAACAGTTATTGGTCCGTTTAGTGAACCAATACAGCTTAACGGAAAAATTTTGGAAGACGGTAGAATTAAGTTTACTTCTTCAAACGGAACAGACCGCGACCTGATTTCGGCCCTGATTGTAGCAATGAATGGTCTGCCTTCTCTAAAACCTGCAACAGTAGATGGTAAAGCTGTACAACAGGATTTGCAATTTACTATTAACCGCAATAATAATTTGTACAGCTTTACTTACCGCCTTTTACCTATTATACAAAATCAATAATAAAAAGGCATTTTTAAAAATAGCCTATTCGCGATCGATTGATGCTTATTTGATTTGTTGCGCAAACCCCTCAGTACCTAATTTTTTTACTCCTGTACAATCACTGCTAACGACTATGCTATTCTTTTCTGCGGGTACAGGTGTAAAAGCCTGGCAAACGACACAGCCATTTTCTGTCGCGGTTGTTGTTTTAAAATGTATCTCAGCACCTTCGGCTACCGAAGCAGGGAATGAGCAAAAGTTGTCGACCGTAAAACGTTCGTAAAAGTTTTTCAGTTTTTCCTTTTTCTTTCACAAAACTTCTTCGCCTTCTAAGGTCGCCACCACTATACCAACGGCTAATTATATTGCTTACCGGTGTACACTTTAAGAAGATTTTTAAGTTTGAAGTTCCGGTTCGGTTACCAGCGACTTTACAGGAGCCTGCTCTATCTTACCCACAAGGAAAATATATGAGCAGGCACCGATTAACCCTAATGCGCCGATAAAAACGAGTGCAGGTTTAAAGTCTCCGCCTTTTACAAGAAAGCCAATTACTATCGGTACAACAATAGAAGCCAGGTTTCCCATAAAATTAAAAACACCGCCGGTTAAGCCAATCAAATGCTTGGGTGATAAGATCGAAACAAACACCCATGAGATTAATGCCATGCCGGCTCCAAAGAAAGCAAGTGCCATAAAGAAAATAATAAAGGCTGTATTGTTACTATAATTAGCGCCAACAATACTTGCAGAAACTATAAGGCCAATGATTATAGGGGTTTTTCGCGCAATCCCTATCGACTTTCCCTTTTTTATTAAGTAGTCAGAAAGGAAGCCTGATAACAGCAATCCCGCACAAGCTGCAAGAAAGGGTATGGATGCGAGATAGCCCGATTTGAGAAAGTTTAAGCCGCGGTATTTAACCAGGTAAGTTGGAAACCACGTCAGAAAAAACCACAGCATTGCGTTCATTGAAAACTGGCCGATGTAAACGCCCCACAAGGTGCGATTAGTAAACACCTGTTTCATATTCGCCCAGTTCCAGATTGAAGGTTGACCTGCTTCATTTTTCTTTCCTGAAATTAATCCGCCACCCTTTTCGATATACTCCAGTTCTGCTGCATTTACATTTTTAGAATCAAGTGGATCACGATAAAATAGGTACCAGATTACTCCCCAAATTAATCCTACCAAACCGGTTGTAATAAAGAGGCCTTGCCAACCAAAATAATATTGGATGGTAACTAAAACAGGGGTAAAAAAAGCCAATCCAATAAACTGTCCTGACACATACAACGCAATCGCTGATGCTCTTTCATGATTGGGGAACCAGCTTGTAACGATGCGGTTGTTGATTGGGTAGCAAGGCGCTTCAAATGCACCGGTTGCGAGGCGAAGTCCAAAAAGACTGACAAAGCCTTTGGCAAAGCCTTGTAACAACGTTGTTATTGACCATGTAATTAAACAAAATGCATACAGTATCCGTGGTCCGAATCGGTCGGCAATCAACCCACCGGGAATTTGAAGCAGGGCATAAGTCCAGCCGAAGGCGGAAAAGATAAGGCCCATTTCTACAGTAGATAGTTGAAGGTCTTTGGTAAGTGATGCAGCGGCAACAGAAAGATTGCTTCGGTCAAGGTAATTGATCATCACATTAATAAACACGAGCGAAAGCATCGCATATCTTATGCGGCTTTTTTTATTTACGGCGATTGCTTGTTGCATTGGTTTTACGGGGGTTAGTGAAGGATGTAATGATTTAAAAAATGAAAACGCCTTTCTATTTGCCTAAA
>JAOQAJ010000249.1 GCA_025963675.1 Segetibacter sp.
GCGGCTTGAGCTTTTGCTATGAGATTAAGGCAATTTGCAGATTGTAAACCTGTTGCTTGCAATACCATTTCAAATTTTGTTAATCAAATTTTGCTTTTCTTTTTTCTTGATAAAAAAGAAACAAAAAATCAAGACTCCATAAAAAAGGCTAAAAATCACCAGTTCAGGCTAAAATGAAATAAGTCACAACAGTTGAATAAAATGCCGGCTAAGTAGGACTTACCGGCTAAAAATATTTCCAGCCATTTGTAACAACATTTCATTTCTTAACGCCTTTTTTATGAGGTCAACTGCATTCAATCAAACTCTGTCTATTTTATAGTTTACTTGGTTCTTTGCCATTTTTTTATGTCAATTCATCTGACAACAGTTCTTGGATAAGCGACATCAGCCGGTGGCTGCGGAGCGAAGGCATTCAAAAACATACGCAGCAGTTTTTCAAACGGCGGGTGGAGTCCCGTTGCAAGAACGAATCCGGGCGGCTTGGAATTGAAGCAGCCTTGTAAAGCATTAAGTCGACGGGTTCAACACAAATAGATACAAGATGAGTACAGAGGGCAGGCACAAGTGAGTGACACAACAATGCTAAATTGAAGAGATAATGCTCGTCACAAAAATCATCAAAAAATTATTTTGAAAAGACGCTTGGCGTCATAATTCCGACTTTTTAAAACCCGCACTTAACGTCTTTGAAAGAGTTAACGTATCAGGACCGTTGTCCCTTTCTGAGCATAAGTTGTTCCATCTATCCCGGTGCCCTGAACTACCCAAGCCACTGTTTGCGTCGTTTGCGTAATCCCTTTGTAAACCCCATCCCATCCTGGCAGGGCTTTTTTTGTTTCGAATAATAACTGCCCCCAGCGGTTGAAGATTCTGAAATAATGAAGGTCTTTCAGTCCAATTAAGATTGGCCGCAAGTAGTCGTTTTTCCCATCCTTGTTAGGCGTAAATGCAGTGGGAACAAAGATCTCTACGCTCTTAATGATTTTTACCATTAGCGTATCTACAGTCAGGCATTCTGATTTCGTCAATATGTCGATAGTGTATAATTGTTCTTTGGTGCCTTTAAATGATGGAGAAAAACTTCTTACGTCACTCAAGTTTAACCCCGGCTTCCATAAAACAGTTTCACCAATTTGCCTTGCCTGTAGTGTAAGTGGTTGATTACTGAGAGCGTATTCGATATCATAAGTTATCGCAGGTTTAGCGACATCAATAACAACGGGTTGTTTTTTGGTTGTGATACTACAGCCAATATCATTTTTTAGCAATGCATGATAAGTTCCGCTTGCGCTGACCTTATACCTGGTTTGGTTAACCACTCTTGATATTGGTACATCATCTTTAAACCATTGTATACTTGTAGTAGGGCTGACATTTAAAATAGCACTGTCATTATTGTTTAAACAATACATTGATTTTCCAATAAGTCTCAAAGAATCATCAATAATTGATGCTCTTACTACAACCGTGTCTGTGACACGACAGCCTCCCCCGCTGGTACTCGTTGTTACTACATAGGCCGTCGTTCGATTAGGAGTGGCTATCGGGTTGGAAATATCTGAATTACTGAGGCCAATATCAGGCGACCAGCTGTATTTTAAGCCAGGTTTAGCGTTAGCGCCAATTTGAACCGGAGACATGTTACACGATAACGTATCAGTGCCGGCATGGGCAGTTACTGTGAGTGAGTCTCGTATCCGGGTAAACATGGTATTCGAACAACCAAACCCGTCGTATGGTTCCAGCTTAACAGCCAGCGTAGTGTTGGAAGGCGGCGGCGGTGTTAGATGAAGCACTTGTTGGTTGCCGAGGAGAGTAGTCAATGTGCTGTCGTACCAGCTATACGATGCGTAGCCATAGGGCGCAGATACATTTATTTCTGTATCATCGGGACAAAAAGTGGCACCTACAAAATTTCCGCCACATTCTGAGTTTACATCAACATAACCGTATCCGAAATGTCTTCTAAAAGTACAATCTGCAGTTTTAAAGAATAACCGAATGGTTTTACCGGCATTGCCGGATAAGTCCACCGTAACCGGAGACCAGTCTTTGTATAAAACAGTAATAGTATCAGTTGACTGTGACGTCTGAAAACCGGGCAACGACGTACCTACAGCAATGAAACTATAAGATGCACAACTTATGGTAGTGTTATCTGTGACATTAGTGATCTCAATCTGCATTCTCGGCTGCTGAAAATCCTGGTGGTTGGGCGACTGAAAAACGACTGCGTAATTGTAAGTAAGCGTATAGGAATTGTCGTTTGCGGGGATAGTAAATTCATAAGAAACTCCCTCAGCTTCTCCGCCGGCTTCCGTGCTGCCAAGCCGAATGGAATGTCCACTTCCATTTGGGCAATTTACCGGGAAGCCGCCGAAAGGGTCGACGCCCCCATTACCGCTGTACATGGTGTGCTTACCATAAATGGGGCTGGGGGTTGGATAAAGATTAATGAGGTTCTGGCCCCCGGAAGCCTCGGTTCTGCCAGTCCAGCAAGTCCATCCGCTAAAAGTGCCGTTTTCGAAATCGATATTTGAAGGACAACTTTGCCCATTTGCTGAATATGAAACTGTAAGAAGAAATATGTGAAATGAAAATAATGAGAGGGGAAAATAAGGATGCCGATGAACATTTTTATATAATCCTTTCAGAAACTGCACTTGCTAGATTTGTTTTCTAAAGTTAGGTATTAACTCTTACGAAAGTATCGAATATGATTTCGATTTTTAGTTGCTCGACATTAAAATCCACCGACTTAATTCGACAGTCCACTGGTTTATATAAGTAGACGTACAAACGTCGATTCAGGTTGGCTCACGCAGGACTTTAAAAACTTGATTCTCAACAATTATTAAAACTACTGCCCCGGGTGATATTGTCTTTCAACGTGTTTCAGTACGTCTTCTTTGTAAAAAAGAACATCCTTAAATTGCCCGTTTATGTACATTTTTGCCTGATCGGTATAATGTTTACCGGAAGGATCAAATGATTGCCCCCCGGTGACCACTGATTTTGCTTTTACTTTTTTACCAAATTCCACGCAGGCAATAAAACTGTTTCCTGATACTCCATATCTTTTATTCAATCCCGGTAATCGCCGCGAAGCAAATGAAGGCAATGAACCAAAAGTAGCCGCAGCAAGTCCGACAGGCATACTGGGTTTAGCATCGTCCAACTTTCCGTCTGCCGCCCGCTGATATCGATTAACTTCTCCCCATGCTGTTTTCCAGGTGCCAAACCTTTTCTCAAGGTCTTTCAGCGTTTCAGATAAAAGTGTCAGTCTTTCCTGTGAGTTAGTCACTGACAGCGTATTATTTAGTTGTACAACAGCATGTGAAGATTTATATGGATCGGTAAAAGGCGGTGCTTTTTGTAAAAAGCGGTAACCGAATTCAATGGCAACTGTAGATGCTATTGAAGTGTCAGAAGAATTTCCGTTCCAGGTTCTCAATAATCCCATCGCCTCCGCTAATGATTTTTTCAATGGATCTTTTTCCGGCAAGTTTGCATAATCTTTAAGAAGAGCAGGAAGCAGGTAATCAAACGCAGTTAGGTGCCGATTATAGCCAACGTTGCCGATCATTTTATCAATCGTAAAATTTGTTGCGTTACTTAACAATCTCACTGCATTCAACCCCCGAAAGTTCTCACCATCCGGTGCCATGTAAACCGGGTAATTTTCTTTTTTAGGACTGCTTTTGCCCGCAACTGTAAAAGGGGTGGAGTTGCAATTCTGAATAAATCCGGTCGCAGGATTGTATACATGAACAATCTGATCCAAAGGATAGATGCCTTTCCAGTCGCTCTTGGATGTACTTCCATCAACTGGTAAACTGTAATCATAATCTTTGCTTCGTCGTGGCACAAAGTTGCCGTGCCAGTAAGCGATATTCCCTTTGTTGTCTGCAAAAACGGTATTGTCTGAAGTGTTTGAGCGCAGGTTCATATTTTTCTTAAAATCCTCAAAACCCTTCGATTTTGTTCGAAGCCACGACTGCATTAAAGCAGGAAGTGACCTGTTATTTTCTCTGAGGCTTAACCATTTGCCATCCCTGCTTCCCATCACCGGGCCATGATTGGTATAATAAGTTGTAAAGATCTGCTCTTCGAAGCCGTTTCCTTTTTTGTACCTGATAACAACCGGTTTTGTTTTAACCGGAAGCAGTCGACCGTCGTATTTGCTAAATAAAGAATCGTTGCGTCTTACAATTGTTTCAGTAAACAAGTCTGCCACATCAGTAGCACCTGAAGTGTGCATCCATCCGCAGTATTGGTTAAATCCCTGGAAGATAAAAAAAGTGCCCCATGTGACAGCGCCATAAGCATGCAGTCCTTCATCGCTTACCATCTGCGCTTCTGAGCGAAAATAAAATGTGACGTGTGGATTAATATAAAGTATCGCATTTTTCGAAGCAGTTTTAGAAGGCGCTACAGCAAAACCATTAGACCCGGTTGCATCAACATCATAAAAGGGAACCTTTTTATCGATATAAGAAACTGAGCTGTTTTTTGCAGGGTAAAGATTTTTAATGTCAAGGGAAGTTATCCCGCCGTTTTGTGTTGCTGAGATACTGCCATTTGTTCGCAACAATGCAAACCACGGTTCGAAGTGAGTCAGAACTGCAGGCTTCACTTCCGGATGTTTGTATAGATAATAATTCACTCCATCTGCCGCTGCATCTAAGAGCTTGCGCAGCCAGGCAGGACTTTTATTGTAATCAGCAATGGCAGCAGCAGTATCATAAATCAGCCGCATTTCAAGATCGTTATACAATTGTTCTTCGCCATAAACCTCCGATAATCGGCCCAACATTTCAAGGTTGTTTTCTTCAACCTTTTTAAAGCTTTCTTCGCACTGGGCATAAAGTAATCCAAACACAGCATCGGCATCAGTTTTACCATACACATGAGGTACGCCCCAGGTATCGCGAATGATTGTGACCCGTTGCGCTGCTGCTTTACATCGTTCAACTTCTTTATCAGATAATTGCCGACCGAAAGAAATAAATGGAATGAAAAGCAGGATGTATAATAATCTCATGTGTGTTTCTCCCCCTTGTTTTTCAAAAGTAGCATAAAGCATTTCAACGAAAAAAGAACAATCGGCATTCACCTGTCTTTCATTTAATCCCTCATGGATGTGGTTTGTTTTTTTGAACCAGCCAGTTGAATATTGATTAGACATTGTTGCGCCGCACTCTTGTACTCTTGTTATTTTATTCAGCCAATTGAGGTTCTGCAAACATTTTAGTCAATTTAGCTAAGCTTACCGCAAATGATCAATCAATGGCGATTGTACATCATCAACACCTTTACAATAGGAGGAAGGATTATCTTTAATGCAAACAAAATCTATATTATCAAATGGATCAACAATATGGATGCCCGGAGTCTGAAGTGTCGCATTATACATCAAAACAAATTCTTGAAGAGATTGAAATAAATGGCGATCTATCAAAACCTATTTGGCAAAAGGCAGAAAGGTCACCACGGTTTGTTGATATGGTAACCGGTAAACCCGGCATGTATAACACAGAAGCGTCCGTCTTATGGAGCAAAGAATTTCTGTACATCGGTTTTTGGATAGAAGAGCCGTTTGTAAGTGCAACCCAAACCGAACGTGACTCAATTGTATTTCTTGAAAATGATATTGAAGTGTTTATTGATGGTGGAAATTGTTATTATGAACTTGAGATAAACGCATTAAACACCATCTATGAAGTGTTCTTTATCTGGCGCGATGCTTATAAACGCGGAGGCAAATTCGATGTAGCTGAGTTTGATGTGTTCAATGAAAAAGCAATGACTTTCGGTGGCGACTACGATCGCACCGGCGACTCCTTTTGGCAGGGACGACATCCGAGAGGATTACGGTGGGCCTTTCTAAATCGGGATCTCGAGGGACTAAAAACTGCAGTTAAGGTACATGGTAAAATAAACGACGATTCTACCGTAGACGAAGGTTGGGAAGTTGAAATAGCTATTCCATGGAAAAGTCTGGAATGGCTTGCAAACGGAAGATCTTTACCACCAAAAGAAGGCGATACCTGGAGAATATTTCTTGGTCGTTTTCAAAAACTGGTTACTTCGGGTGTCGAAATTCAACCACATCCTGCAATGGTATTAAGCAAACACGGCGTGTATGATACACACATTCCTGAATGTTTTCCTTTTATACATTTTACCGAGCAGTTACTCTAAACTCAGCTTCAAATGCAACAGCCTATCATTAAACCTGGACGAAATTCCTGACGGTAATTCTGTTACAATGCCATATAACTCATCCGAATCAACTTTTTTGTACCTCAATATTTAAAATTTGTTTTCATATTTTCAACCGGTATTCAGTCAATAAATCAATTCTAGTTATCGACGCTACACATTAATTTGATTTTGATTTTGTTGCTTTAATACATCATTTTACAATTTCGATTAAAGCCTCTGCCTATATGAAACTTACGCGCTTGCTAATTGCCGTTTTTTTGATTTTCTCCACTTTTCATCTTTCCGCTCAACAATTAAAATGGACCACCGTCGCCCCAGGTGTATGGAAAGCTGTTATAGGAAAACCTGATGCTTATAACCTTCTTACCGCATCCGGAGCTAAGCCATATGTTGCAGGATTAGCAAAAATGGGCTCTGGAAATTTCCCTTTCCTTCAGGGAGAAATTGCAGCTACTATCAATGACGGCAAGACTTATTTACGTTTTCCATTGAATAAAGAAGAGCAATTGTATGGCTTCGGTCTAAACTTTCAAACAGTACATCAGCGTGGTAGAATTATGCAGCTCCATGTCGATCATTATGGAGGCAGAGACGATGGGCGTACTCATTCACCAACTCCGTTTTATGTTTCATCAAAAGGTTATGGTGTCTTCATTAATTCTTCCAGGTACATAAATGTTTATGCCGGCAGTGCAGCAAGAAAAGACAGTAAAAACCCACCAGTTGAAAAAGATAGAAATACAGACAAATCATGGCAGGCTCATCCATATTCAGACGCAGTAGAAATGTTAGTGCCTGCTGCCGGAGTCGAAATGTATGTATTTGCTGGACCAACCACTTTAGATGCGGTCAGACGTTTCAATCTGTTTAATGGTGGCGGTCCTCTGCCTCCAAGGTGGGGACTTGGTTTTACGCAAAGAGTAAAATCATTGTATACGTCAGAAGAAGTAATCAAGGAGGCTCAAACATTTGAAGAAAAAGGATACCCGCTTGACTTTATTGGCCTTGAGCCAGGCTGGCAAAGCAAGTCGTATCCAGGTACTTTTGAATGGGATAAATCAAGATACCCTCAACCGGCATCATTTGTAAAGCAAATGGCAGATATGGGTATCAGATTAAATCTATGGATCAACCCATACTTCTCAAAGTCCGCTTCGTTTTACAATGCGCTTAAGCCATATACCGCCTCCCATACGGTATGGGTAGGCGAAGTTCCGGACTTCAATATTCCGCAGGCCCGAAAAATTTTCTTCGGCCAGCTGCAAAAAAACCAGGTAAATATTGGAGTCAGTGGTTATAAGATAGATGAGGTCGACGGCAACGATCACTACTTGTGGCCTGACGTTACCACTTTCCCCTCTAAAAAGAGTGCGGAGCAAATGCGGCAAACCTATGCTTTGCTTACCATGCGTTATAGCCTCGAAATGTTTCACCAACAAAACAGAAGAACTTATGGTTTGGTGAGGGCAAACAATGCCGGTGGCGTGTCTTTTCCTTACGTCATTTATAACGATTACTATAACCATGAAGATTTCATTACAGCACTCATTAACAGCGGTACGGCAGGCGTGTTATGGACGCCCGAAGTAAGGGCCTCTAAGACAAGTGAAGAATGGTTAAGACGTTTTCAGACTGTCATCTTTTCTCCAATGGCCATGATCAATGCATGGGCCAGCGGAACGAAACCGTGGTCCTATCCGGAAGTTGCAGAACAGGTCAAAGAGCTGGCTTTATTGCGTATGCAAATGATGCCTTATTGGTATAGTGAATTTGCTAAATACCATTTCCAGGGAACTCCGCCATTTCGGGGAATGCATCTCGAACAAGGTTTTAAGCCTGACGTAAAAAAGGAAACGGTTGGTTCGCTTGAAGAAAACCCTTACGCCCTGGCGGTTCTAAAAGAAATAAAAGACCAATATATGGCCGGAGAATATTTACTCGTTGCCCCTTTGTTTACCGGTCAGAAATCGCGGAAAATCGTTTTGCCAAAAGGCAAGTGGTTCGATTTCTACACCGGCGAATATGCGGGCAATGGGGAAGTGCTTACCGTAGAGCCTGGTTTAAATAAAATACCGGTTTATGTAAAAGACGGTGGAATTATCCCGATGATAAAGGCAAGATTACATGCGCCAAAACTCAACGAAAAGGTTGATCTTGAGATTCGTGTTTATGGAACAAAGCCTTCAACGTATATGTTGTACGACGATGATGGAGAGACCTTCAACTATGAAAAAGGGGAGTATTCCTTTCGGGAAATAAAGGTTGAAAGAAACACAGAAGGATTATTGACAGGAACCATTTCAGAAGCACAAAACAAAAAGCCAAATACAGTAGGAAATGTGAGATGGAAATTTATGATGCAGCAATAATCAGTAATATTTTTTATTTACCCATCTGTTGTTTTTCATTGGAACATTGTTGCGTCGCACTCTTACTTGTAGTGATTCTTCTCATGGGTTAAACCGTCAAAATAAAACCAATCTTCAAAAAATTATAAATGAAGAAGGTTTATA
>JAOQAJ010000250.1 GCA_025963675.1 Segetibacter sp.
CACAGAGCTTACCTATAAGGAGATAGCAGACAAAATGTTCATCAGTCCCAGAACGATTGATAATTATAGAGATGACCTCTTCAAAAAACTTGAAGTTAAAACAAGAGTTGGCTTAGCTATGTACGCAATAAAAAATGGAATTGTTCAGGTGTGATTAATATCTGGCCACTCATTTAGTAACATAACAAATCATACTTCCAGAAAGTAGTGAACCTTGTTCTCACTATTCCATTTGAGAACAATATACAATTAGCTTAAAGATATGGCTATATATAAATGAATTCGGCCGGAAAAAAAGAACTTGGTACTCGTTACTATTATACTATCCGCCTTTGATATTCTCAAAGCATTTCTCAGCTAATATTGTAAACCTCGATTTCACTTGCAAATACTTTTGAGTTCTCTGTAATGCACGTCGAGCTGGTGATACAACTACCATTGTTCCGAACTAACTTGTTACCTACCTCACAAACTTCCCATGCTCCGGCACCGCACCTTCCTCAAACTCATCAACCAACTTCCGTAGGCCTTCTGTCAGTTCTGCCCCTTCCATTGCAGTACCATGCCCGGGGACGACTATTTGTGGATTAAGTGCCTCTAACTTCTTTACTGACTCGTATGCTGCCTGCCAGTTAGTGGTTAAATAAACGGGTGGTCCGCACACTTCTTTCTTTTGCACCAGTACCTTATACATTGAGTCCTGCTTAACAGTTATGATAGCATCTGCAGAAATAAGGGTTGCATCACTTTCTCTGAATAAGGCTACTTGTCCGGGTGAGTGACCGGGAGTATGTACCCATTTCCAACCTTCGAGGTGCGGAACAGTTCCGTCACCGGGTAGCGCCTTAAGTGCAGGAGTTATATCAATCGGTTCATTAGGATAAATGGAGGATATTTTTGCAAGCATTCCACCTTCAACAGAAGTATCGGGTTCAGGGTAACTCTGCTGGCCGGTTAGAAATGGAAACTCAAGGGGATGGGCATAAACGGGCACATTCCAATGTTCAATCAAATGAACAATTCCACCAACGTGATCGAAATGACCATGGGTAAGAATGATAGCAGATGGTTTTGCGTTTGCGCCAAAGATATCTTCTGCGACAAGCCGCAACTCCTCTCCACACTTTGGCATTCCCGCATCTACTAATACCCAACCTTCAGAAGTGCCTATAAAAATTACATTTACTATTTGGTTAGTGTAATAAAAAACGTCTTCCCTCGCTTTCCTTACTTTCCCACTGGAGACAGAAGTCATTGGAATAAACTTATTATCCTCGCTTTGATGCATTTCCTTTTCCATAATTTAAAGTTGGTAATTGAAGTAATATTATTGTTTTTAAACAATTGTTGTACCAACCGAAATATGGGTAAATGGTAACGACGCGGTCACTGCTTAAACCAGTAAATCGAGAAATGGCACATGATTATCTGGTGCCCCTGTATTTAATGAAGAAGGTGATGCGAGTATATTGTGCTACGTTATACTTATCATCATTTAGCTGCGCGCAAAAGTTGAACTGCATTTCATGTAATGCTTAGGGTAGTAAGTATGCTCACCTGGCCATTGCCTGTACTGAGCCTGGACCACTATCGTTTAAGAAGAAACGCCTTACTCCCTGGCGGCCACTTTCTACAAGCCTTTGAGTAGTAGCAGTGGAAAGCTTCCTTACCCTGCCGGAAAGATTCAAATGACTAATCGTTACCGTTCTTTGTAGCGCGCCTTCTTCGGGCTTTGGCTTGTCGATGATTGTTTGATATACCGCACTTACGTAGTCAGTGAGCGTGTTGATATGTAAAGGATAATTGCCCTGCTGTTTAAATTCAAGTTGCTCGGGCTTATCCAGTAGCAGGCCGAGTGTAAATTGATTTCGCTGGTAAACGTTTTTGGTTGTATTGTTGTTTATGTATTTGCTTGAATCAAAGACTTGTAAGGGATAATTAGAAAGCAGCCCTCCGTCAACCATTAGATGGAAATTTGTGTTTCCCTTGTCTTTTTGTATTGCACCTGCATCATCAATTATTACCGGTTCAAAATATAACGGAATGGAAAATGAAATACGCACCGCATCCCTAATTCTCATATTCGGGTAACTTTCGTAGGAAAAGACTCTTAAACAACGGTGAGTGAGATCAGTACCGGTAATATACAAATCTTTATAATTTTTTTGTGGGCGCAGCTCGTGTAATTGAAGGAAAGTTATGTTTGTATCTCCTGTTTTAGCAGCTATTAATTGTTCTATCCACAAGGATAGTTTCTCGCCTTTGTAAAAGCCGAATTTCTTTTTTAACCTTGAAAGACCTCCAGGGAAGAAGCCATCATTGAATTCCTTTAAAGGAATGTTTGATGCTATTTCCATCATTTCTTTTGGCGTATAACCAACAGCTAATAATGTGGCTTGAATAGCTCCTGCAGAAGTTCCTGCAACCCTTTCAATGTTTTTCAGAATGTTCAAACTATCTAATACCTGGAATGCCCCCGCATACGCAAAGCCCCTAACTCCGCCGCCTTCCAAGACCAGATTTCTATAAAGTATAGGCTGCGCCGCTGCGGATTGAAACTGTTGAAATAAAAGTGATATAATAATGACAAGGGCTACCTTCTTCATGTATACAAGTTAAAGAATACCGTTTTGACAAACTGTTAATTTATAAGTATAGAAAGTTCTTATCGAAGAAAAGACAAAGGGTGAGTTAGGTAAAGACTGTTTGAAGGGGTTACCATTTTGTAATGCTGGTCGTAATGAGCGGTGATCTCCTGGGTTAGTGACGACAATAAACTTCGATTAGTATCAAAAAAAGCAAGGGAACAAAACATAAACAAAGCCAAATAGTAGCAATGCCGATGAACGAAATGCGACGCAACAATGCCTCATGCTTATTCTTCACCCTGTACCATCGTTGCTTACATTCTTTCTCGAATAACAGCTTTAATGGCATTGAGCGGCGTGCAGTAATAGATGGTTGCAGGAATGTGAAATATCAAATGTCTAATTGCCGAATAACCGGGCAAACGCGAAAGGTGCCGAGATAATCAGGCAGACGCAAATTGGAAACAATTTCAGAAGTGAAAAGCTTCTACTTTGTTCATGCTTCGGGAAGTATTTCCGAGAGATGACTTTTCCTGTTTGTATAACTGCTGACGGAAAGTGACGGTGAAAGTAGCGCCTTTATCTACCTCGCTTTCTACGGTAATGTTGCCTCCAATGGCTTCTATCTGTGACTTGATAATGAATAGGCCTAATCCTTGTCCGCTTGCTGTATCGTGAAATCTTTGATATAGACCAAAAATTCTGTCTTTATACCTGTTTAAATCTATACCAAGTCCATTGTCTGAAAAAGTAAAAATGTAATCGCCGTTGGCGTCGGCGGAGCCAACAATAGTTATGATGAGCATACGATTTGGCGAACAGTATTTTATTGAATTGGAAATAAGATTAATAAAAAGACTTTCAAGATAGACTTTATGAAACCAGACATGAGGAGCGGTAATACTTGAAAAAATATGACCATTCACTTCGCTCAGTGCAGTGGAAAAAGATCTTTTGATTTCATCTAAAACATCAGCTATATCTATACGCGTTATTTCAGCATTCCTGTTATTTTTCACAAGCAGGATGTTGGTAAGATCATCGATGGTAGTTACTAATTGTTTACCTGAAATTTTTAGCATATTAAACATAGACCTGTTATGAGCATCTAAGGTTGCGGGTTCTATCAGGTCTAATATGGAAGAGATATTTGACAGTGGTGCACGTAAATTATGGGAGGTAATAAAAGAAAACTGTTTAAGATCGGCATTGCTTTTTATAAGCTCACTGATGATCATTTCCTTTTCTATTTCAACTTGTTTACGGTTAGTAACATCTTGCAACGCGCCGACAAAACGAATTGGTCTATTTGATTCGTCAAATACCAGGTAGCCTCTATCGTACACATAAGCGTAGGTTCCATCGGATTTTTGAAACTTGTATTCATCTTCCCAATAATCTCCGTTTTTACCTGTAATCACGGCAAGTAAGCCTTCGTTTACTCTTGCATAATCATCTGTGTGTATACGGGAAGCGTAGGTCTCAAAACTTTCAGTTAATCCTGCAGGGGTATCACCAAAAGCTAGTTGATATGCCTCGCTCCATATATGTTCGCCGGTTAAAAGATTCCAATCCCAGATCGCATTGCTGGTTGCTTTAGTTGCCAGTTCGTAGCGCTTGCTACTGTTTATAATAGCTTCCCCGGCTTTTTTACTTTCTGTTATGTCCCAGTTTGCCCCTAAAATGCGCAGAGCCTTGCCGTCTTTATCATAATGAACCTGGGCAACAGCTTTTATATACCGGGTGGTTTGGTCGTGCCATATTATTCTATACTCAATACTGTTTTCTTTTTCGCCTGCCACCTGCAATCGGAACTGGCAAACCAGTTTGTCTATGTCCCCGGGATGCACTATACTTTGCCAGGTTTTTCCCGTGACAGCAAAACTTTCGGCAACTCCATGAAGGGTAAACATTGTGCTATCCCACGTTATTATTTGGTTGACAAGGTCAAAATCCCATATTCCTATTTTGGCCGCACGGGTAGAGTGTTGCAACCTTCCGGACGCATCCGTAAGCTGTTCATTTTTCAAGTGCAGGTCTTCTACTACTACATTTTTGCTTTTCTCAAAGTAATTTGATCCTGCAGCTAGCATCAATAAACTGACTGAAATAGAAAACAGAGAATAAACATTTAGCAAAGCCTCTCCTTCACCCACCGGCACATAAGTAACCAAATGAGTATGTGTAGTTATAAAAAAGAAGTACACCACGTGCAGAACAGAAAGGGTAGCAGCTATTTTTCCTCCCGTCCTACCCAAAAGGATAAAAGCGGTAAGAATAAAGATCGCAAGGTAAAAATTGCCCGAATTTTTTATTCCCGCTGAATAATAAGTATTAACGTGAATAAGTATAAACCAGATGCTAATCAGGGTAATGTAAGAGATAGTTGGCTTTTTATGCCATATCAAAGCAAAAAAATTAGCAAATAAGCTACACAATAATAGAAACATGAAACCAAGCAACAGTGGCTTATCAGGAAGAATTAGCAAAACCTGGATCAAAAAGCCAATGTATACGACCAGTGACAGCATTGTTGCTATCTTAAACAAACGCAGCCGGTGCCTCGAAACAAGGTCTGTTTCACGCACAGTTATGGCAAAAGGTTGTAATGTTATTAAGTCTTTCAGGCGTTTCACACATGCATAAACGTCGCAAAACCCTTAAAATTTTGCATAATGCTTTCGAACAGCAAATATTTTACCTTTTTCCCGGCTAAAAGCATGATAACAGTCAGTTCTATCAGCAAGCTGCATCCCTTTGGCAAGTAGTGAGCTGGTGTATTGTGCGGGAATCATAGAAGCTTTTCATATTTACAATAGCTACAGAAAATAATTCCAATATTCTTGTGTTCACTTTTTTTATTAACGATTATATAAAGCAAAGCCAATAGTATTACTACGGGTGAAGAAATTGCAAACAGCAACGCTTAATACTTATTCAATAAAGGCATAAAAAAAGCCGCACATTCGAATGCGGCTTGTATTTATAATTGTTAATAGTTTTCTCAATTTCCGTCAAAAGCAATCCCTCTATTGCACCCTGTATGCCGCTACACTTTTTCCAAAAAATGTTGGTATATAGACAATTCTTTTTACAGCGTCATAACCTATATCTGCGGTATTCTTTTTCTCACCGGTGAGGTCAAGAATTGTTTCAACATTTCCTGCTGCTGTTACATAATAGATCCACCCTCCCCACGCGGTGGCGATAAAGTCTCCGTTGCCAATTGGTTCAACTCCATCACCACCTTGAGGTAGAGTTGCAACAGGCGTTACCTGCTTCTTGTTATCTGCTTTTACAAATGATTTTCCCGAAGCTATATATAATTCATTTTTAACTGCTCTTATCCCGTTTACGCCTTGCATATTTTCAAGGTAAAGTGATGGCTTATTTTTTTCGATTCTCCAGATCGTTGCTTTCTTTGAATCGGATACGTATACAATTCCGGCGCTTGAAACAGTTACATCATTAAGGCCATCTGCTCCCTCCAGCTTGATTCTTTTTGTGACCTTACCATTTGCAATATTGATTACAACCACTTCAGAAATGTCTGCTACATATAAACTGTTTCCAACTTTGGCCATTCCTTTTGGTGCATTTAAGCCATGCACCCAATATCTGTTGACAACTTTACCATTAGTCCCAACCTTTGCTATTCCACCTTTTCCATCGGCGCCCCAGGGATCGCCGTCAATCAATGATACATACAACATATTACCTACAGGCAAAACAGACTCGGGAACAGCAATAACGGTATCCGTTTCCCAAAGCTTTACCAGTTTATGTTTTTGAGCATGAGCCGTAAAGGCAAGGCTTACTAACAGGATGGTGACAATCGTTTTCATAATAAAATTTGTTATAAATATAGAATAAGGAATTAGGAATTCGATATGCTTAGTTAAACGTCGGTGTTATTATTGGGAGAAGGAACAACGAAGCAATTTGATGACAAAGTAAAAGAATCTTCAATTTAAAGAGCAGATTGCTTCGTTCCTCGCAATGACGGTTGAAGGTGCGTCTTCAAAAAAACGCTCGCTCGTCCTCCATACTCATTCAGAAACCTTTCTAATCGCATCAAGTATTTGTGGAAAATACTTTTCGTTTGCAAAATGGTCTTCATGTCCCAATCCATCCCAACAAAGAAAATACTTTTTGTTACTCGAAATGTCATCAAACATTTCCTGCTTGCTTGTTATGGGGTCAGCAAGAGAATCGAACTCCATTGTAACAACTGAAACCGGAAGAGTCAGGCGTTGATAATTGTTTGAGTAATTAACTTTTTCATTTTGCGAACACATTTGATCATTCAATAACGCAAAATAAAATTGCCTCATAATTCGACTAAATGTTCCATCCATCGTTTTATAAAATATCCGCTTTCTCATAGCCTTTTCGACGTTTGGAATATGGTATAGGAACTCCCAAATCTTAAGTAACGAGATGAAATTTAATATTAAAGTGAGCGGAAATAGAAGCAGTCTTATTCGTCTGTTCCGCATCATAGCTGTCCGAAGTTTAAATGAGACAGGAGACGCTACGTGGTTTAATATTCCTACAATCTTTATCAGTGATTGGGAACGAAGTAATCGTGTATTTTTTCCAAACATTTTCAGACATAAGCCGTCTAAAACAAAGCTTTTTAATGGCGATTTTTTCGAAAAGGTAAAATTCAAAAAGCTACCTAGAGTAACCAAACCTCTCAAATTTTGCTGGCGTTCATCTTTGTGCTCATCCGAAAGTAGTACCGAACCATCTTTACTTTTTACTGCACCCATCAAGCTGATCATTGCTGAAATTCCACCCTGGCTATGGCCAACAAAAATTGGCTTGATACCGGTTTTCTCAAACACATAACTAATAACGGCTGGTATATCATCACTTGCAAAATCATCTAAAGATGATTTCTTCTTTCGTCCTTCAGATTGAGCTGTTCCCCGCGGATGAACGATCCAGATATCAAAATCATTTTGCCAAAGAAACCGGGCTACGCTTTTGTCCTCAGATAAATCATATACATGACCATTCTGGAAAAACCCCGGAAAAAGAATTAATGGTTGCTTGCCCGGGTTATGCATATGGTGTGCCTGCAGGTACAGTTCTTCGTTATCAAACGTAATTACCTTAACCCAGGCCTCCTTTAATACAATTGTTGAATTTGCATTCTCCACATCAAACGAGTTAATCTCTTCTGGCAGCCTCATTTCTTTAGAATATACCATTCCTATAATAAAAAGATAGAAGTAGAAAAGCCAGAGGAAAATGGTAAACCAGACAAAGAAAACACCAGAGAGCGCACCAATACTTAATTGAATAAGGAACTGATCGAACGAATGCGCCGGAGAAGGATACAGGTATGCGTGAGTAAGCCATGACAAATCAAAGGATAGTAACAGCACAAAGTATGAGTCAAATATCGCCACTCCTGCAGGTATAGTCCATTGAATAGGAGTATCGTCAGTTGGGAAAAAAGGTCCACCGATAATCAATCTTATTCTCCTCGATACTTTACCCAGTTCAGCGTATTCCCTGGTAGCAAATATTTGCACCACAAAAAAAGGAAGAAGCGAAATGAAAACATTTGTTGAAACGGTGGGTTGGGAATAAGCAACAAGAATGGTTCCCAGTACAACTAACACGGCTACAAGTTTCAATCTATTGATTGCATTAACGATTTTCTGCTTCTTCAATAATTGAACTTCGAGAACGATATTTTGACTTTCAGTATCCATGCAAGTACTCTTTTTTCTTTTGATTGACTCCTACCCATATTAAAGCAATAACAAAAAGTAGCCAGAATACAACCACAAAAACGACGGTTACCCAACCGACAAACACGCCAAGATCAAGCCTAGAAACAAACTCAGAAAAGCTA
>JAOQAJ010000043.1 GCA_025963675.1 Segetibacter sp.
AAACATTACCTGTTCGTTAAGTAACTCTGCATATTGTGCAGAATTTCCCATTTTAGGTACTATCGTGGGTTGCTGCCAGCCGTGGTTAAAATCATAAGATACAACCGGTTTTCCTGTCTTACCCATCTTTGTAGTAATTAGTATAACACCGTTTGCCGCCCTTGCGCCGTAGATAGCAGCAGATGCGTCTTTCAATACCGACACATTTTCTATGTCGGCTGGGTTCAACCGCTCCAGACCACCCGCACGGTCAGGTACGCCATCTATCACAACCAAAGGGCCACTATTACCCAGTGTATTGGTGCCCCGGATACGAATAGTAGAACCATCAAAACCAGGCTCTCCACCGCGTTGCATAGCAGTTACTCCCGGCAGACGTCCGGCAAGGGAGTTTGAAAGGTTTAAACCAGGAGATTTGTCAAGTTCCGCGCCCCTTACTGCTGTAACCGAACCGGTAACAGTAACTTTCTTTTGAACGCCATAACCAACGACTACAACATCCGTTAATTGGTTAGCGGCACCGATAAGTTGAACATTAAGAGACGAACGACTCCCTATTTTTACTTCCTGGCTTGTAAAACCTACGTTACTAATTACAAGGGTTGCATTTGAAGGAGCGTTAATGGTAAAATTTCCGTTGGCATCTGTTTGTGTAGCAGCAGTGCCGCCTTTTACGATGACCGTTACACCTTGTAACGCCGAATCAGCTGAGGTAACTCTTCCTGTTATCCTTTGTTGAGCAAAAAGATTGACAGAGAGAAAACTCAGAACAATCAGAAACAGAAATTTTAGTTTTTTAAGAGGAAAATAATAGGAGTGTTGAGGACCTTTCCCCCAACCTTGTGTCGGTAGACTTTTTTTCATAGCAAGAATCTAATTTTTAATAATACATTAAGTGTGACATCATTTACAATACATCCGCTGCATGGGGATTTTTACATATACAAGGCGGTCTTATTGCTTTCTTAAAATAAGCTTTTAGCATCAGAGGTTTTTTAAGGTGTTAAGTCTATTTGTTTAAAACTGATCCCCGAATCCAGACGACAGGTTAACCAAGGGCTAAGTAGAACTTTATATCAGCGTTTCAGAAATTTTGAGGAAAGAATACTCTTTGAGAGATTTAAAGTATTGTTGCAGGAACGAAATACTTTCTGTTGTTTCATAGTGGCATTAATTAAGCAGGCAAAAGAAATGGATAAATGACCCTTTTTTATCGGTATAAATATAAACCAATAAACAATACTACAACTTTTTTTTTTATAAAAGTTGTAACATATTAGGAAAATTAAGTGCTGACAACAGCGACTGTTATTCCAAACAACCTTGCAGGCAGTGATACGCTTCGCATCTTCAATATAAGCGGGAAGGTTACAAATAATGTGGCAGAGGATATTGTCTAAAATCCTGATGTTCCTAATTCGACGATTTTTTTATTTTGGTAAGGTGGACAAAAATGGTTGGTGGTGTTGTCAATAAATAATCTTAAATATGTCCTGTCAGTCTGAAGGGGAAACAAGCGCTGGTGGAGACCAACTTGTCAGCAATAAGATTGATGCTTATACTTAAAAAGGGTTGGACATTTATTTGTTCAACCCTATCTTTTTATGGTAAGCCTATGGCTTAAAAAACTCATTTGTCGTTAGACAAATAAATGTACCATTTTGATAAAGTTTATTCTGTGTTCTACTGTCAAGCCTCTGTGTATATCAAGGTGGTTTTTCAGATGGCTAAAGAAACCTTCAATTCCATTTGTTGTTGATGGTATTTTAGAGTTGTTCAGGTAATGAAACATGTTTGGAAGTGCTCGTTTTATTGTCAAGTAAGAGCGCCTTAAAAGCTTGTGTGTATACCAGTAGCGACCAGTATTTAGATTAAAGGTCTTTTCTTGAAGATAGTCCTGGTGAACGCTGTACCATTTGTCCAATTCTGCTATCCAAAAGAGCCTGTCATTCTTGCTCTTTATTTTAAGAAGCATTAATACCAATTCTCTTAGCTCCAATCCTGCCCGATGCTTTGGAAACCTTGTCAACCAAAGCAAACACATTCTTTGTATGTGTACAAGGCATCGTTGTACAAGGACGTCAGGAAGAGCTTTTTTAATAGCTTTAAGAGCACTTTTATGACCATCAGTAGTAATGCTTTCAATTTGCACCCCAAGCTTTATAAGATTATCCAGGTCTTCTTTAATCTCAGAATATCGCTCTGCGTCTGTAACTCTTATGAGTTGAGTATAGCCATCCTCGTCATCTTGATAACATACAAAGCAGGTATGTTTGAAATAAGTAGCATCCATCCTCAAATGAACATTGCTTCTTTTGATGATTTTAACCTTAGGTGAGACGTCTAAGAAAGTGTAAAATATTCGGTGTAGGGTATGCCCGCAAAGACCGCTGTCTCTACTTTAAGTTTCAGGTGTTTGACGTTCTAATATCCACTTCTTAAACCATATAAATCGGTTTTGAAGTCTCTGCGCCGGAGCATTTCTGGTAAATAAAATACCACAGGTTTTACATTTAAAACGTTGCTTTCCACAGCGATTGCCCCACCTTATTACCGTTAGAAAACCACAAGCCCAGCAACGCTTTTTTTAGCAATTCCCATAAAGCAAAAAAGTTTAGTGAAACGAATTTCACTAAACTTCTCTATAATCGTTGCCTACTCTACATTTCAGCTGATTCTATCAACCCTTTTTGTCCAATATGCCATTATTTTAAATACTCTGCGTTTGATAATGTGATATAAAATGCATTATCATCAGATGTGCTTCAACACCTGCTCGCCCATCGCGGCAGTTCCTAATATTTTATCGGGAGATGTTTGTGCATCTGCAATATCGCGGGTTCGGAAACCCTCTTTCAATACCTTGTCAACTGCTTCAATTAAAGTTTCGGATTCTGCTTTCATTGCAAAAGAAATATCGAGCAATAACGCTGCAGAAAGAATAGACGCCAAAGGATTGGCAACACCCTTGCCAGTTATATCGTGTGCTGAGCCATGAATAGGTTCGTAAACACCGGTTCCATCACCAATAGAAGCAGAAGCGAGCATGCCCATCGAACCGGCAATTTGTGAAGCCTCATCAGTCAATATATCGCCAAAAAGGTTTGCAGTTACAACTACATCGAAACGGCATGGATCTTTGATCAGCAACATTGCTGTTGCATCTACAAACTGGTGTTCTACTTCAACTTCCGGGTATTCCAACGCAACTTTTTGCACCACTTCACGCCACAGCCTGCTTGTTTCAAGCACATTGGCTTTATCAACTGAACAAAGCTTTTTCTTACGCGTCATTGCAGCTTCAAAAGCCTTTTTGGCTATTCTTTCTACTTCGTAACGACTATATTCCGCCATGTCATATGCCGTATCTCCATTGTTTTTACGTCCTTTTTCACCAAAATAAATATCCCCTGTTAACTCACGGAAAAACAAAATGTCAGCACCTTTCAAAATTTCAGGCTTAATACTGGAAGCGCCTAATAACTCGTCAAACAATTTTATAGGTCGAAGATTTGCATACAAACCCAATTCTTTACGCATTTTCAATAATCCCTGCTCAGGACGCACTTTTGCCGAGGGATCATTATCATACTTAGGATGTCCAACCGCGCCAAACAAAACAGCATCAGCATTCCTCATTTTCTCTAATGTCTCGTCAGGCAATGGATTGCCAGTTGCCTCAATTGCGACATGACCAATCAACGCTTCATCGTAAGTGAACTCGTGTCCAAACTTTGCGGCTATCTTGTCTAAAACTTTTTTTCCTACTGCTGTTACTTCCTGTCCTATTCCATCTCCGGGTACGATTAGAATGTGTTTTTTTGCCATTGTTTCGGTTAATTGTGAAAATATAAGTAGTGAGTTATGAAGTTTAAAGTGAAAACTCCCCTTAGCCGTAACGCTTTTCCGCCAACATTTCCAGATTGAGTGATCACATCAAATTCAGCATCTTTTGAGTTGCCTTTATCGCTGCAACAGTCTGGTCACTATCAAGACCGCGCGTTTTAAAATGTTTTCCGTCGCTGCACAACCAGGAAATGATTGTTTCGCAAAGCGCATCAGATTTACCACCGGGAGGTATGCGAACTGCATAGTCAGTTAGTTGGGGCAGTTCAAGATTGATTTGTTTATAGACTATTTTCAAGGCATTCATGAAAGCGTCATATTGCCCGTCACCCTGCGCATGTTCCTCAAACACTTCATCCAGTATCCTTACTTTTAGAGTTACCGACGGCCTGAGATTTTTTGAATGGGTAAGCACATAATTTTCTATCTGCACCTTTTCTTTTATTGTATTACTATCGAGCACGTCAGAAAGAATGTAAGGCAGATCTGCCTGGGTTACGACTTCTTTTCTGTCACCTAGTTCAATTATTCGCTGAGTTACTTTCTTTAAATCTTCATCAGAAAGTTGAATACCGAGCTGCTGTAAATTATTTTCAATGTTCGCCTTGCCACTTGTTTTTCCTAGTGCATATCGACGCTCACGGCCAAAACGCTCAGGCATTAACTCATTGAAGTAAAGATTATTCTTTTTGTCGCCATCAGCATGAATGCCGGCAGTTTGGGTAAAAACATTTTCACCAATGACTGGTTTGTTATCGGGAGTTCTAAATCCTGAAAATGTTTCAACGAGCTTACTTACTGAATACAATGACTTCTCGACTACAGAAGTTTTTACATTCTTCATATAGTCGTTTAAAACTGCCACGGCACTTGCCAGTGGTGCATTGCCTGCCCGCTCTCCCATTCCATTAACCGTCAAGTGCAAACCATCGATCCCCGCTTTAACTGCCTCTAACACGTTAGCGGTACCGAGGTCGTAGTCATTGTGTGCATGAAAATCGAAATGTAACTGAGGGTACCTGTTAACTAATTCGTGTACAAATTCATACACCTCAGATGGGATGAGTACCCCTAGCGTATCTGGAAGTAAAACACGTTTAATTGGTTGATGCTGCAGAAAGTCCAGATATTGCAAGACATATTCTTTTGAGTTCCGCATACCGTTGCTCCAGTCTTCGAGGTACACGTTACAGTCAATACCCTTTTCATTTGCCAGCGCGATTACATCTGCAACTTCATTAAAATGTTGTTCGGGAGTCTTCTTGAGTTGATGTGTCAAATGGTTTAATGAACCCTTAGTAAGCAGGTTCATTACTTTTGCACCTGCTGCCAGCATCCAATTAACCGAGGTATCACCATCAACAAAAGTTAATACTTCAATTTGGTCAAGATAGCCATGTGCTGCGGCCCATTCTGTAATATTTTTAACCGCTTGAAATTCGCCTTCAGAAACTCTTGCAGAGGCAATTTCTATTCTGTCAACTTTAACCTCTGTCAATAAGATCTGAGCAATAGTTAATTTTTCTGAAGCTGAAAAGGACACACCGCTCGTCTGTTCCCCATCGCGCAGGGTGGTGTCCATTATCTCAATATGCTTTTGCACATCTGAGGTTCTTTTTACATTTGAAGACCCTTTCCTGCGATTTGGTTCCAGAGCTATTTGCATATCTTCCTTAGGTTAATTAAATCGAAATAAATACAGTTTCGCTTTTTTAAAGCACCTGATTAATACAAGCTTGAAGCAGCAAAAGATTTAATATCTTCTTTCATTGCTTGTAAGTAATCGATATCATCAAAACCATTCAAAAGGTTATTCTTTTTGTAACCGTTAATTGCAAAAGATTCGTGTTCCCCGGTTGCAAGAATTGTAATGGTCTGGGTAGCCAGGTTTACTTCAAGTTCCGTCTTAGGATCTGCCTCAATAGCAGTAAAAATTTTATCTAAAAACTCAGGGCTGACCTGTACAGGAAGAACCCCTATATTGATTGAGTTACCTTTAAAAATATCTGCAAAAAAGCTCGATACAACGCAACGAAATCCATAGTCATAAATAGCCCAGGCGGCATGCTCACGACTGCTTCCGCTACCAAAGTTTTTGCCGGCCACTAAAATTTTCCCGGAATAAATAGGATTATTTAGAATGAAATCAGGTTTTGGCGTGCCGTCCTGGTTGTAGCGCCAGTCTCTAAAAAGGTTATCACCAAACTCCTTTCTTTCAGTAGCTTTTAAAAAGCGTGCCGGAATTATCTGGTCGGTATCAACATTTTCAATTGGCAAGGGAACCGCCGAACTTCTGAGGACAGTAAATTTATCGTAAGCCATGTTTTGTAGCTGCTAGCTTTTAGCTGCTAGCTTCGAGCTTTTTTAGGTTTTGATTATTCTCTTATACCGAGAAGATGATGAATTTCAAATGTTTTCTTTGTAACACGCTTCAGTCCTATTTTCGACATCGTTGTGTCACTCACTTGTACCGATATTTTTTATTCAACCTTAGCTGCAACTTATAAAAAAAGTACAAGAGTGCGACGCAAGGATGATTCATAGTAGCACCTCTGCTGGCTTCAAAAAATTTATCAAAGAGTGCTTCAAAAAAGTCTTATAAGAATTGACAGATAGGCTGCCGCTCGCGGCTGACACCTTCATACTTTTCTTCAGGCTAATAGCTTTCAGCTACTTCTAACTCTTCCTCTTCCATCAATACTCGTGGGTCAGTAACTACACCAGTGACAGCAGCAGCAGCAGCAACCAGCGGACTGGCCAGTAACGTACGACTGTTGGGTCCCTGCCGACCTTCGAAATTACGATTGCTGGTACTTACCGCATATTTACCGGCTGGCACTTTATCATCATTCATGGCAAGGCAAGCGGAACATCCAGGTTGGCGTAATTGAAAACCTGCTTCAGTCAGAATATCTAAAATACCTTCTTCTTTTATCTGTTGTTCAACAACGTGCGAACCGGGAACGATCCATGCGGTCACATTATCTGCTTTTTTACGTCCTTTGATGATCGATGCAAAAGCCCTGAAATCTTCTATACGCCCGTTTGTGCAACTGCCAACAAATACATAATCGACCTTTTTGCCAATCATTTCTTCATCTTCATGAAAACCCATGTAATTCAAAGATTTTTCATAACTCGCTTTACCACCTTCAACCTCGTCAGACAAAGGAATGTGTTTGCTGATACCTATGCCCATACCAGGGTTAGTACCATAAGTAATCATAGGTTCAATATCAGCAGCGTTAAATGTATATTCTAAATCAAAAGATGCAGTTGCATCTGTTTTCAGCGTTTTCCAATAAGCCAATGCTTTTTCCCACGCTTCACCTTTTGGCGCTTTTTCACGGCCATTTATATAATCGAAAGTAGTCTGGTCGGGAGCGATAATACCGCCACGTGCGCCCATTTCGATACTCATGTTGCAAACCGTCATCCGGCCTTCCATGCTCATCTTTTCGAACACATCTCCGGCATACTCTACGAAATAGCCAGTCGCGCCGCTGGTAGTCATTTTTGAAATAATGTATAATGCAACATCTTTAGGGGTAACTCCCTTTCCTAATTTTCCGTTCACGTTAATGCGCATTTTTTTTGGCTTCGGCTGCATAATGCACTGTGAAGAAAGTACCATCTCCACTTCAGATGTACCAATACCAAAAGCAATCGCTCCGAAAGCACCGTGGGTTGAGGTGTGAGAGTCTCCACAAACGATGGTCATACCAGGAAGTGTAATTCCGTTCTCAGGACCGACCACGTGCACAATACCGTTTTTCGGATTATTTAATCCCCAATGCGAAATGCCATATTTGGCACTATTTGCTTCGAGCTGATTTAACTGATTTGCAGAAAGTGGATCTGCTACAGGAAGATGCTGGTTGATAGTGGGCGTATTGTGGTCAGCAGTAGCGAAGGTGCGCTCTGGTGAGATAACACCAACTCCACGGGTTTGCAAACCAAGAAAAGCAACCGGGCTTGTTACTTCATGAATAAAATGCCTGTCAATAAAAAACACATCAGGACCATCTTCAATTTTTCGAACCACGTGGGCATCCCACACTTTATCAAATAAGGTACTTGGAGTTTTGCTCATTTTTTAAAACTTTAACTGATTTCTTACTATTGTTGAAAACCAAGTACGAAAGTCAGAAAAATATAGCGTAAAACCTTTAGAGTTCATCAATTTTATTAAAAAATTATTGACAAAAAAATCATATTCAAAAGTACGCTTCACTGCTTGAAACCGTAATAAGTAATTAAAAAGCACACATTTACGTATTAAAAAGTAAATAAAGAGCAGAAAAGAAATTACATTGATCAGAAGGTGCAAAAAATATAAACGCATGGAGTAGATCGAGATAGACTTTAAATAATGGCCCAATTACTATAAAGACGATAACAACACAGCGTGATTAAAATATGGCTCGTTTTCTTTATAAAATGTGCAAAAGAACCCGGCGCTTTTACTTGTAGAAGTTTAAAAAAATGAACTAATATTAGCATTACATTTAGTAATCATTGTTTTAAAGTATTAAACATTCTTCTTTACAAGCTGTCAAACATTAAGCACGGAAAAAATTAATAACATGTCAGAAATAGAAAAACATACAATACGGTTACAGATAGAACAGATAATTGAAAGGTCGAGATACCAGGATGAAATGTTTTTAATTGACAGCAGAACTGCTGCAACAAACATTTTACAATTTCTGCAAAAAGAAAATTTGATTCTATTAGAGAATGCCGACAATAAGTAATGTAAAAACAACTTGCGTAAACACATAAAAGGGAACTTATAGTCCCTTTTATTATTTTCACCGAGTTAGTCTTAAACTATCTGATCAACCGGGAAATAGTGAGTTTTCTGAAAACGGAGTACCGGCTGTAAAACAAATCTCATCCACGAGTGTAGGTTCATTTTTTAAACGCGTTTCGGCGGCAAACTGCGTCTCCTTCCATTTTGTATTTAGAAGATTAATGATTAGTAAGTTCATTTGAGTTCAAAACCCATTATTACTTTTATCAGGGAAAACTATATAGCGAAGCAACAATAACAGGCTTCGCAAAAAGCCTAAGCAAACAAAACCAGTACAATCATCAACATCGAGAGCTGCTTGAGAATTGATTGGATAAAGAAAGATCAAAGGAAATTGCCGATTGCAACCTCGGTTCTTCAATCTGTCATAGTGGGTACGCTCCGTTCATCATCGGGGTCTTTGATCTGCTTGGAACGTAGAGAATAAAGATCACCCCTTTCATTTTATATATTTTGTGACGAAGAAATTAGAAGAACAAAATACAGGCGGGAGATGCACAAAGAACGAATTGATGAACGAAATGCGACGCAACAATGCTCAAGCAGGATTACAAATGTTGGTACCAAAAACATTAACTATAGTTGTGAGGAAAGATGCTTTTCAGCGTTAGATGACAACCGTTACTTATTAGCATTTAGCATGTCTAAAAACCTGCTTGCAGTGGTGTCACCTTGCAATGTCGCTTCCATCAATAATACAGAACCTTTTGCTACATCTTTTCCGAAAGCGCAACGTTGCAGATAGTTTAATTCTTTTAATGCCTCAGTGTTGTCGGCGAACGAATATAGGAAACCGAGTGTTCGTTTGGCGGGAGTGTAACCTTTTTCGCTCGCTTTTTTCAAAAGAGCAAAAGCCTCGGCGCAACTAATGTTTGCATTCTTATTTTGTAAAGCGAGTTTGCCATAAAAATACATTGCTTCAGGAACCTGCTCCTGTGACAACCGACTGTAAATAATAAATGCTTCCGGTATTTTACCTTCTATTAAAAATTGCTTTGCGTTCTGTAGTTGAGTACGTATCGCAAAAGGCTCGCGAACAGGTGAATCTATAACAGGCTGATCTTGTTTCGTTACAACAGCTTTTTTTGTATCCTTTTTTCCATCCGCTAAAAAATAAATAGCCGCCGCTGACGCCAATAAAAGAAGTAGAAATAAAAAAGCATACTTTCTAAAAAAGGAAGCCGGCGTGTTAATTCCTTTAGAAACACCGCTATCGATAATTCTTGTGTTTCCTTGCGAGCTCTTGTGCAGTGAGGCGTTATTAACTGATAATATGTCTAACGGTTGGTACTGCAATAACTGTTGCTGCAATTGCTCTCTCTCCCTGCGTAATCTTTTATTCTCCTCCTCCAGAAAAATAACTCGTGTGTCATTGAATTGACTGCTATTTGCTGTCCTTATATAGTTCTGCCATGTATAATCATGAAGTTCAATACCAGTTGCAAACCTGTTTTCGGGTTTCTTTTCCAGGCATTTATATATTAAAGTGGGCAGCCACTCCGGTACATTCATTTCCCGCTCTCTTTTGGTCTCGTCCCAGGAAGTCGGTAAGGATTGTGCGCGCAATTGAAGAACATCGGGCGGCGGCATTTCCAGGTGTGCCATCATCACAGTATTCCTACCGGTTTCACCTCTATCATTTAAAGGAAAGGGAACCCTGCCACAAAGAAGTTCAAATATCACAACGCCAAAACCATAGACGTCTGTTTGAAAAAGCATCTGTCCATCATTTTGCTCAGGAGCCATAAATTCAATTGCTCCGGCGTGTCTCAAACTGGTTCTTCTTTGCTCGTCAGACATCATTGCCAGGCCGAAGTCCAGCAAGACATAATTACCTGTATGTTTATTGTATTTTACATTGTTGCTTTTGATGTCGCCATGCCGTACATCTAACTTGTGACAGTGCGCTAAAGCGCAGGACAGCTGGTCTGCGACCTTTAGAACTTCCTTAATTGTAAATAACCGTTCATGTGGTGGTTTTAGCAATTCTTCAAGGTCAGGTCCTTCGATAAACTCCATCTCTATAAAGGGAAAATTACCAGAGTCAGTTATACCGGAACTGAGAATCTTAACCACGTTAGGATTGGCGTCCTCATTTACTTTTTTTAGTTTTTGAACTTCATTTTGAAATGAGATATAATTCTTATCATCATCACTTTCGCTGTAGATTGGAGTAGGTAATATTTTTATAGCAGTTATAATCTCACCAATTCTTCGGCCTTTGTAAACAGATCCTTGTCCACCTGTTTTTATGGCGCCCATATTCTCTAAACCTTCAGTTATTGTAAAAATCTTGGCCATCAATAATTCTTCAGTTTTTAAAAATCAGGATAAAATGCAGCCCAAGATAAGATTTATCAGTTGGCAAAATACAGTTGGAGAAGTTGAAAACAAGTAAATGAAATGAGTTGTCTTTAAATAGCTAACAGAATATTAAAACCTCAATCATTTGATCCTTCTGAGTTCTTTCTTTAGCAACCACCCTGAAGTCGTAACCCCCTGGTCATTTCTATAGACAACATAAATAAAACCATTCATGTCGTCAGTGGCTGTAACAGGCTTGTTCCATTTGTTGATGTGCACATTGCCACGCCGTGTATCTTCGTCGGGCTCATCGTAAAAATAAGCTTTAGAGATTGGTATATATAGCCCCAACCGGCCAGCAGGCTGGTCGTCGTTGTTATCGGCAGTATTATTACCATTTTGATTTTCGGGATTATTGGCTGCGGTAGAATCGGTTAAAGGCGGCCGGTTTCTATTTGCTCTTTTAACAGAATCGGCCACTCGCCTCAAATGGACTAAAGAATCCTTTTTCCTTTGGCCGGGCGACTTTCTCAGTTCGTTAATTACTGCAGTGCCGGTATCAATAGTTGATGGCATTGTCGAAGCGGAATCAGTAGCTATGGTTTGCTGGTTTACCTCGCCTTTATTTTTGAAAAGAGAATAAGCCGAAAAAGCTCCGAGGGCAATCGTTAACAAAAGCAAAGCAAGAAATGCAGTTCTGGAAACACCGCCTGTTCGCGCTGCAGGTTCGTAATCAACGGTTGCTGCCGGTGCAACATTCAGCAATTCATTTTCCCTGTTTTTTAATGTTAACCTTAGTTCGATTAATTCTTTCTCCCGGCTGCTCAATTTTTCTTTGTACTCAATTATTTGCTGGTGCAGTTGGCTGCTCTCCTTTTGAAGCTTCTCACTTTGCTCCTGCAATAACCCTGATTGAATAGGATCGATATTAGGACCTGCATGGATGCTATTATAAACTATAAACTCGTGTAGATCTATTCCATTGCTAAACCGGTCTTTAGGGTTTTTTTCAAGACATTTGTAAATTAAGGTTAACAGCCAGTCTGGCACTGACATCTCTCTATCACTCTTTTCAGCTGGCCATGTTGCAGGAAGATTTGCCCTTCTTAATTCCATAACATCTGGCGGCGGTGTCTCGAGATGCGACAAACGAACGTTATTTCTTGCAGTCTCACCTTTATCTTCAAGTGGAAATGGGACGCGACCCGCCAACAGTTCAAAGATCACTACACCAAAACTATAGACGTCAGTATGAAAATGCATCTGACCTTCGTTTTGCTCCGGAGCCATAAACTCCACCGCGCCCGCCCGCCTTAAACTGGTTCGCCGTTGTTCATCCGACATTATTGCCAGCCCAAAATCAAGCAACACATAGTTGCCGGTGTGCAGATTATATTTAACGTTGTTGCTTTTAACATCACCGTGCCTTACATCTAATTTATGGCAGTGAGATAAGGCATTTGATAATTGTTCGGCAACCTTAATAACTTCTTTTATAGTGAAGATGCGATCGTGTGGTGGTTTTAATAATTCTTCCAGATCAGGTCCTTCAATGTAGGCCATCTCAATAAAGGGGAAGTTACCAGTCTCAGACAATCCAAAGCTTAGAATTTTTACAACATTCGGATTAGGTTGCTCATTAACCTTTTTAAGTTTGTGCACCTCATTCTGAAAATCTCTGTAATTCTTATCATCTTCACTTTCAGAGTAAATTGGAGTAGGCAATAATTTGATGGCAGTAATTATTTCCCCGACCCTTCTTCCTTTATATACAGAGCCCTGTCCGCCGCTGCGTAAGGCTCCCATATTTTCCAAACCTGGTGCTATTGTAAAAACCTTTGCCATTATTTGTCCATAATTTTCTTCACCTCATTTATCAATTGTAGATGAAGTGCTGTAATATTAGCCTTCCACACTTAAAAACTTATTCAGTTGAATGTAGTTTTAGCTCTCGTTTACGTAACCACCCCTTAAATACCTGTCCCTGCGGAGTGCTTATAACTACATATATAAAACCATACCTTTCATTTAATGCCTGCACAATTGCCTTCTCTGATGGGCTTATAAATTCGTGGCGCTTGCTTTCTTCATTTGGTTCGTTATAGAAATATGCTTTTGATACAACAAGGTACTTTTTTGAAATAGCATTTGTTGCCGAACCTGAGCTGTTTTCGGTTTCCTGGGTTTGGTTTGCAGGTTTCTTATCTGTGTTATTGGCGTCGTCCGTTTGCTCAACAGGTTTAGTCGCGTCATCAGTACTTTCATTTCCATGTTCTCCTGCTGTTTCGGTTGATTTGTCAGATTCATTTGCGTCATGATCATCTTGTTCACCTGTATTTAAGAGAGAATCTCCGGAAGCATTTGTAGCGTTCAAACCCTCCTGCGTTTCTGGTTGCTGAGCGACGCGTCGGTTTACCCTGCCGGTGCCAGCCACTTTGATGCTTTTGTCGGTTTCGGAATTAGAACCCGTATTAACTGTGGTATCAGCATTATTTGCTGTTTGAGACCTAGTTAATATTTTGCTTTTAATGAACGGGTACATGGAAAACGCACCCAAGGCGATAGTTAAAAACAATAAAGCAGCAAAGGAAGTTTTAGAAACCCTTTTATTTTTAGCAGGTAATGAAACAGTGTTTATGGAGTTCTCTTTTTTCACGTCAATTCCAACTACACCTTGCTTTACCCTTTCCTTTAAGATCGATAATTCAGCCTCCTTTCTTATTAGTTCATCACGAAGCTGCAATACCTGTTTATTTAATTGTTCCTGGTTAACTATAAAATCTTGTTTCCCTAATGGTCGAACTGATAAATGATTTAGTCTAATTGTCGTAGAGTCGGTTCTGCAAATAATTTGTTGGACAATATAATCGTGCAGTTCCTTTCCATCTGCAAATCGTTTTTCAGGCTTTTTTTCAAGACATTTGTTTACCATCTTAATCAACGTCTCAGGCAACCGCATTTCATGTTCCTTCTTTTGATTATCCCACGTGTCTGGCAAGGCCTCGCGCCTAAGATCGATGAGATTAGGAACAGGAGATACCATATGAGCAAGCCTTACTTCGTTGCGTGCAGACTCTCCGTTGCCTTTTAATTTGAATGGAACTGTCCCCGTTAACAGTTCAAAAATGATTACTCCGAAACTATAAATGTCTGTCTGAAACAACATTTGACCTGAGTTTTGCTCCGGCGCCATAAATTCAATTGCACCAGCATACCTTAGGTTACTTCGCCTTTGATCGTCAGACATTATTGCTAACCCAAAGTCAAGCAGCACATAGTTACCAGACTCCAGGTTATATTTTACATTATTGCTTTTTACATCCCCATGCCTTACATCCAGCCTATGACAGTGTCCTAATGCATATGATAATTGCTCGGCAACTTTTAAAGTTTCATTTATGGTAAAAACAGGATGTCCGGGTGTTTGTAGTAATTCTTCCAAATCAGGACCTTCAATATATTCCATTTCAATAAATGGAAAATTGCCGGTATCTGATATCCCGGAACTTAAAATTTTTACAACATTGGGATTAGGTATCTCATTTACCTTTTTAAGTTTTGAAACCTCATTTTGAAAAGCGGTGTAATTTTGGTCCTCTGCACTTTCGCTATAAATGGGAGTAGGTAATATCTTTATAGCTGTAATAATTTCCCCTATACGTCTTCCTTTGTATATTGAACCCTGGCCGCCCGTTTTCAGGCCGCCCATATTTTCTAAGCCAGGTGTTATTGTAAAAACCTTTGCCATTTCTGTTTATTAAAGGTCGACCCCTGCATTTCTAAACTCGAGCAATGCAGATTCTCCAATAATTATCTGATCACCTTCCTGTAGCCGGTGACCAATTTCAGTTGTTTGAAGCTTGATAGGAAGGCCGCCTTCTGTTCTTACTTTCATTTTATTATGAGGGGGAATTCCGCCTTCATCAGCGTACAAATAAAACGCGCCCATTTCTTTATCCCATTCGATATGTGCATGCTGACGACTCACCGAACGATTACTTTCATTTGAGCTACTATCTGGAAACGCTATATGATTTTCCCTGAAAAAACCATCTGCAGTGTGTGCCCTTCTTTCGCGCCCTATATTTATTCTACTGCTGGTAGAGGAAATAGTATACTGTTCTTTTTCAGCCTCGCCATTCAGAACTCTTATCATCGCAGTTGCATCGTGAAAAACTTTAGGCTTTTTCTTTGTTGATATAAATAACGCGGCATCTACATCAGGCATTTTTAGCGCTTCGGGTGGAGCTTGGTCGACAAACTCAATTTCCAAAGTCCAGATTTCGGGAAGTGCAATGGCGTAATCGTCTGCTATTTTCTGCACTTCTTCCTCTTTAAATCTATCTTCCTCATCTGCATAAACTGCCCCTTCGTATAAATGCTTTTCTTCTTCGGGGCAAGTAATATACAAGGATAATCCTTTTATATTAGACCCTTCTCCACCTTCGACTTTCTGAAACTGATCTTTGATAAACTGGAGCATCGACGCACGGATACCTTTTATATCGGTAGGTCTGCTTTTAAAAAAATCGAACATTGGATATAGAATTAAACTATTTTAAATAAATTTTTTATTTCCTTTTAAATCAGCATGCAAAACAGCTGATATAATCTATACAGCGCACCTCCACAACAGCATCGCTCAATTGGTTTTTAAAGTACAAGTGAGTGACACAACAATGCCCGGTCGAATTCATTTGCCGGTGCCACAAAAAATACCATCATTTTTTGTACCCTTTACATTGATGCTACCGAAAAACCAGGCAATATATTTAAAGTAAAGAGTACTTTGTATGGTTGCAAACTGTAGTAGTACTATTTAACTTTTCTTGCGACGCTCCATTGTACTTTTTACCTTTGTTGAGTCGTGTCTTCAGGTTCTTCTTCCTGTTTTTTTACAACCACGGCATTCGGTTTTACCGGCACTTTTTTAGCTGCTGCAGGTCTTTTATTCACTAATGAAGGTTTATTCACCTGAGCTTGTGTATCAATTGGTAACTGATCGTCGTTTGGTTCTGGTAATATATCAGGGATAACGTCATTTACTGCTAAGGTGTCATTCGCCAGTTGTTGCTCCGGTGCATTTTGAAAACTTTTGATGTAACCTCTCTGTAGTAAAATAGGAATTACGTAACTGCCCGCTAATCTAACTGCTTCGCTGGAACCTTTCGCAGCCTCTAACCTGATGCAGGTAACTATATGGCCTACTCCGTTTGCTTTGGGTGTAAAGAAAACATACCAGCCATCATTTATCCTTTCGCTCTTCCAGATGCGTTCAGGAGTTCCGGTTTTTCCTGCCACTGCTATTTTTAGCCGCTCAACTTTACCCGCGCTTTGTTTCAACATATAGTCCATCATATGTGCTGCATACTGCGGACTTCTAGCTATTGCAACACCAGGTTTTACAGTAGTCGGAACACCACTAACGCTCAACACATACCTATTGGGAACGAGTACACCATTATTTGCAATACCTGAAGCAACCCTGGCGACTGCTGCAGGAGTAGCAATCAACTCACCCTGCCCCCAGGCCATACCTGAAATCCCCTTTCCGCGCGTACGCTTAATATTGTTTCTGTTATAGCTTCTGAGGCTTCTAAACTCTGTGTTTCTCCATATTTCGCGCCACCTGTTCTGCTGATCGTTGTTGTTTGGTTCGCTTTCAAAAAAATATCCCCCGACCCCATGCAAAAACATCCCGGTCTGCAAATACAACGTTCCCATTTCTTCCTGCAACTGCTCTTCGTTTGCCAAACGGATAAAGAATGAATTATTAGATTTTACAATCGCCCGTTCAATCGAAATATTTCCGGCCTCATCAGGTTCTGCGCTTTTTATCCTGATCAAATCCTGCGGTAAAACCTTGATTGTTTTAGTTGCTGCCGCTTCTCCCAACTTGTTGAACGCCGCCAACGCCGTCACCAGCTTGGCTGTTGAACCGGGCTGGGTCGCACGTGTAAAGCCAACGTCACTGTTTACATTCCATCCGGGCATGCGGTTGAGTTCTCCTTCGCTTAATGTAAGCATGTCCCAGTCGTTTACCGGGGGCAGGGGGTACGAGGCTGACGCAAGAACATCGCCGGTATTATCCTCCATTATTACCACCGAAACCCGTTTGATTTTTACGCTGTCATCACTTGCTAAAGCCCGGTTCAGACTGGTTTGAAGGGAAGCATCAATTGTTAACTGAACGTCCCTGTTTCTTTTTTTAAATTCCTCAACCTGTTTACTATTAATCCCTGTCAGAAGCAATGGCGCTAATGCGCTATAGTCCCTTTTGTTTACTGTCATCTCGGTGGAGGTCTGAGGCAGAAAACGATCCTCTTTGAACCGGGTGGCACTAACCTGAAATTTAGAGGTAGGTGTAGGAAAACCGCGTAACTCAGCGGCATGCTCATATTCAGCAAAATAGCCGTTAGCCGATCCGTTGAAAACTCCGGTATTTGCATCTCCGGTCCAGAAAAAAGTCTGCTCACCAAAGGGATAGTATCTGTCTAAACGCTTGAATGCAAAAGCTTCCAGATTTTCCCTGGGGATGCCTATTGTAAGCAGTGAATCGTATTGCCTTTTAATCATCTCCGGGTGACTGGTGGCCATGATCATCCCTTTTCTATCCAGCAGGTTTCCCGCCTGTAACTTATTCATCAATATAGAAATCCGGGGATTGTAGCTGAACATCCGTGCGCCTGACTTATCAGCCACTAAAGCTGGTTCCACTACCCATTTCTTATTATTGAATAAATACTTTGATACGTTCGCTCCAAGCAAAATAATTCCGACGCACGCCGCGATAAGTGCAGGAAGCAGGTTTCTATCCTGCTGTCTGGTTATAAATTTCATTTGAACCACCGAGCCTTGTAAATGAGAAGCAGATAAAAGAAACCCGGCTGCAAGCATATTACAAAGCAAGGATGAGCCGCCGTAACTCATAAATGGCAAAGCTACTCCTGACAATGGTAAAGCACCTGTTGATCCTCCCGCAATCAACAGGAATTGAACGAAAGTGCTGACACCAATGCCGGCACATACATAAAATAAAAAAGGAGTGCCGGTTTGCCGGCCAATAATGAAAGACCGATGCAGGTAAATTAAGAAAAGAATGAAAACAGATATAATTCCGACCCATCCAAACTCCTCTCCGACCGATGGAAGGATCATGTCAGTATGGGCTTCCGGAATGGTTTTGGCGAATCCCTCGCCGGCGCCTTGCCCTGTAACCCCTCCGCTTGACATGGCCCATATGCCATTTGCTACCTGGTCACCGCCAAATACTTCATTATTCCACGCATCTTGCCAGATTGCTTTTCTATCTGTTAAACGCTGAACAGGTCCGGGGATCAATTTGTCTAAATAAGGGATCTGATCCAATAGCAGGAAACCAGCAATAACGACCAAAGCCATAATAGCAGATTCGCTTATTTGCTTTCTTTTAAACAACGTGTAAAGCAATAGAACTCCTGCAGTGATCGCTGTTCCAATCCACACATTTTTAACTATCCACAGAGCCAGTACATATAGAACAATAGCTCCTACCATGTCAGCAAAATCTCCCCGCGAAAAAGAAAAAAGGATAATAAATGTAAAACAACAAACCATCGCAGGGCCAAGATCACCGAGTATAAGAAACAAGAAAATGGTAGTCAGAATTGCGAAGAGCGCAAAGAAAAAGAAGTAGAAGCGTTTGTTTAGAGTACTGTATTCAGAGATAAACTTTTCGTTGGCTGCAAAAAATCCTGCCAGAAAAAGAATGACCAGGTATTTTACAATTTCACTTGGCTGGAAACCGAGCAGGTTAACTTTGACACCGCTTCCTTCCGGGCCTGTTCCAAATAAGACCGTTAGTACAAGCAGACCCATTGCTGCTAATGCCCAGGGCCAACCATTGGCGGCCTTACGGTTTCCCCTAAAAACAAATAAACGGTATAAAGATGAATCTGTAGTAAAGTATTTTAGATTAAACATCATCAGGACAATGATGCCTAAAACACCGCCTTCGAAGTAAAGAAGCGTACTCTTTGAAAAAAACCTGTCTCGTAAGGGATCCTGCAGACTAAACAATGTTATAAATGATAGCCCGGTAAGTATCATCATTACAGGTAAGATCAATTGGTCTGCCTGGGGGAAACGAAGAGATAGTAATAAATGAAGAATCCAGAAAGAAGCGATAAAACAGCCCACTATAATCCAGAACCATTTAGCTGCTTCGTAAGGAGACCGGACAATAAAAGATTTTTCTTTTTTAAGTGTACTAAAATCACGATTCGAAAATAGTTTTATCGAATTATGGGACTGGATAAAAGTGAAATTGACATTATCTTCAAGACTTTGCACCCCTAGTGAGCGTCAAAACTCAAATCCTGGTTGCAGGGGTAAAACGGCAAACGATCTGTTAGCAGGTAAGCCGGTAAAACTGAACTGTCCATTTGCATCTGTGCGGGCAAAAGCAGTTAACGATTGTAATTGCCTGTGTTTTAAAGAATCAAGAACAAATACGCGTCTTATTCCTTTGGAATTTTCAATAATCCTTTGGTCTATATCACCTACATCTTCACTATACAGGCTATCTTCCGGCAAAAGAACCTGCAAACGAACAAGAACGCCGGGTACCGGTATTTTTTCACCTTTTTGTACTACTCCCGAAATTGCACCTTTACCGAGGTCTAAATTATTTGCAGAGGGTAGCACTACTGGCTTTCTCCTTTCCTGCTCAAACAAACTTGAATCTGCATCAGAAAAGCCAAGCAAAGACCGCTCTACCAATATCCTCTTTCTAAATACTTCGCCGCCCTGCGCGTAAGCTTCCTGCGCGTTTACGTTATACTTGCTTTTATTTAATTCACCAATATTATCGATAACACCTTCAGTGTTTTGTCTGCCATTTTCGACAACTTTACTTATGAAATTTATATCTCTGTTATCTCTGAAATAGAAACCTTTTTGAAGCAAAACCTTTATTCGTTCTCCTGGTTTTTCATCATTTAAGTTCATCATTGTTCCATTTGCCATCCGTTTTGAGACATCAGCGAAATCTGCCTTTAAAACAGAAAACAATTGGTAAAAAAGCATTACCATTAAAATGCTTAGTACAAATAAAAAGAAGCGTTCGAGATTCCTTGAACCAGAACTGTTGGAAATAGAAGCCATTCTTAAATCAATAATTATAGAGGTATAGAATCTGAATTGTAAAAAACTGTATCTGCGAACCTGCCATTTATAACCGGTCGGTCTTTAAATACAAAGTTGTATTGCACGGGCACCCTGCAATTCTTAAATTGAACATTCTTAAGATGTACGCCTTGATTTTTTGTGAGTATTCCTATGTCGAAGTTTTCGAGCGTAAGGCTATCCAGTAAAAGGTATTTACATTGGTTCGAAACAACTAACCCCGGTCCTTTATAAGCGCTGTCACTAACAAGGGTAATGCCGTTACCAATAATATGCAAAGAATCCTTATTGATAGTAATCGAATCTGTAATGATGATTGATCGGTTTTCGGGAGAACTCAATATGAAAACTTCGTTTGTTTTGTTCCCATTAATACTGTCCAAAAACAGTAACTCCTGGGGGTTGCGTTCCTTTTTGACCACTGTATTTTTTACTTCCTGCTCATGCGTCTTCTTATTCTGGTAATTTTGATACAGTATCCATGCAATAGTGGCTACTATTAGTATAGACAAAAAGATGAGAAAAGGAACAATACTCCTCCTCTTTTTAATTTTTACATCCGTCTTTTGAGATACGATTGCAGGTTTTTCATCCATCATATCACCACTGGCAATATCATTTTTTTTTATATTGGCAACCGGTTTTGTAGCCGTTTGCTTCAAAGGGCTTTTATTGTTCTGAACCAATACCACCGTAATATTGTCCTTACCCCCCGCCTCGTTGGCCGCCTGCACCAGGGCCTTTGCTTTTGTAGATAAGCGATTATTGGAGTTTAGAACCGCCTTCATTGTGCTATTTCCAATCATATCAGAAAGTCCGTCGCTACAAAGAAGAATTGTGTCACCAGGTAAAAACGGAGATTCCCCGGTTTCAATATAATCGTCGGTCTTAATATAAGCGTCGAAACCCAATGCCTTATTTATTTCATTTCGCTTTGGATGTCGCATTGCAGCCTCTTCAGACAGCCGACCACTGTCCTCCAGAAAACCAACAAAAGAGTGGTCCCTTGTGATTTTTACAAGCGAATTGTCTCTAAAAAGATAAAGCCTGGTATCGCCTACATGGCAATAGTAGAACTTATTATTTTCAATATCTGCTAAGGCCACTGTAAGTACACAGGCCATTTGCTCATTTGCCTTACTAACTTTTTTTTCTGTGTATATGGCTTCGTTAGCCGCACCAATTGCTTCTTTCATCAATTGGATATAGTTGTCAGCTTTCGTTTTAAAATGATCAAGAATAGCATCATGAGCAAGTCGTGCCGCCACCTCACCGCCAGCATAACCACCTACTCCATCTATCACACACGCAGCTATATACTGATTATTCAAAACAGGCTGAGCAATGAAGGTGTCTTCATTGTTCGTTCGTAACTTACCTGTATCGGTTATTCCAAAATAGTTTTCAGCCATTGTTATTGTGTGTGTTTTTTATATCCTCAAAGTTGGCTGCAAGCAGCAAAAAGCATATGACCAACAAGCTTATTGATAAAATGGCACTCATTACTTATCTAAGATTTAAAAATATTAATACCGACTATTCCATTCAATACCATTCTCGAGTTGAGCGGAAGATCTGTCCATGAAATATTTTCTATACTACTTGGTTCCACTTCGTTCTCATTCAACATTGTCTTCTCTCCGAACGACGCCAAATAGAACTTTCCGTCATTCTTGTCGAAACGAATTCTTAGATGGGGAGTGTTTACCCAGTCAGAAGGGATGCGAAAAACACTGGATATATCGCGCTGTTCATCTTTTCCGGTAACTATTATTTCTTCTTCCTTCATTAGAAATTCAATTTTTTTGCCGGCAAATTCTTTGTCGGGAACAATTGTTTCGAAACGCGCTAAAATTGAATTTTCTGAATTTGAAATACTTTTATCATCGAGCACCAGATCCTCGTGGTACGGAACTTCATAATAACCTTCGCTATAAAAAGTAAAACCGTTTAAAATCTCGTCATTGATATCGTACGTTTCGGCAATTCCCGTTTGCCTCGGGATGAAAGTAACCCTAAGATTCTCCTCTTTTTGCACATTGCTTCCCGGCAACAATTTTCCGATAAAACTCTTGTCTCCACTTTTGTAGTCAGGATGAGAAACAAAGCGAAAAACCCATTTATTACTCGAAGGTTCTACTGTTTTGCCTTGTAACCGATAGGTTTTAAGAGTCTCATAAAACTGCTTAACAGATTCCTGAATAATCAAGCCAAAAATCCCTCTTTTATTATCCATGAACTGGTTATAATCGGCAGGGTTGAAACAAATGATATATTCATGAAAAAATACAATTCTATTAGCAAAAGATAATTGCGTAATAGACTCATTAAACTTTTGAACGATATACTTGTACACATCATCAGGGGTGAGTACAGCAACCTGTTGGCTTACATCTGTAACTTCTTTTTTAAGAAACCAGTCATGCAATCCCATACGTTTCCACAATGTCGTCTTCGATTTCATTTAATGTGTCTTAAATTTTTTGGTTATAAACCAGTTTTACTGCTATAATTTTTTCAATCTCTTACCTGGCCTTTCCAAAAATCTTGTCTATGAATTTTCCGATATTATTTTTCGGTTTCGCCGTTGTCCGTCTTCTCGAAGCCTGTGTAGTTCTTTTTTGAACAACTTTCCTTTCACTCACTTCAGGCAAACCCGCTGCATTTGCAGCATCAGCATTTATCAGGTATAGCCTGCCGGCATATATTTTCCTGTGGTCCTCATTGTCCTTAAACACCTCAGCATTTCGGCTACGTATCACAACTCTTTCGCCTAAGTTTGAAGGTTCCGCGTTATTATTATTCTTAAATGTGCTCCAGGTCTTCGCCCCATTCAGGGAATACCAAAAGTCTTTTTTCAATGGGTCATAGTATACATTTTTGCTGGGATAGTAATAAAACTCAGGATCATCTTTGTCTTGCTCATTTTTGCATCCGGCAGAAAAAAACAACAAGGCGACTAAGAATACCCGGAAATAAAGATCGCTCGTCATCCTGCTATTTTGCCATAAACTATTCAAAGACCATTCCATATCAAAATTTGTTTTAGAAACAGCTAAACTATAAAAACAGCAAATTTATTTTTGGTTTTCCAGAAATTCAGATCGTGAACAATATAGATTTTATATAACAAAGACGTAAAAAAGTATTCTAAAGTGCTGTACCAGTTGTTATGAAACTTTGAAACAGCTTAAAAAGAAAAGGTGGTTATGCAACCAGCCCCATCTCTTTTGTCATCATTGTTGTGTCACTCACTTGTACTTTCGATGCTGCATTTCGACGCTTGCCTTTTTGCCCATTGTCCTAAATTGCCAGGTTTACTCCTGACTTCATATATCATATCCAATAAAACATTACATTTTTCATCCCTCTAATACTAATTAAAGAGTACCAACGTTATTCCCTTTTTAATATCTAATTCAAATCCTATAAAATGTCAAATCTTGAGCAATCGGAAATCAAATTAAAAATTGCACAAATTATTGAAAGGTCGCGTCACCAGGAAGAAACATTCTTAATTGACAGTAAAACTGCTGCCTCCGACATTATCGAATTTTTGAAAATGCGAAACCTCATCGACGGTTTTTACCATGAGAATATGTTGGGTTTTGAAAATTAATATCGCAGCGCGAGACCTACCGTATTTATACTTGTTGAAAAAATGCGGGGAAAAAATGTAGACCAGGTTGTCGTACATTCTTCTTAATGGAAGAGGCGGTAGTTGATCAACCTTTTTAGGGGACAATTCTCGTTTTATTGAATTTTGTCTTCGCTCAGGTGTTGAAAAGAATGCAGCAGTACAAGTGTGCGACGCAACAAAAGCCTCGGGACGATCTTCAGCCCGGCCACCAAAAAAATCTTCTACCTTAAAATAACGACGTAACCATTTAAAGTGGGCTGCGCTGATTTCAGATCAAGAACATAATAATAAGTTCCGACGGGCAGAGGCGCATCATTGAAAGTTCCTTTCCAATTGTTGCCATAATTTTTGCTTGAGTAAACTACTTGCCCATAACGATTAAAAACAGAAAGCTCATAATTGTCGTAAGTAGTTAACGCCGTAATATTCCAGGTATCATTGATACCGTCTCCGTTAGGGGAAAATGCGTTTGGTATAATGATTTTTTTATAAACCCTGACAAAGGCTGTGTCACTCGAACTGCCGCAACCATTATCAGAACTTGCAGTCAGAATATAATTAGTATTGGCTATTGGATCTACAGTTGGTTGTAGGGTATGAATATTATTAATAAATAAAACAGGAGACCAGCTAATGTTTGTATAGCCACCGATTACTTCTCCGTTTAACTGCACAGCGTGACCTTCAACCATCTCTTTATCGGGCCCGGCATTAGCTATTGGTTTAGGGATAACATTAATTGATACAGTTGCACTGTCTTTGCATGAAGCACTATTTGATACAACCACTTTGTAGGTTATACTATCACCTGGCTTTGCCACCGGATTAGGAATTAGGACTGAGGAAAGCCCTGTAGCTGGTGACCATAAGTATGAATTGCCTCCTGTACTACTTAATTCTACACTGTCGCCCCGACAAATACTTTTACTGGTAAAAGAGGTGGAAATAACAGGTGCAGGTGTAATAGAAACGGTTGTGGAATCCTTATGTTTACACCCATCAGAATTGGTAACCTGAACGTAGTACTTTCCAACGTTTATTTGTTGTGCATTTTTAACTGAAACAACAGAGCCTATAGCTGAAAACGCATTAACCCCCGACCACACATATTGCGAATCAGCCGTTCCACCGGATGCAGATAATGAAATGTTGGCTCCCTGGCAAGCGGGACTATTTGTGACTATAGACGTTACCGGATTGGCTTTTACATCAACAGTAAGCACAGCAGAAGACACCCGACAGGTTGCTAAGCCAATATTACTTGCTTCAGCCACAGTAAGCCGAAACAAATATTTGCCGACAGGAGTATTAGCATTGATGCTTTTGATCATTGTATTATTTGTTTCACCTGCAATATCAACCCACGTGTTTCCCCCATCTTTACTTTGCTGCCACAAATAGGCAGGTTTGGTATATCCTGCTGAAACAGTGCATTCAAATGTGACATCTGTTTTATCCCCAAAACAAAGCACCTTTAACCGGTCTGGTACACCTTTTATAGACGCCGTTAATTGAGGGCCACATGGACGAAAAGTAATGTCATCAATTGCCAGGTCATTGCCACATCCCCCGTCAGAATTATTTATAAGACGTAGAACAACGGTGGTTACATTAGACGGAGTTGTAAAGAAAGAGCCATACTGTTTCCATGTCGGATTTTGGTTAGCAGCAATATCACCGGTTTTATATGTTTGCAAAACGGTACCGTCAGTCTTTTCTATATTAAAAGTCAGATTGGGCGTCTTACCGTTACCAAAACATGCAGTTGGACGAAGAACGTTCGTTATCCAGGCAGCAAATTCATAAGTAGTGCTTGGGCACAATCCCTTTAATGTGTCTATGTAAAATTCACTTTTGGTAAAAGAAGCATTGATGAGCATAAAATAGCCGCTCGGGTCTCCGGTATGGTCCGAAGACAGACTGTGCCAGGTGTTTCCAAAACAACGGTCTGTAGTGTTTCGAATGGTATAAAAGCCATCCCCCGGACAATCATTATATACAAAATTCAGATTTTTTGTAGTGTTTAAAATCGGACCGGGATTAGGGCCTGAACCAAAAGTTATATTTACGATAGGATCCCCAAGACTTCCCTGGCACAGTTGGGCAGATAGCCGTACACATGCAAATAGTATGATAAATAAAAGGAAAGTCTTTTTTACAAGCATTAGAGTAATTAAGAAAAACGCTTTTTTGTCTCTTTGACCATGAATATAATTGTAAATGCCTGATTGGAAAAAATAATACCTTAAAAAGGAACCTAAGTAGTGATTTTTGGAGGTAGAGGGTCGATAGAAAACGGCTTCAAATAGTTTGTTTGGAGAATAGTAATTATAAGCAAAATCGAGTTATTTTAATAAAAACAAGAAAGCCACAGTAGAACTGTGGCTTTCGAAAATATATCTAAAAATGTATTATCCAAGTTTCTCTACCTGCATATAATTTAATTCAACCGGAGTAGATCTACCGAAAATTTTCACCGTTACTTTTAATTTCTTCTTTTCGTCATTCACCTCTTCAATAACTCCATTAAAATCATTAAATGGCCCCTCAATAATTTTAATTGTTTCACCTACAATAAAAGGCTCGTTCATAACAATGCCCTGGTCGTTCATCTCATCAACCTTACCAAGCATTTTATTGACTTCGCTTTTACGCAAAGAAATAATGTTTCCTTTAGCACCTTTGCCATCTGTTAAAAAGTGCATTACATTACTAACATTACTGATAACCTGAACCATGTCATCAGTAAGTTTGCCCTCAAAAGCTTCTAAAAAAAGATACCCGGGGTAAAGGTTTTTCTCACGCATCACTTTTTTACCGTTCTGCACTTTGTAAACCTTTTCCATTGGTAAAAAAACCTGTTTAATGGTTTCCGTCCAACCGCTCCGTACTACTTCTTTATCTAAATATTCCTTAACCTTACGCTCTTTACCGCTAACTACACGTAACGCGTAGTATTTGGTAAGTTCCTGCTCTGCAGGAGGAGCTACATTTATATTTGACGTTGTTTCTTCCATTACTTAAATAAAGAGTAAATAGCCTTTAACAAACTTTGGGAAGCGAAATCCATTACCCAAACTAAAGCCGTTATGATAATCGTTGCCACTAATACGATTACAGTAGATTGCTGTAATTGTATCCACGAAGGCCAGGTTACTTTCTCAGTCAACTCAGTGTAACTTTCACGAAAGTATGTTGAAATTTTATTCATTTTTTTTTGTTTGAAAAGTTGAGGATTTGAACACTATGGAAATTGAAAGAAGAAGAGTTCAACTTTCAAATTCTAATTATTCATTCTCAAATTCAACAGCACGGGAACAAGGATTCGAACCCTGATCAAAGGTTTTGGAGACCTCTATTCTACCATTGAACTATTCCCGTATTAAGAACAAAGTACTTAAGCTTTCGGCCTAAGTACTTTGTAAATATATAAAACCGTTTCCAAAGCCCCTTCAGGGAATGGGGTTTATTTTAGAATTTCAGTAACCTGACCGGCACCTACTGTACGTCCACCTTCACGAATAGCGAATTTAAGACCTTTCTCCATTGCAATGGGCTGGATAAGTTTAACAGTTAGGTTAGTGTTATCACCTGGCATAACCATTTCAGTTCCTTCAGGAAGAGTACACTCTCCGGTTACGTCTGTTGTACGGAAATAAAACTGAGGACGGTATTTGTTGAAGAACGGAGTATGACGTCCACCTTCTTCTTTGCTTAATACATAAACTTCACCTTTAAACTCAGTATGCGGAGTAATAGAACCGGGCTTACAGATAACCATACCCCGGCGGATTTGAGCTTTCTCAATACCACGTAAAAGCATACCGGCATTGTCACCAGCTTCACCGCGATCCAATAGTTTTTTGAACATTTCAACCCCGGTGATGGTAGATGTTAAAGGAGCTTCCATTAAACCAACGATCTCAACAGCGTCACCAACTTTGATAACACCACGCTCAATACGACCGGTTGCAACAGTACCACGACCAGTAATTGAGAATACGTCCTCAACTGACATTAGGAACGGAAGATCAACCGGGCGAGGAGGAAGAGGAATGTAGCTGTCAACAGCATCCATTAACTCATCTATTTTAGCAACCCATTTTTCTTCACCAGCTAGAGCACCGGTAGCAGAACCTTGTATAATAGGAGTGTTGTCACCATCAAAGCCATAAGAGCTAAGAAGGTCACGAACTTCCATTTCAACCAATTCAAGTAATTCAGGATCATCAACAAGGTCAACCTTGTTCATAAATACCACAAGCTGAGGTACACCTACCTGACGAGCAAGAAGGATGTGTTCTTTAGTTTGAGGCATAGGTCCGTCAGTAGCAGCCACCACAAGGATAGCACCGTCCATCTGAGCAGCACCTGTAATCATATTTTTCACATAATCCGCGTGACCAGGACAGTCAACGTGAGCATAGTGACGGTTTGCAGTCTGATATTCTACGTGAGCAGTATTAATAGTGATACCCCTTTCTTTTTCTTCAGGTGCACCATCAATTTCATCATAGTTTTTCGCCAC
>JAOQAJ010000082.1 GCA_025963675.1 Segetibacter sp.
CTTTTTTTCGTTTATCCTTTAACGATTAAGTTACTCATTTCGTTTTGGGAGTGCAAATATAGGAGCGGTTTTTATTTCAGCAAAAAAATCTTCCTTTTTTTAAAAAAAAGATGGTGGCAAAGCATACTATCCAGATCGATAATTTTTTTATTGTTTTGGCTATAGCGTACAAATGACCGTGTTGATGAAGGGCAAAAAGTACAAGGGTGCGACGCAACAACTGTTGCTGCTTTATTTGAAGATGACCTCCAAAAAACCTCTAATGACTCCCGCTAACCTTTACATCATAATCAATTCCCTGGCCTTTTAAAATTGCTTTTGCGCGAATGGCATAAAAAGCCAGGTATGCAAAACAGGCAACTCCAACAAAATAGGAGAATTGAATCCCTAGAAGGTTGTCATCGGCCAGGTAACCCTGAAGCAAGCTAATAACGCCTCCACCCATAATCATCATGATTAAGTAATTAGAACCTTCACCGGTATGTTTACCAAGGCCGGCGATCGCAAGGGTGTAAATGCAAGGCCACAATGTAGAGCAGAACAGACCTACACTCGTAAAGGCATACACACTCGTAAGCCCGGTTGAAAAGATGCCAATAAGCAAGGCGACGATTGCAAAGGCTGAGAAAATAAATAGTTGGGTTGCAGGATTTCCCTTACTTAAGAAATCGCCAATTATTAAGGCAATTATGATTAAGCTATAAACGTAAAAAGGAGTGATATCGTGATTGGCCAGCTTGTTTATAAGAAGAAAAACTCCAAAAGCCAGGTAAGGCATAAGGAAACGTAAGACAGATTTTAAACTGTTGCTGATGTCAAAGGCACCAACAGAAGATGTCCATCTTCCCATCATTAAACTTGCCCAGTATAAAGAAATAAATGGCGCTATACTTTCTGTAGGAAACGGTAAACCATCGGCAGTTTTTACATGCTGTTTCATAAACTCGGGTAAATTACTTGCAGTGGAAACTTCTACGCCTACATAGATAAAAATCGCTACCATTCCCAAAGCTAATTGTCCGTAGCTCAAAGAACTTTTTCTCGTTCTTATTGCAATCGGGTCGGCAACATCAGTTGGAGTCGAGACAATTTTTACGTCATCTTCAGAAACTATTTTATTTGGAATTGAAGAAAATTTGAAGATCAAAGCAACAACGAGGAATAATGCACCTAAGATTAAATAAGGAGTTTTTACTGCACCGATATCGGCAATTTTTGCTGTATCTGATGTGACAGATCCAAAAATGGCAATGCTTACCAAAACTGGTCCTATCGTTGTTCCAAAATTATTTACACCACCAGCTAAACTTAATCTTTGCGACCCTGTTCGTGGATCACCCATAATAACTGCCAACGGGTTGGCGGCCGTTTGTTGTAAAGAGTAGCCAAGACCAATAATAAAAAGACCGGCGATTAATAAGGTAAACGATGCTGTTTCGGCTGCCGGGTAAAAAAGTAAAGCACCTATTGTAGAAATGATCAAGCCTAATGCGATTCCGTTTTTGTATCCTATTTTATTCAGAATATCTCCACCAATCGCTTTACTTATGATCAAATAAAGAATTGCCCCAATTGTATAAGCAAAATAAAAAGCGAAAGAAATCATCTGTGATTGCCATTGCTCAAGCTGTAATTTCTCTTTAAAAACGGGAATAAGAATATCGTTGCTGGCTGCAACAAAACCCCAGAAAAAGAAAACAGAAATCAACGTTCCGAATTGCGACCATTTTGTTTGTTGATGCATGGCAATCAATGTATAAGTTAGTAAATAAGGGTTCAAAATAATCACAAATCACTTATCAGGCACATTTATTTTAAGTACAATTATTTCAAGTGTTTTTCTAAGAAATTATTTATATGTTTACTCAAAAGATCAACGATTTGTCTTTATAAAATTCATTTACCAATTCTTAAAAACTGTGAATGGACATCTTACACATTAGTGCTGAGTGCTACCCTATAGCCAAAGCTGGTGGACTGGGCGATGTAGTCGGTGCACTACCAAAATATCAAAATGGGTTGGGGCATGTTGCAAAGGTTGTAATGCCGATGTATCGTACTAAATTTTTGGTGAACAACGAGTGGGATGTTGAGTTTAAAGGAAACACGAATTTAGGCTCACGCAATTTTGATTACACTATTATCAGGGAAAGGACGAACAAGCTCGGATACGAACTTTTCCTGGTCGATATCTATGGGTTACTGGACAGGGAAAAAATTTATGGATATGATGATGATATAGAAAGGTTCGTCGCTTTTCAAATTGCAGTCGTTCATTGGTTGACTTATTCCCCTGCTAAAAAACCTGATATTGTACATTGTCACGATCACCAGGCTGGCCTCGTTCCTTTTATGATGCGGTATTGTTATGACTTTAGCTGGTCTGTCGGACATTTAAAAACGCTGATTACAATTCATAACGCACAATACCAGGGATGGATAGGATGGGATAGAAGTTATTATATTCCCTCTTACGATCGCTGGAAGCACGGAATGCTCGATTGGCAGAATAATATTAATTCTTTAGCGAGTGGAATAAAATGTGCAGATAAAGTAACAACGGTGAGTCCCAGTTATCTTGAGGAATTAAGGTATGCTGCTAATGGTTTAGAAAGTCTGTTCGAATACGAAAGAGGCAAGTGCGTCGGTATTTTAAATGGAATTGATACAGATGTTTGGAATCCGGCGACTGATACTTATATCGAAAATCAATTCTCTCTTGAAAATTTCGAAGAAGGAAAGTTATTGAACAAGCAAATCTTATGTGACCAGTTCGATTTTAATGTGAACAATCCTCTGATTGTTTTCATTGGTAGGTTGGTGGGAGAGAAAGCCGCCGATATTTTACCTGATAGCATCCTTGCATCTATTTACAGCTTACAACATAATGTGTCTTTTTTAATTCTTGGAAGCGGAGAGCCTGATGTAGAATGGAGGCTTAATAACCTTACTTCTCAATTTCCTGGCAACTATAATGCTGTCATAGGTTACAATGAGAAGTTAAGTCACCAAATGTATGCTGGCGCAGATTTTTTATTGATGCCGAGTAGGGTAGAACCTTGTGGTCTCAACCAGATGTACTCTATGAGATATGGCACTGTTCCAGTGGTCAGAAGTACTGGCGGGCTACGAGACACAGTAATAGACATGGGCGATGAAGGTGGCTACGGTATACGCTTCATTCACCCTTCAGTTGGCGATGTGATCCATTCCATTCATCGTGCCGCTGCGGTTTACAAAGAAACTGAAACACTTAACGGGATGAGAAGGCGGATGATGCAAATTGATAACAGTTGGGATAAAAGTGCACAACAGTATATTGATGTTTACCAAAATTTATAAACCATTTAAAAACTAACGATAAATATGGATAGCCAATCAAAATCAGTTGTGGCGGTAATACTTGGCGGCGGCGCCGGTACAAGATTACATCCTTTAACTGCAAGCCGAAGCAAACCCGCCGTACCTATTGCCGGAAAATACAGGTTGGTTGATATACCAATCAGTAACTGTATTAACAGTGGCATCAGCAGAATGTTTGTATTAACTCAGTATAATTCTGCCTCATTAAACAGGCACATAAAGAACACATACCTGTTCAGTGCTTTCAGCAGTGGATTTGTTGATATACTTGCCGCAGAGCAGACACCTGATAACCCAAGCTGGTACCAGGGAACTGCAGATGCAGTACGTCAGTCGCTACGTCATTTGCAGACTTTCGATTTTGAATATGTCCTTATTTTAAGTGGCGATCAGCTATACCAGATGGATTTCTGCGAAATGATTGATCACCATAAAAAAACCGGTGCAGATATTTCTATTGCTACTATTCCGGTTCCCGCCCGCGAGGCAAGTGAGTTTGGTATTTTGAAGTCAGACGAAGCACACATGATTACCTCGTTTATCGAAAAACCAAAGCAGGATCTTTTACCCGATTGGGTAAGTGATACAGGTGAAGAGATGAAAACGCAGGGACGTCTTTACCTGGCATCTATGGGTATTTATGTGTTTAGCCGCAAGTTGCTTTTTGAACTTTTGGAAGACAAAATGAAAGATGCTACTGACTTTGGAAAGCAAATCCTTCCTCAGTCGATTGGTACCTACAAAGTGGCAAGCTACCAGTACGAAGGTTATTGGACAGACATCGGAAATATTTATTCTTTCTACGAAGCAAACCTCGCGCTTACTGATGCGCTTCCTCCATTCAACTTATTCGATAATACCAATACTGTTTTCACACGCGCTCGTATGCTTCCGCCTGCTAAGTTTACCGGAAGTACTTTAGAGAAATCAATTGTCGCTGAAGGTTCCATTATTCATGCAAGCAATATAAAAGGCAGCGTAGTTGGTATAAGATCAAGAATTGGGGCTGAGACAGAAATAATTGATAGTTACCTTATGGGTAACGACTATTACGAAACGCTCGACCAATTATTGATGAATGAGGAAAAGGGTGTTCCTGCTGTTGGTATCGGACAAAGATGCCACATCGAACATGCGATTATTGACAAGAACTGTCGCATAGGTAATGATGTAACGATTATCGGTGGAAATAAAATTGCAAACACCGAACATGAATTGTATACTGTAAAAGATGAAATTATCGTAGTTAAAAAGAATGCCGTGTTACCTGATGGTTTTACAATAGGAGCGAAGTAACATTTTCTGAAGCTTTTCTTAAAATTGAATAACTTTTTGGTACTCAACTGTAGTAATTGATAGCATCATCGTTGCGTCGCACTCTTGTACTATTTCATCTTTTTTAAACAACTGCGATTATTGTTGGTATCTGGCATTTGTAAAAGCTTTTATTAAAAGACTGATCGTAGTTTCTATTGTAATCTGGTTCTATAGTTTTGAAGCTACTTTTTTATATGCCTTGAACATTTCAACCTATTAAATTTCAAACATCCCTCATGGGGATGTTTTTTTTGCTACTTTTATTAATTATGTAATTCTTACACATTAATCTAACTAACCCACGATTGCTATGGCCCTTGTAACTACTCAGACAGTTGCTCCACCAAAAAGAAGGCAAAAGTTAACGCTTGTTGAGATCTTCAATATGAGTTTTGGATTTCTTGGTATCCAGTTTGGCTTCGCTCTACAAAATGCCAACGTTAGCAGAATTTTTCAAACACTCGGTGCAAAGGTCGATGACATTCCCATCTTATGGATTGCTGCCCCGTTAACAGGCTTACTTGTTCAACCTATTATCGGTTACATCAGCGATCGAACATGGCATCCTTACTGGGGCAGACGACGCCCCTTTTTCTTTATTGGTTCTATACTGGCATCAATCGCATTATTTCTAATGCCCAATTCCACTGTGCTTTGGATGGCCGCTATATTACTTTGGGCATTAGATGCTTCGATCAATATTTCCATGGAACCGTTCAGGGCTTATGTCGGCGATAAACTTAACAGCAATCAACGGACAACCGGTTTTGCTATGCAAACATTTTTTATCGGTGTAGGTGCTGTCGTAGCTTCTTTGCTTCCTTATTTCTTTACCAATGTTTTGCATATAAGTAATACTGCACCCGAGGGAATTATTCCTGATTCGGTTAAATATTCATTTTACATTGGCGGTATTGTTTTCTTTGCAGCGGTCGCCTGGACTGTTTTTTCCACTAAAGAATTACCTCCGGACAACATGGACGAATGGAAAAAAGAGATGCAGCAAAGCAAAGGAATGTTCAAAGGGTTTACAGAAATTTTGAAAGGCTTTACAATAATGCCGCCCACGATGTTGCAACTGGCAATAGTTCAGTTTTTTACATGGTTAGCATTGTTTTCTATGTGGATCTATACGACTTCGGCGGTAGCTCAAAATGCTTTTAATTCAACCGATACAACCTCCAAAGCATACCAGGATGCAGCCGACTGGGTAGGGGTGATGTTTATGGTATATAATGGTGTTTCGGCTATAACTGCTTTTCTTCTTCCGATGATCGCAGAAAAGACAGGCCGCAAGTACACTCATATGATCTGCCTGATCATCGGTGGCATTGGTCTTGTTTCGTTGCTTTATATCAAAGACAAGAATTTATTATTGCTTCCTATGGTTGGCATTGGTCTTGCCTGGTCATCAACATTAACCATGCCTTACGCAATTCTCGCTGGCGCATTACCTGCGCAGAAAATGGGCTTTTATATGGGTGTTTTCAATTTCTTTATAGTAATTCCTCAAATTTTAGCAGCCGCCATTCTCGGCTTTTTCGTAAAAATACTCTTCAATAATGAAAGTATCTATGCGCTTGTTGTAGGTGGGGTAGCAATGATAATTGCAGGCTTGCTAAACGTATTGGTTAAAGACAAAGACGAATAAAAAAACTTATGAAAAAACTTCTTTTAGTGTTGCTTGCAGCAAGCATCCATATTTTGTTATTTGCGCAAGTCGACGTGTATCCCGGTCATTGGTGGGCCGGAATGAAAAATCCTAAACTGCAGTTAATGATCCATTCACCAAATATTGGTGTCGGAAGTACTGTTACTATAAAATATCCGGGGGTTGTTGTTGAAAAAGTAAATAGGGTCGAAAGTAAAAATTACCTTTTTGTTGATTTGAACATAAGCTCTTCAGCGAAGGCAGGAAGTTTTAAAATACAGATCCAAAATGCAGGTAAGGTAGTTTCCATTAATTATGAATTGAAAAAAAGAAGACCAGGCAATGGCCAACAATTTGCACAGGGAGTGAATTCTTCTGACTTTGTTTACTTGCTGATGCCAGACAGGTTTAGCAATGGTGATGAAAGCAACGATCGTGTTACCGGTATGAAAGATCAAACCCTTAACCGCGATTCTATGTATCACAGACATGGCGGAGATTTACAGGGAGTGATCAATCACCTGGATTATTTACAGCAATTAGGAGTAACTACTGTTTGGATGACACCAGTCCTGGAAAATGACATGCCGAACAGAACTGAACATGGTTATGCTTTTACCAATCATTATAAAATTGAACCTCGTTTTGGCGGAGAAGCAGCCTATAAATCACTAAGTGATGCATTGCATAAACGGGGAATGAAATTGATACAGGATGCAGTATACAATCATGTTGGTATTCATCATTTCACTGTCGTCGATCCTCCCATGAAAGATTGGCTGCACCAATGGCCTTCATATACCAAACCCAACTATAAAGACCAGACACTTTTTGATCCTTACGCTGCACAGGCAGACAGGAAGCAACAAACAGATGGATGGTTTACCAGGGAGATGCCAGACTTAAACCAAGGCAATCCGTACGTGGCAAATTTCCTTATTCAACATGCTATCTGGTCGGTTGAAGAATTTGGTATTGATGGATGGAGAATCGATACCTACATCTACTGTGACCTTGATTTTATGAATCGTTGTAATAAGGCTTTATCGGATGAATTTCCAAAACTGACTGAATTTGGTGAGGTTTGGGTTACCGGAACCATCAATGAGGCCTACTTTACCGAGAACAATTTAAACACGCGGTTTAAAAGCAATCTGGGCGGAGTTACAGATTTTCAAACCCTTTTCCAGGGTATACAACCTGCAGTAAAAGATGGCAATGCGAACAGTTTGTACCAGACATTGAGCAATGACATTGTTTATAAAAATCCAATGAACAACGTAATTTTTCTCGATAACCATGATATGACCCGTTTTTTATCGCAGGTAAACGGTGATGAGGATAAATTAAAAATTGCCATAGCCTGGCTTTTAACTTGTCGTGGCATTCCGCAGTTATATTATGGCACCGAGATTTTAATGAAGGGAGTATCTAATCCTGATGGTTTGGTTCGTTCAGATTTCTTAGGTGGATGGAAAGAAGACAAGCAAAACAAATTTACTGCAGAAGGCAGGACAAACAAAGAAAATGAGGTACACGACTGGACAATGAAACTGGCGAATTTTCGTAAAAGTTCATCTGCTATTAAAACAGGCAAAATGACGCAGTACGTTCCGCAACGTGGCGTGTATGTTTATTTTCGGTACGACGGCAATCAAACGGTGATGTGCATTATGAATACAGGTAGAAATGATAGTCCGATCGATTTTTCCAGTTACGACGAACGTACAAAAGGTTTTAGCAAGGCTCGATCTGTTACTGGTAATGAAGTATTTAATTTGAATGACAAAACAAGTATTCCGTCGAACAGAATGTGGGTTTTGGAATTGATGAAGTAAATGAGGTGTAGCGCCGATAAAGCATTTGATGTGTTATCAGTTTTTTTGAAAAAGGTGCGGTTTTGCATGATGTCTCCGTTGCTATGAAAATATGAATGTGAACCGAGCGTGGCAACGATGAGAAATAGAAATTCAACTGCCGGTAACCAAACCTTCTTTCAAAAAATTAAAATCAAACTGTAATTTTTATTAATGAAAATATTTAAAATCTTCCTGTTGTCTATTCTGATTATGAATACGAATTCCAAAGCGCAATTGGTCATTAATTTATACGAAAACGTCAAAAGCGGAATTCCAAATGCAAGGCCTTGTGATGAAAAAGAAGTTTATCAAAATGATGGACTCGGAAGGGTTTCTAAGGTTACAAATCCAACACTGACTGTCTTTTTACCAAAGGTGCCTAACCCTGCTGCAAGCAGCGTTTTAATTTGCCCCGGTGGCGGTTACGGGGTGGTTGCAGTTGATCATGAAGGTTATGATGTGGCACAAGCGCTAAACGAAATGGGTATTGCAGCTTTCGTTTTAAAATACAGGCTTCCTAATGATGCCTGTATGACGAACAAGGAAGTTGTTCCTTTAATGGATGCACAACAAGCAATGAAGATAGTAAGGGAAAACGCTTCGAAGTGGAAGATTGATGCAGGCAAGATAGGCGTAATGGGATTTTCAGCAGGCGGCCATTTAGCTTCAACATTTGGAACTCATTTTAACCAATCAGTGATAAGCAATCCCGCTAACGTTTCCCTAAGACCGGATTTTATGATACTGATTTACCCGGTTATAAGTTTCAAAGACAGCATCACACATCGCGGTTCTAAAGGCAGTCTTATAGGCAAAAATCCTTCACCCCAACTTGTTCGTAACTTTTCGAATGAAGAACAGGTAACTGCACAAACGCCACCAACATTTTTGGTTCATGCACAAGATGATGATGTGGTGCCGGTAGCAAACAGCATTAAGTTTTTAGAAGCACTCACCAGGAATAAAGTCGGGGCAGAAATGCATGTATATCCAAAAGGCGGACATGGATTTGGTATGCACAATAGAACAACCAAAGAAGATTGGATGAGAAGTCTTACAAACTGGTTATTGATGAACGGATTTTTGAAATAGCTTTTGAGCTATTTAGCGATAAGTTTGTCAAAATGATCAATAGCAGGTGTTGTTGTGATTTGATCGTGTAGAAAATTGTTGATCGTATTAAAAGAAGCTTCTTTTTTAAGATCAGTTATCAGTGTATGTAACCTGTCAACCAACCTATCACCTGAATGTCTTTTTACATAGCCAGGTAACTTATAACTGCTGATGTCTGTAAACTCCCAGGGATGAAAATATAGATTTAAATAGCCGTAGCGAGACAGGGTTTTTATTGCAAGTTTTTTATAAAACGAATAGGGAAAGTTTTTGAAAGCGAGCCAGAATAAGGGTATTCTTAAGCCAGGTGAAACAGCAGATGGAACGCGAATTATCTCATTCTCTTTGTAAACCGTCGGTGGTAAATGGCTATTATTATATTTTCCGGGAATGAAGGTGGGATTGATGGACGAATCGTATTTGTAGCCCGCCTGTTTTACAAGAGACATACTTACAGGTCGCATTCGCGGCATCCTTAGACCGTGAATGTTTGTGCCCGTAATTTCTTCTAAAGCTAATCTTGATTTTAGAAGGTGCTCGTCACTATACTGGGAATGATAATAAGTGTGTGAGCCGATTTCGTGTTTCACAGCCAGCGACTGCAATTGTTCGCGGTTTTCCAAAGCATAAGCCGCAGTGGTGAAAATCGTAACGGGAATTTTATGGAAATCGAGAATTTCAGAAACTGCAATCATGCCTTTCCTTCCAACCATCAACTGTTCTTCCCAAGGCAAATTCGAACCGTATTCGTTCGGTATGTCAAACTCTTCGAGGTCAAACGTTAACAACACGCTTTGGCTGTGCATACTTTTTTTCTTTGGCAGGCGGGTAACTGCTTTTGTTCATCTTAAATATCCGGTAAAAGTTCCTGGTCTCTGCGACTAAGACTTTCCAGCCCATGCTTGAAAATTTGATGCCATTTTTCAGATTAAGTTCTAGAACAGCTACGCCCAATTTCTGTTTATTAGCAAGAACTAAAAATTCAGTGTCAACCAAAAAGCGATTGATGGTGGTTTGAAGGAAAAGATTTTTTCCGTTTTTATTAAACCCTTTTAAACCTGACTGCGCATCACCCAAAGGGAGCTTAAGCAAATGCTTATTCATTGCGATGCATGCCTTAGAAAGCAACTTTCTTTTAAGCGGAGTGGCTGTATAATATTCGGCTTTTCTTTTACCGGTTACAATCTCATTTCCGGAGGTAAGTAAGGCGTAAACATTTCGAATGTCTTTCGACTCGTATGGAAAATCAAGATCTGTAGTGATGACAATGGGAGCTGATGAAGCTGCAACGCCGGTTCTCAAGGCATAACCTTTTCCCATGTTTTCCTGGTAGGAAATGAATTTTACGTTTTTTTCTGATTGTTGTATTACATCGAACAGGCTTAAGAGATGCTCTGTTTCCGAGCCATCGTTTACAACGACATACTGAATGGACAAAGAATAGTTAAATTCGATATCAATCAATTGCATGTTTTCTCTAAGGCTTTTCTCCCATCCTGGCTTTGGCTTGTACATCGGAAGCACAATTGATAGGTCGTATAATTTCCGCATTCAGAATTTTTTTTACAAGTTTGTCATTGCTTTAAGAATTGAGACGAGTTGGTTTATTTGTTTAAAAATGTAAAATATTGAATTAAGGTTTTCGGCAAAAGCAGCAATATAATCGGCAAATTATAAATTAAAATTGACGGTTGGATTAATTTGATTGAAAAAACTTTAAATAATTATAAAGGGATTTTACGTAACATGACCGGCAGATAAACATTGTTAGCTGATGTCGCTATTTATACCTCAGCCCGGCATGATGGTGGTTTAAACATTGAAATCATTGCAATAAATCATTCATAATTGATTTCTATTGGGCATGCATAAGTACCTCATTCAACATTGTTGTGTCCTTTAGATTTGTATTGAGATTTTATCTATAGACATTACTATTATTACTACTATTTTCTTTTTTGCTACTTTTTTCTTTTATAATCCACATTTTTGTGTGAATAACTAACCACCAGCGGGGATCTCATTATCTTTTGTGTCAAGGCTTAATACCTATGGAGTGATAAAATTCCCCGCTGTTTTTTCCCTTAGTGTCCAAATAGCAATTAAGGTTTTTATACCTATTATCAAGGACTAGGACGATGGGACAAAATGGTTAGTGACCTTAAAAAAAGAGTAGAGCAAAATTATGAAAAAGGAAGTGAAATTTTATTTGGGAATGGACGTGTCAAAGTTATGGGTCGATATTACTTTAATGTGCGTGGTAGACCATAAGAAACAGCCAACAATCGCCGAACGTTTTGACAATGATGCAGCAGGTATGAAGGCTTTGCATAAATGGTTAAAAAAACATAAGGTAAGTTTTGATGAAAACAGCTTGCTGGTAATAGAGAACACAGGTGTTTATCACCGGCTGGTGTGGGAGTATTGCAGCACTCAGGGATTACCGCTTTACATTGGGAATGCAACGCATATTAAATATAGCTTTGGCATAGCCCGTGGCAAGAATGATAAGATAGATAGCGAGAGACTTTGTACTTATGCCTTTAAGAATGCCGATGAGCTGAAAGCTACGCCTGTACTCAATCCTGTCTTTCTTAAGCTTAAAGATATGATGACAGCAAGAAGCAGATTGCTGGCACAGAAAAACAGTATAAAGGTGTACCTGAGCGAGATGAAATTATCTAACAGTAAAGAAACCCAGCTCATCATTGAGCAGGCACATAAAGCAGCCGTAGAAGGGATAGCAAAATCTCTAAAAGATGTAGAAAAACAAATAAAACAAATGATTGAGCAAGATGAGGCAATTAAGAAGAACTACGAACTGCTGCGATCAGTACCAGGGATAGGGCATTTAACAGCAGTATATGTTATTTGTTGCACTAACAATTTTATCTGTAAAATAACCGGGAAACAACTGGCATCTTATGCAGGAGTAGCACCCTTTGGTAACACAAGTGGCACCAGTATAAAGGGACGGGATAAAGTACATAAAATGGCGAACAAGGATTTAAAAAAACTATTACACATGGGAGCTATTTCTGCAATAACACACTACCCGGAATTTAAAGATTATTATGAACGTAAAGTAAAAGAAGGAAAACATGAACAATCAGCCATTAATGCTATCAGAAGTAAAATAGCACTAAGAGCAGTAGCAGTCATCAATAAACAAGAACCTTATGTTGATAACTACCTAAAAGTGGCATAAACAACAAGAAAAAAATAACAAAAAACGTTTGGTTGTATCATAGCAATCACTCCCTTGTACTGCAAACCGTTATTGAGCTTTTTTAACCGGCGATTAAAAGTTGTGGCAGGTTCCAAAGGTTTGAGACGACCGACGATCGGATTGAAACAAACTATAGAAAAAAGCCAAATAGAATTGTTGTCGATGAACGAAATGCGTCGCAACCAAAGCTGAATTAGAAAACATCTGTTTGTACCAAAAAGAAAAACCCAGTCTTACCATAAGCAGGAAGCATAGG
>JAOQAJ010000087.1 GCA_025963675.1 Segetibacter sp.
ATAAAAATGAGATTGATTGAACCCTACACTGCTTCCACTGATGTAAGTAAACGAAGCCGTATTCCACCTGACAAGAGTGGTTGAGGCAGGAGCTACCCGCCAATAATATGTAGTGCTATCAGTGAAAGTAATTCCCGGATCAAACTCTATTAAGCCTCCCTTAGAAATAACATTTCGGCTTATTTTAAAAGATGAGTTAAAATGTTCAGTGGTATCCATTTCCATCAAATACTGCCGGCTTTCTACCAAAGGATTTGCTGTGCTTGCTGCAACCTTAAGATTCGCTTTATTAACAATAGCAAAATTGTACGGATAAACGGGTGTTAACTCATCTTCGAAAATTGTAAAGGTGGTGGTTGCCGTATTGTTTGTTTCACTTAATTCAGCATACTTATTATCTGGATCAATGGTTACAATGATTTTATTTTCACCTTTATCCCTGGTTGCCACAATCGGAACTTCGAGTGAGATTGAATCCGTAAAACGAACTGACTTAATGCGTTTATTATAAATTAAACTATCGGTTCCATCAGGAAAACGATGTTTAATCTGAACAACAACCGAATCGCCTGTTGCCATACCAAGATTGAACAGCTGTACTTTTACTGTAAATTTCGTATCAGCTACTGAAACAATGTTAGGCACAGTTTGAACCATTGGATCTTCTACATCAAAGTCTGGTTTTGCAAAGCTGTTGATTTTAATCGCCGGATCACCATGAAGTGTATTTTCTTCAGAATGTAAACGGCCGCCGATACTTTCAGTTCCGAAATAACTATTGACTGCATTAATGGCCTCACTAATATTGTAGGTTATGCTTTTTCCGTAACCTGTAGTGCTGATTGATTTGTACAAAAACCTGTTATAATAATCGAGATAAGTATCTATACCAAAGTGAGTACTTGCTATAAATCCGATAGTGCCTTTATTAGGCGCGAGAACAAACCGCTCCGATAAGGTAGCAAGTACAGAAAAGCGCGAAGTATCAAAAGAAAATAAATCTCCCGCATTACAACCACTCACTAAAAACATAGGGTATTTTCCTGTGTTTTTGTAAGCTGCAGGATCATCGAGGTTGTAATCTAATGAAGATGCAGAAGAGTGCCCGAAGTAAGACAAAATGCTCATCCCTTCCTCGAACAATTTGCTCATCAAATTATTTACAATCGGCGTTACCGGCCCCGTGGACGCTTTATTGAAATTGGTCACCTTTCCACCAAACAGTGTATCTTCTATAACGTTTTGATAGCTTCTCATGTAAGTAGAAAGGCTTTGATCAAGATTAGCATCGTTAGCCCCAACAACATGCACGATATTTTTCATCCATGCTTTGTTGTCGAAGGTTTGTACCGTATTTTGTTGCGCCTGCTCATATTGTTTTACTTTTTCTAAATAATCAGCCAATTCCTTAGGCCTCAAAATCGAAAGCCGGCTGATCAAAGTACTCATGACCGGTTCCAAATTATTCGAAGCAAGTAAGATATCTGACGCAGGATAGCCAAATGTTGGAACGAGGTCTAACCTGTCTGCATTAGGATCACTTTCATTTGCACGATAGTCTGCGTAGGTTAAACCTTTTCCGATTAAAAAAGCAAATTTTGGTGCAGCTGAAAAAGTGTTCCTCGCGTACCGTAAAAAGTTCTTTATTCCTAAAGGGTTCTTTTTTATTCCATAACCAAATTGGTCGGTCAGCTGTTCTATATCAAACACCTTTGCATTATACCCTCCACCGGCCGCTGAGCTTCTGTAAGCACGATATTGATCAACCTGGTTAGCACCAGAGAAAGGAACCTGCAATGAAGGATGTGTAATTATCATAAAATCTCCCTGGTTGGCAGAAGCATGATAATCTGTAAAAATCCTTTGTTGAAATGAAGTAACTGCTTTTGAATTTGTCGCGTTTTGTGAGACCAATACAAGATCAGCAGCGACAGACGAAGGTTGAAGAAGAAACTTTACAATTCCTGTTGTTGACACATCAGCCACATATCGACGAAAATTGGTTAGATCATATAAAACGGGAACTGAACCACCCGCATTGAAATTTGTAATCTCGAGATATTTAGTAGTTGCTGACGCAGGAAGAGAAAATGGAAAGGTCGATTGATTACTACAATTAAATGCTCTTGGATAAGTCAATTCAAAGAAACCGCAGACAATCCTGTCATTTACGTTGGTGCTTTTATTCGTTATTTTAAAAGAAGCAGCATTTGAAGCAATCAGCGAAACAGGTACCGCAGTATTATAATTAATCCGGGAGGCAAAAATACTGATGGTCGTATCGATAATAGAGGTATTGTTCAGATCAACTTTATATTGACGGTTGCTTGGTGCGCTTCCGGCCATACCAATACTAAAAGCTGCAGCCGGCCCATTAGTAGCAACCTGCAGATCACTAAAGCTGACTGTAACAGGTGATGCGGGGTAGATATCAAAAGACGACCACATTTCGCCAACATCATAAGTACTGGAGTACACATACTCACTACCCGCTACCAACGCCTGTCCCCTATGTATTCTATCTTTAAAGTTTTTACGGATTGAATACATAAAATAAGGTTCTGCAGTCCTGCTATTCCCCGTTAAGTTGTTGGCAGTAAGAGAAAACCGAAGATTATTTCCTGTTGGGTTGACCGTTAAAAAAAAGGCAGCTGTATCAGTTAAAAGGCTTTCTTTATTAGAGAGTTGGTTTGCAGGATTTCTATAAAGGTCACGGTCTGTAACGCCGTCATTTTGTTCGCCCCAGAATTCAATGTAACCTGCAGCACCTAAAGAACCGGTAGTTGTACTTGTAAACAATGGTATTTGTTTCCCATTTCTCCAAAGCTGAAAATTTTGCGCGGCTTCATTAGACAGACCAATAGCTGCTAAATCATTTGTGGAAATTCTATATAAGCCAGTAGATCCAACCTTAAACTTATAATATGTTTTATTGTAGTCGATCCATTCATTGTAATAGGATTGCCCGATCGCAACTCCTGCCACAAGTAATGATACAATAAAGACAAAACTCTTTTTCATGCTTATTAGATTATGTGCAAACTATCTGCTTGCTAACTACTTCTTGTTTTTAGTAAGATCAACCCGTAGCGAAAAAATATGGGTATATAAAGGATTCGATTGATTAGCCAGGTTTGTAAAGGCATAATCAATCATCACGTTATTTATTTTAAAACCTGCCCCTAAGCTTGGCTGGTAAATCCAAACTTTTTTCTCATTTAAGGTATCTGCATCCGCCAATGCTTTTTGAAAATTCGAAATCCCTGCCCTAAAAAAGATGGTTTGATTGTAAGAAGCTTCCAGCCCTACACGCGGATCAACATTAATCGTTTTATTGCTGATGGCAGTATTTCGCTGGCCATCAAAAGTTAGGTCCAAATTTGCCTCAGCAGTAAGTGAGAACTTTTGGCTAAACGGAAAAAGGCGTGCAGCACCAACGATTAGTCTTGGTGCTGTTAATTCAGTCGATTTTACAGGAATATCATTATTCGTTAGATAAAGCACCTCCTTTTCTCTTTCGGTAAACGAAAAAGACCAGGCATTGAATGTTGTTGTCAGATCGCGGGCAGTAACGCCGAAACGCCAGTTGCCTTTTTGATATTGGGCACCGGCATCAATTCCAAAACCCCAGGCGGTAGCGAAGCTTCCAACCTTGCGATGAATTATTTTTACATTTCCCCCAAAGCTCAACTTCTCATCATCTTCATCTTTCACCTTTTGAGCATATGATAATAAAAAAGCGTAATCTGCCGACGAAAAAGTTTTGATGTTATTATAGTTAATAGAACCGTCGGGCTCTACGAGAAACAATGTGTTTGGGATGTCATCAACTGCAAAACGTAACAACGACAAACCTACTACCCGTCTTTCATCGTGAAGGGGAATTGCAAGACTTGCATAATCATATTTCCCGATTCCTGCAAAATATTCTGCATGCATCAGGTGTAGAGAAGGAACCTCTTTTACGCCAACCAATCCTGCCGGGTTCCAATAACCGGCTGTTCCATCATCCACCGATGCTACCTGCGCTCCTCCCATAGCTAACCCGCGGGCACCGGCACCTATATTTAAAAATTCGTTTGAGTATTTTCTAAATTGGGCAGATACGTTCAGACAAGCCATTATGGCAAAGACAAAGGCACACAGTTCTTTCAATTTCATGAAGAAAAATTACAAAATCAACAATAATTAAAGTAAAAATGAGTAAATAATGACAGTTATAATGAATTAAAATGAGGTTTATAATAGAATGAACGCTTTATTTTTTTAACTATTGTCTCAATCAACCTTCGCCGCTAAAATGTAACGTTTACAAAGGCTTTTTCTAAATGTTTAAAAATTTTTCCGGTACCAGCTTCCGTTTTCCAATGTATCATCGTTGCGTCGCAATCACTTCGCCGGCAAATCTTTTGGCTGCTTCAGTTTCTGTTGACAACCTTTGCTAAGAATTTTAAGTAGCATTGTAAGTAGCTTTCGCCTGTAAAAACAGGTTTCCCAACAGACCATAGAAAAGGTATTTATGCTGCTTAATAGTATATTTAAAAAAATGCTGCGAGCCATTACCATTCTTATTATTCTTTGCTGCACTTTTAAAATAAGTGCACAAAACCTGGTAGCAAATGGAAGCTTCAGTGAGCGGAATATTTGTACCGAGTACAGGGCGATATGCGCTCCCGAAGCGTGGTTCTTTATACCGACCTATGTAAAATCTTCTGTAAAAGAAGATAGCAATTACTTTGAAATTCTATCCGTTGGATGGGCATCTCCATCTGTTGAAGGTCGTCGCAATTATATTTATACTAAGCTTTTGTGCCCCTTAAGACCAGGGAAGCAGTACAACTTCACCATATTGATAACTACTGCACGAAACAATTTTGATCACCTGGAGGCCTGGTTTGGCGAGTATGAGCCCGGCAGAAAATTACCAGGTTTTGCCATTACTGAGCCATCATTTACCATCACACGCCAGCATGAAGAAAAATCGAAAGAAAAGTGGAAGAAGTATAGGTACGTCTACACGGCAAAAGGCGGTGAAAAATTTTTGATGCTTGGAAATCTAAGTTCAAAAGGTATGGAAAAATCTAGGCTGAGGGGATTTTCTAAAAATGAACCGGTTTTGTATGGTATTGATGATGTAGCGTTAACTGGCATTGATACCGCAGAACAAACGTGCCCCGAATACAAGGCTGTTTTAAAACAGGTGTATGACCAGAACAACCGGCATCCGGCAGGACTTATCGAAGACATTAAAATCCCGAAACCAGCTATTGCAGCAGACACAGTAGCACGTAAAAAACAAATAATCTGGGTGATTGTAGATACACCTCCGTCTTTAAGAAGAACCCTGAATGATACGCTTACTATCCCCGACGTTTTATTCCACTTCAACAGCAGCAAACTGAACCAGGCGTTTATCAAAGACCTGGATAAGATACTTGAAAAGTTGAAACAAAAACCTTTTAAAGGATTGGAAGTAACAGGACATACAGATAACAAAGGGTCCACCGCTTATAACCTGCAGTTATCTGAAGCCCGGGCAAATGCAATAAAAAATTACCTGGTTGCAAGACTTAAATTAGATCCCGAAACTGTTAGTATAAAAGGTATAGGAGAAGCATTACCGGTTGCAACCAACGAAACAGCCGAAGGAAGACAGAGAAATCGACGGGTAGAAATCATTGTAAAACATTAGACTATTAGACGGAAAACGACCAGTCCCCCAAAACGCTGCAGAATAGGCGCGTTCAATATTTTTTTGACCACTGTTTCATTATATGCCGCTATCAGGTGAATCCTCAAAGGCATCGCCAGATGGCGATTTCTAATACTTGTTCAAATGCCAGGAGAAGTAGGGAAGCCAGCTTAGCAAATCGTTAAAAAAAGATGCCATTTGTACGGCAGATGAAGTGATTGCGACGCAACGATGATGCTATGAAAATCTGCAGCTCGTACCCAAACAAAACATTCGGCAGTACCTAAAAAATATACTTCATTACTGCTTTTGTATCTTGTACACGGATACGGTATTTCCTTCATTTACCTGTACAACGTATGTTCCGGCAGCCCACGTTCTCATATCTACCTGTACCGTTCCATCAACTTCCTGTTTCCATAGCTGTTGCCCGTAGGCATTCACCAATCTTACTTCAGAAGATTTTCCATCCTGCCTGCTTACACTTATGTTTAATATATCTTTTACAGGATTAGGATATACATTTATTGTCAATCCATTCGCAACCGTTACCAGTCGTATGGGCGAATATTTATAAGCGCCATCATTGTCGATGATCTTCAAACGATAGTAGTTTTTACCGGCCGGCGGCTTCAGATGAACAAAAGAGTAATTCCTGTTTTCGACGGCCCCTGACGCAACCGGATTAACCACGCCAATCTTACTGAAAGTGATGCCATTGATACTATGCTGGACTTCGTACTGCCTGGTGTTAACTTCGGCAGAGACACACCAGTTTGTTCTTATATTACCGTGTTGCAGAGCGGCATTAAAGTCAAGAAGGGTCACCGGCATTACTCTTCCCCTTTCTATATATACATATTTATAAAGGAAGTTATTGAAGGCGTTTTGCTCGGGCTGATGACTATTTGCAGGATTAACTTCAACAAACAGATTGTACCATCCATTTAATGTACTGACATCAAGAGCGAGGTTGACATGAAGCGTATCGCCGCCAGACAAAGGACGCAATTTTGAAACCGGGTAAGTTATTGCATGATAAGCCGGATCGTATAGCACAACCTTTAAACCGAGACTGTCGAAGTTGGCTTTTGAAACATTTTTGAAGGCAAGTCCTACATTGAGCATACCGTTAAAAGCATCACCGTTTTGTGTGCCCACAGAATCGGGAATATTATAATAAAGGTTAGAAGCAATAGCACCTTCCGGCACCTGTACATATCCCACGCCCCACCTCGTTAATTGGTAAGGGGTCGCCGTTACAGAGTCAGCATTACTCATCTGTAACCTGATGTAGGGATACTCACCTGCATTTACAGCCGAAATATCAAAAGAGTGTACCGAAGAATCAAGTCTATATAGCAGTGTATCGCTGTTATCTTTTTTTACGCCATATACATTTACAAAGGGAACGTCGTTGGCGTTTTCTTCACCATAACCATTCCAGTAAACATTTTTCCATTCTTTTGAAGGTCCAAAAACAGGAGAATTGATATAACCTTTTGCATTAGAAGTTGTACAATTTACTGATAAAGTTATGCGGTCATAGATTCCGTTACTCATGGCATATGACGGAGTAAAAGTTGTGTCGCCTTTTTTGAAAACAAAGGCCCATGTGCGCGCATAATAAAATGAGTCAATTGCTTTAAATCCATATTTTTTCAACCGGTGATACAACGAATTTTCTTTGCCATACAGTGCAGTGTCCGCTGCCCAATTGGCCGCAAAACTATTGTTTGGATCAGCAAGAATAAGCCTGACAGCAACGTAAGAACCGTTTGGAACAGCATCAAGAAAATCCATTGCGTTTTTACGTGTGTTGGCAGTACGGTATTCGTATTCAAAATTATATTGTCTGGTGGAATCACAGATGGCTGCTGCACCAAACGGCTGTGTTGTATTCTTGGCCGGTTGAAAAGTAAGTGAGTCAAAGACATTAAAAATGACCGAATAGCCGATACAGGCACTCTGAATATAATTAGAACCATCAACAGAAATACTAAAATGTTGGTTTTCGGTACCACTATAAGGGTAAACTGAGTTAGTAATAAAGAGGTTGTGCAACTTGTTGGTATAACTAAATTCACGCGTTGTACTGTCTAACGATAACTTCGTAAGCTGCGATTGAAGATGTTGATATAAATGGCTTTGTTCATACCCGGCGATCGTTTTGCTTTTATAAACAAAAGATGAATTAACCCAATGATGTGCAATTGTTGTGTCAGGGGCAACACGCCAGTAGTAAACAATACCATTCTGGTAAATGGTACCGGGATCAAACTCCACTACGCCACCAAAAGAGCTTTTTGTTTTTGTTATCTTTAGAGGTGAATTAAATAGTGCTGTTGTATCCAGTTCCATGACATAATCCTTTGCTACATGTAAAGGGTTTACAGTCGATGCTTGCAGCTTAATATCAGGCGCGGTAATAACTGCATAATTAAAAGGATAAACAGGTCTTATCTCCTCTTCTGAGATCATGAAGTCTAATGTCGATGAATTATTATCATCACTCATTTCCGTAACACTATTATTAAAATCTACTAATGCTGTTATGGCGTTCATGCCTTTATCGCGATTTGCTATCACAGGTACTTCTACTGTAACCGAATCAACAAAACCCACTGTTGCAAACGTTTTTGAAAGAACAGTAAAGGTTTCTCCGTTCGCTGATTTCCGGTTAATTTTTATTGTGACTGAGTCTTTTGTTGCACGCCCAATATTGGTCACTTTTACCTTTACGTTAAAAGCAGTATCGGCAACTGAAATAAAAGCCGGAGAGAGCTGGATCTGTGATTTCTCCATCACATAATCGGGCAACGCCCATGAGTTTATCATAATTGCCGGATCTCCGTGAAAAGCAAACTGCTCTGCATGTACCCGGTTATAATAATCGTTTGGATTTGTAGAACGCAAAGATGAAGTAATGGCTTCTTTTATAACTGATCCGACACTTTGGTTGTATTTGGTTCTCGCCAATGCTTTATAAAAATCGGCTGTATATAAATTAAGGTAGTTGACAATGCCAAAGCCTGTACTGGCAAGATAACCGATTGCACCCCTTTGAGGACTTAGGATAAACTTTTCTGAAATGGTAGATTTTGTGTTTAATCGGGCAGGTTCAAATAAAAAGTGATCTCCCGCCGTACAACCGTTCACAATAAAAACCGGGTACTTACCCGGATTATTATAAGTTTCAGGATTGTCAAGGTTGAAATCAAGATTTGTGTTAGAAGAGTGGCCGAAATAGGTAATGAGTGACGCACCCTGCTCGTAAATCCCTTTAAAAGAGTTTATTGCTTCAGGATATCCATCAGGATCTGCTGATTTACTAAAAGCTCTGACATTAGCTCCAAAAGAAGTGTCGGCAATTACTTTTTCGTATCCAGCCAGGTAACCATCTATCTGGCTTCCGGTAACAACATCGTTCGCACCACCAATATGTATTACATTCTTCATCCATGCTTTTGCATCAATAGTTTGTACAGGATTGTTTTGTGCCGAGTCATGTTGTTTTACCTTCAAAAAATAATCACCCACTTCCTGTGCACTTATCGCGGACAGCCTGCCAATAGGTATTGCAGGCACTGCTGTAAAATCAGCTGACGCAAGCAAATTATCTGATGCAGGATTACCAAAAGTGGGAACCAGGTTTAGCTGGTCGGCCAGGGCATTACTTTCGTTTGTTCTGTAGTCACTATACATAACACCTTTTCCGATCAGAAAAACGTATTTGGGAGATTCGACGAAGTTTTTCCTGGCAAATTTCAAAAAGTTCTTAATTGACAATGGGTGCTTTTTTACACCCCATGCAAATTGGTCAACCAGTTCATTTATATCAATAACTTTCGCCTTATACAAGCCGCCGGTCGGTGATGATCTGTATTGGCTATATTGTTCGACATAGTTCGAAGAGCCACTCCCGTAAATCAGCGGATTGCTTATTATCAGGTAATTTCCCTGGTTTGCTGAATTACTAAAATTTGTAAAATTCCTTTTCTGAACAGTTGTAATTCCCTTGTAATAGTTTCCCGACTGGGTAGTAAGTACAAGATCATATGGTATCGTTGAAGGTTCAAGTACAATCTTTACAGTATCAGTACTAGAGATATTCCCTACATATCTTTTTTTATTTGCCAGGTCGTATAAAACGGGGGCAACACCACCATGATTGAAATTGGTAATCGCAAGATATCGACCAGTAGTTGACGGTTCTAATGGAAACTTCATAATAGAAGCTGCTCCCATATTAAAAATTCTCGGGTACATCAGTTCAACCATACCGACACGAATTTCATCGCAACCGACACGACTTTGATTCACTACATAAACAGTGGCAACGCCCGAGCTTATTTTATTTACATCAACCAACTCTTCAGCCTTCACATAATTTATGTAGTCCATCTGAAAAGTTGTGATAGAATCGTTGTTCAGGTTAATCCTTACACTCCGGCTGTTTTGTGCATCACCAACAGCATTTACTCTTACCGTCATCAAAGGGCCTTGTAAATACGGGTACAACGCCGAAAAGGACTGGGGCAGAGTAGCGCTACCGCAGCCTGCAACAGGTCTTACCGCACGGCTAACCCATCCTTCACCTTTTTCATAAGAAGATGAGTAAAGGTTTTTTCCGACAGCGGCCGCAAAGCCATTAGAAATGTTGTTTCTAAAATACCTGCCGACCGTGCACATAAAGTACTTTTCCGCCTCTAAAGAAATTTGACTTGTATTATTATCTACAGCCTCAATCCGTTTATTTGTTGATGCTGTATTAACTGTAAGGAAATAAGCAGCAGTATCAGTTTGAAGGCTCCACTTATCGTTCAACTGGTAGTCAGAGTTGCGGTACAGTTCCTTATCTAATTTCCCTGTGTTGATTTCCCCAAAAAATTCAATAAAATCAGCAGAAGATAAAGGTCCTGTTGATTTCGAAACATATACAGCCACTTCTTCCCCATCCCTCCAAAGTTGAAAATGTTCTGCGGACGTTCCTGATAAACCGTTTGAAGCAAGCGTTGAATAAGGGATTCTTACCATTCCATTTCTGATCGGTGCCCCAACGTTATCATTTCCAAATCCCATTACTTTAAACTTGTAATAAGTCTTATTATAATCGATCCACTCATTGTGGAAAAGAGTACTTTGACCTATTGCAAATGAAGAAATAATGAGAAATAGAAATAACCAACCCAACTTTTGGTTCATGATCAACATTTATACGATAACTATATAAAACGAATAAATCGACATTCTATTTCAATTTTTGCTTAATATTTTAAAACCCACTCATTCTACACGCGCTGATAAATGTTTTTAACTCAGGAGACATGCCGGAGTTTTTGTGGTGAGGAGCAATTGTTTTTTGTGGTGCTTTTGTTGTGTCACTCACTTGTACTGTCTTTTTTCAATTCATCTTTTTTCAACCAATATTCATCTTACCCGTAATTCTGTTTTATCCGTAAATTGGTCAGAAGCGCTTTTTTGGCAAATTCAATAAACGATCTTGTTTTACATTTGCGCAGTCAAAAAAATAAAATGAATTTAATTGAAGAGTTACGCTGGCGGGGAATGATACAGGATATAATGCCGGGTACTGAAGAACAGCTTTTAAAAGAAATGACTACAGCATATATTGGTTTCGACCCAACGGCCGAAAGCCTACACATAGGCAGTCTTGTACCAATTTTATTGCTCGTTCATTTACAAAAAGCAGGACACAAACCAGTTGCTTTAGTAGGCGGCGCAACGGGAATGGTGGGCGATCCGAGTGGTAAAAGTGAAGAGAGAAATCTATTGAGTGAAGATGTACTTCAAAAAAATGTAGCAGGTGTAAAAAAGCAATTAGAGCAATATTTAGATTTTGATACGTCAAAACCGAATGCAGCCGAAATGGCTAATAATTATGATTGGTTTAAAGACTTCTCGTTTTTAAATTTTATCAGGGATGTTGGTAAGCACATCACGGTCAATTATATGATGGCCAAAGACAGCGTTAGAAAAAGGCTTGAGGGCGAGACCGGAATGAGCTTCACCGAATTTACGTACCAGCTTGTGCAGGGTTATGATTTTTACTATCTATATACCAACAAGAATTGCAAGCTTCAAATGGGTGGCAGTGACCAATGGGGCAATATTGTTACGGGTACAGAACTCATTCGACGAAAAGCCGGTGGTGAAGCATTTGCCTTTACCTGTCCCTTAATTACAAAAGCTGATGGAAGCAAATTTGGTAAAAGTGAAAAAGGCAACATTTGGCTCGATCCTGAAAAAACCTCCCCTTACGAATTCTACCAATTCTGGCTCAATACAACTGATGCAGACGCTGCCAGGTATTTAAAAATTTTTACCTTTTTAACTCACGAAGAAGTTAGCCAGATTGTAGAAGCGCATAATGGAAACGAAAACCAACGAAGCTTGCAAAAGAGACTTGCTGAAGAAATCACAACTTTTGTGCATGGAAAAGACAATTTCACAAAAGCAGTGCGTGCAACTGAACTGTTATTTAGCAAAGACACCTTGCAAATAATTGAATCACTTTCTGCAGACGAACTAGATGAAACACTGAGCGGAGTTCCGGCTGTTGAATTTAGCATAGAGGACATTAACAACAATCCGGACGTTGTAACTTTTTTAGCAGAATCTGCAATTTTGCCAAGTAAAGGTGAAGCCAGAAAAATGGTTCAGGGAGGTGGAATAAGCTTCAATAAGCAAAAGGTTACAGACACATCAAAAAAGGTAGAGATGTCGATGTTTATTAACCAAAAGTATTTGTTTGTACAAAAAGGAAAGACAAATTACTATTTGATAAAAGTGTTTTAAACAACATACATAATAGCCTTCTTCTACCATTAAAATAATACAAATGCAAAAGCCTGGAAGGTCCAGGCTTTTGCATTTTTTGTTTTATGATTTTAGATTTTACTTGTTCTGCTGTAAACAACCAGCGATCCTTGTTTTTCTTTTAAAACAATATTTTCCGTTTCGTTTTCTACAGAAATAAAATAGTCTGTTTCATCATCCGATTTAAATTTAAAAGCTTCTTTTACTGTATATCCACTGTACTTTTTTGCAAAAATTCTTTTTACAAATGTTGGCAATTCTTCGATTGCAATCTGCCTTGTAGAAGCAATAAAGTCTCCGGCAAGATCATAAAATACTTCAACCTTTTGTTCGTTTTGTTTAAACGTCGCTTTAGTAAATTTTTCTTTTGCAGTCCATTCTACATTTGATGCACCGGTAAAAGCCGATTCGAAATTTCCTACTGCCTTCTGATCGATTTGATTGAAATCTTGTGCAATTGTGCTACCTGAAATTGATACAGCGATTAAAGCTGCGAATAATAATTTTTTCATGATTTTTGTTTTTTAAATTATTGAAATAATTGTTTTTTTCATTTCTATAGAGTAAAGCTAATTCCACCATTATTTATGTTTATTCAATTGAGATGAACCAATAAAACTTCGCGACAAACAAGGAAAATGTTTTTTGAAACAAGGAATTATAATGTTAGAAAATGAAAAAAGTATACTTTATTGCTGGGTTAGGTGCAGATAAAAGGGCATTCACTTTTCTTGACTTAAGTTTCTGCAACCCTCAGTTTATTGAATGGGTAACACCTTCAAATAAAGAAACACTTGCTTCTTATGCAGAAAAGCTTTTTACATACATAAAAGATGAAGAAGCAATCATTGTGGGACTATCTTTTGGAGGAATGCTTGCTACAGAAATGGCAAAAAATCACCCACGAACAAAAGTTATCGTTATCTCAAGCTCAAAGACACATCTTGAGATTCCCAACTACCTGAGATTTTGGCGGCATTTTCCGATCTATAAATTACATTCTAATAAAATAAAAAATAGGGCAGGAGGTTTTGTTCTTAGCATTTTAGGAGCCAAAGGTGTTGAACAAAAAAAATTGCAGCTTCAGATCATGAAGGATTCAGATCCCATTTTTACGAGGTGGGCAATGGATGCGATTGTAAACTGGAGAAATATTGTAGTGCCTGAAAATATAACTCACATTCACGGCACTGCCGACAAGCTTCTACCCTATCGCTATGTAAAAGCTGATTATGCAATCAAAGGTGGTGAACACGTGATGGTGATGGATCGGCCGCAAGAAGTTTCTGAATTATTGAAACAGATCATTTCAACTTAACATCCTTCAATACCTTCCACATTTCTTCAGCAACAAGTTGATTACCTCTGTCATTTAAGTGCACCTTGTCTGTGGTTAATATTCCCTGCTCTTTAAACTCAACGTTATTTACCAGGTTATAATCCACAAAAGCTTTTCTTAAATCAACTAGTGGCAGTTCATATTTCAATGCAAGTTCTCTAATAACACCGCTATACAATTCTATCTCTTCATCCTCTTTAGTTGCAAACATCGCATGTTCCCCTATAACAGCAGGCGTACATAAAACGACCTTTATCCCAACTGACAAAAGCTTATCAATAATAGCAATATAAAATGCTTCGAAGCGAGTAATATCCGTTCCGGTAAGGGTTGAAAATTTATGTTCAACATCATTTATTCCAACAAATATTACAACAATGTCTGCACCTTTTGAAAGCACATCTTCAGCCATTCTCAAGTACAGATCATAAATTTTATCTCCGGAAATGCCCGCACCTGCAAGTTCATAATCTTCTTCAATACCTGCATTAACCAGCATTTGCTGAAGAACTTTTATATATCCGCCATACCTCATCCCCTGCTCGGTAATTGAATCCCCAAAAAAGACTATCCTCTTTTTCCTCTTTTTATGATTCATCGACATTAGCAACATGCTTACAACAAATGTTGCAAATAGAAAAAGCTTAGCTGTCACATTTTTTATTTTTAGAAATTTGTGGAGCAGGCAAGATACCCATATTTAACTTTTGTTGCAGCCTGTCCCGTCATAATTGCGGGATGCAGGCTTTTACTTTTGCAGTTGCACGTAACGACTTCATTAATAAACAAAAGCAGTTACACAGGCAGGTTTTAAATCGACTTTTTAAAGGAATTTTTCGAAAAGGTTAGAAGTAACCTACTGACGCCGTTTAATATTTAATTGAATCTTTTCTCTATTTTTAAAAAAGATAACCTATTTATAATGTTTAGAAAGACAACAGATCCCCGTAACAATTGGCAGGCAGCAGTAGAAAAGCTAGGCTTTGGTTTCCATACAACTGATCTCCCTTATTGGGATGAAAGTGCATACTACGAGTTTAGTATGGATGAGGTTTTGAAAATTGAAAAGGCGACTGCGGAGGTTTGGAATATGTGTCTTGAAGCCGTTCAACATGTAATCGATACCCGTCTTTATAACAAATTTAATATCCCTGAGTTGTTGGTCCCTTACATAGAAAGAACCTGGTCAGAAGATCACCCTGCCATTTATGGTCGCTTCGATTTCTGCGTGAAAGACGAACAGATCAAGCTACTTGAATTTAACGCTGATACTCCGACAAGCTTATACGAGGCAGGTATCGTTCAATGGTTTTGGTTGCAGGATTTTGATAAAAACAAAGACCAGTACAATAGTATTCATGAAAAACTGATCGCCTATTGGAAACATTTAAAGGGTTACCTGCATCCAGCTCCGCTTCATTTTACATGTCTCAAAGAAACACTTGAAGACCTGAC
>JAOQAJ010000150.1 GCA_025963675.1 Segetibacter sp.
TCATTCTGCGATTGAGACTCCCGGTTTTCCAGGCCTTCCATGCGATCCTTTCTCCATAGGTTGCCATTCCAAACTCAACTGCTTCGTGCCTGTTTTCCAGTAACAGTTCATGCAGGTTTATTCTAACAGGACAAACTTCTGTACAATTACCACATAAGGATGAAGCATTACTTAAATGCTTATAATCATCCATGTCTTTTAAATGGGGGGTAATGACGCTTCCAATCGGGCCGCTGTAAGTGGTTTCGTAAGTATGTCCACCTATGTTCTTATACACGGGGCAGGCGTTTAAACAAGCACCGCAGCGGATGCAGTACAACGCCTCCCTGGTCTTTGGGTTTTTAAGCAAATTTGTGCGCCCGTTGTCCAGCAGAATTACATACATTTCGTCAGGCCCGTCATTTTCACCTTCCTGCCTTGGCCCTGTTACAATTGTATTGTAAACGGTTACCTTTTGACCTGTTCCATAGGTCGCCAATAACGGCCAAAAGAGGCCAAGATCTGCCAGGGTAGGGATAATCTTTTCAATTCCAACCACAGCGATATGCGTCTTTGGAAAGGCGCAACTTAACCGTGCATTTCCTTCATTTTCTGTAATTGCAATTGCACCGATATCTGAAATAATAAAATTGGCCCCCGTTACTCCAACTTCGGCGGTTATAAATTTTTCGCGAAGCTTTTCCCTTGCCACCAACGTTAATTGTTCGGGAGTCAAATTAGATGGAGTTCCAAGTTTTTCTGCAAAAAGCTTTGCAACATCTTCCTTGCTTTTATGCATTGCAGGTGTAACGATATGATAAGGTGGTTCACCGTCCAGCTGCTGAATGTATTCACCAAGGTCAGTTTCCACGCTTTCGATTCCCTGTTTCTCCATGTATTGGTTAAGGTGAATTTCTTCGGTAACCATACTCTTGCTCTTCACCAGGGTTTTGCAGTTCTTTTCTTTGCAAATTTTTCCGATTGCATCCAAAGCCTGTTCCGCGTTTTCGGCCCAAATCACTTTTCCACCGCGTTTTGTAAACTGCATCTCAAACTCTTCAAGTTGCTGGTCAAGTGTTTCGATTGCACGCCATTTTGCATTTTTTGCCCTTTCTCTTGCAACCATTAAATCAGTAAACTGAAGCTGGGCTACAGGAACAACCGAATTGTATTTGTGTATATTGAAATTTATTTTCCGCCTGTGTTCGCGGTCATCTGATTTTATAGTACTCTTTGCTTTAAAGGATGCAGCATTTTCAGTCATAAATTGATGATTTTAGTCAATAGCAAATTTATCGGAAGTAAGCTTTTTTTTGATCCCGGCATTTGTATCTCAATTGTACATTGTTGCGTCGCACACTTGTACTTTTTTGCCCTTTATTCAAGTTTTTCTACATTACCTTCTTCTGCCTTTGTCTGTATTTTCTGTACTGGCCGACATATGTTTTGCAGTCGCATCCAGTGTTTCATAAAACGCTTCTCCATATTTTCTAATAATGGCCTCCTTTAAAAATACATATGCCGGAACCTTTAGTTTTTTGCCAAGCTTACAAGCAGCTGCACACAGGTCTTCACGCGGATCGTAATTGACGAACTCGGTGTTGCCATTCTTGCTTTGGCTTATACGTATCGGAAAAAGGTGACAGCTAATTGGTTTCTTCCAGCTTATTTTATCGTCGTTATATGCTTGCTCAATAGCACATTTTACTATTCCCTGTTTGTCTTTATATCCGTAGGCACAAATCTGGCTGTTTATTGTAGGGGTTACCCATCCGAACTCCTGGTCATAAACATATTTGCCTTGCCTTTCAATTTCCCTGATGCCTTCTGATGTCATATACGGTTTAACCTCTTCGTAAAAATTATTTAGATAGGTAAGTTCGCCAACTTCAAGAGGTGCGCCAGCGTCTCCATCTTCACAACATCCTCCCTTACATTTTGTAAGGTCACAGACGAACTGATCTTCTACTACCTGATCACTTACAAGCACATTATCAATTTCTATCATAATCTTTGAAACTGCGCTTTCTGCGCCAATTATAATACGAAGATAGTTGTAAAATATGCTTTATAAAAAGCTGATAAAGCAATAGGAAAGGTCTTAACAGCCAGCTAACAATACCTGTTTGAAGAGAAAGGAAAATGACCTATGAAAACGACAGACGATTTTTATTTGCAGTTAAACGGAGCGTCGCAAGAATGTTAAACAGTGTTTTATCGCTGGCAAACAAAAATTCACTTCCATAAGCGGGGTTGAAATGCCTATTTGATTAGAATTAATAATAAAATGAAAAAAACTAAAAATGGATCAATTCCATTTAAATGTATTGATCATATGCTTTACATCTTCCATCAGGAAACGGTTAACGATGCCCAAAGAGTCTTCATTAGGGGTAGCGTCAAAATAAAGTGCGCCCCTAAGAAAGTGTTTTGTGGTGTCAGTTAGCAAAAATTGATTGGCAGTAGCTACATCTCCGCCAAGCCTAAAAAAGATGCCATGAACATTGTAAGGATTTGTTATAAGCGAATCATCGATGCTGTAAGCTTTTACGTTATTCTTATTAGTTATTTTGTAAGAATCGCTTATCAATTTGTCAAACTTCTCTTTTCCGGGCTGTTTATAACTTACATAAATACGACCATTAAATTGGGGAAAATCGATGTTGATCCACCACGGGTTTTCAGTTGCTTCACCAAAAAAACTACTGTCTTTTAAAACCTTTGCATACTTCGGGTATTCAAAAGAATATGGATAACCCGGTTCATTAAAAACCTGGTATTCCTTTTTAGGGAATTGTATCTTAAAATATCCGCGGGGCTTAGGAGTATAATCACTATTGCATGAAAAAAGCAGCATTGTGACTGCGGTAAGAATAATCTTTCGTACAGACCAATGCTTTATAAAAGATCGAGAGCTATTAAAAGAAACGTTTTTCAATGATGATTTTTATTGAAGCTCCAAATCTACACATACTCTTCTGTATGATTTTTTATGGTAACCTTAATTTTTTGAAGTCGGTTTTTTTCAACTTCCAAAACAGTAAATTCGAAATCACCGCTTGATATCACACCGTTTACTTCCGGTATTTCACCAGCCAGTTCTAATACAAGGCCGGCAAGCGATTCACTCTCGCCTCGTACCTCATCAAATGTTTCCATTGGAAGCTCCATCACCTTGCATACATCGTGGATCATTATCTTACCATCAAAAATGTAATTGAAATCATCCACTTTAGCGTAGGCTACATCTTCTTCATCAAATTCATCTTTTATGTCGCCAATGATCTCTTCCATTATATCTTCAAGCGTTACGATACCGCTCGTTCCACCAAATTCATCTACAACTATTGCAAAATGTATTCTTTTTGCCTGAAATTCCTGTAGCAGGTCTTCGATCATTTTTTGCTCGTGTATAAAAAAAGGTGGGCGCATCAAACCTTGCCAGCCAAAATTATCAGGCTTATCAAGGTGAGGCAAAAGATCTTTGGTATGGATCATTCCTACCACAGCATCAAGGTCTTCTTTATAAACTGGCAGGCGACTGTAGTGAAGTTCTTCAACTTTTTTGACCAACTCACCAAATGAAGTTGTGTGCTCAATTCCGCTTACATCAAGCCTTGCCTTCATTACCTGCTTTGCTGTAATGTTGCTGAATTTTACAATTCCCTTCAAAATATTTTTTTCCTTTTGCGAAGCCTCACTATCTGTAGTTATGTCGATTGCATGATCAAGTTCCTCAAGGCTGTATGAGGTATTGCTTTTTTTTGCAAGCTTTTTTTCGATAAAGTCGGAAGTTTTTACCAGTCTTTCGCTCAATCCCTTGAAGATATAAGATATCGTTTCTACTAATGGACCTGCATCTTTTGCAAACCGGATGTTGTTTTGAGTTGCCATTACTTTTGGCATGACCTCACCAAATAGTACAAGTAAAACAGTTACAGCAAGCACTTTAATTACAAATTCAACCCACCATAACTGGCTATTGAATGCGAAAAAACCATCGATCACAAAATTTGAAATGATGATGATAGAAATGTTTACAAAACTGTTGGCGATAAGCAGAGAAGCAAGCAGGGTCTTAGGTTCCTCCAACAAATTTACAATACGCTTGTACCCTGACTGTTGCTTGGTTTTTAGCATATTTACATCCTTGTACGACAGAGAAAAAAAAGCAACTTCTGCACCTGAAACGAAAAAAGAAATCAGTAGTAAAATGATGAGAAGAAAAATTAAAATAGTAGAAGCCTGTGTATTTATAACAGCAGGATTAATAGTAGTCAGTAATAAGTAAGAGATATCCGGGTGATGATCCAAAACAATTTGGTTAGGTGAAAAATATAAAGGTAATGTAACCTTTAGGGTTGATGCGAATATATTAACTAATTGATATATTTAAAAAGGGAGGTCTTCGGTAGTTTCTCCAATAGGGGGAATGTCAACATTACTTATGCCCTCAAGGTTGTCATGGTGATTGCTACTACTGTAACCATGGCCTTCACCTCTTTTATCGAGCATAATCAAATTATCTCCAACAACTTCTGTTGCAAATTTTTTGTTCCCTTCCTTATCTTCCCAACTGCGCGTTCTCAAGCGTCCCTCAATGTAAACAAGGCTACCTTTGTGTAAATATTTCTGAGCAAGGTCTGCGAGTCCACGCCATAGCACTACTGTATGCCATTCAGTTTGCGAAACCAGTTTTCCACCCCTGTCTTTGTATGTCTCAGTAGTTGCCAAACTAAATTTCGCCACTCCGATATTTCCTTCCAGGTATTGTACGTCCGGATCTTTACCGAGATTACCGATAAGTATTACTCTGTTTACACCTCTCATAATAGTCGTATTTTTAAATTAACTGCCCAGCTGATTGGTTAGCTCTCTAAAATTACTTTTTTTTATAAAACTTTTCAAGCATTAAAAAAAAATTATTCTTTTTATATTATCTTAAAATTATTTTTTGATACCAACATTGCCTTTCCTAGCGTCATTGTTGCGACGCTCCGTTCAACCAACCCAAAAAACCGATCCTTTCTCACATTATCATTTTTTCTGGTTTATCAACAAGGACCTTGTTGTCGTCAAGAAACTGATTGATAAATTTTGGAAAAGCAATTATTGAAAGATCTTCACCTTTCAGCTTTAAAAAATGCTGTAAAGTAGCGGGGACCGACTCGAGGTGTACGGTAATAAATTTGCCGCTCAGACTTTGATGAGTTAATTGTTGTTTGTAGACCGGCGAAACACTCATAATTGAAAAGCCGGAAACCCCCAGTTGTTCACCCATCCACTTCTTAATGTCTTTTGGCTGCCAATCCAATTCTTTGTCAGATTCAAATAAATAGAATTCGTAAAGGTTTTCCCAAATGTCCTTCTCAATCCTTTTTCGCACTAAAACGCCTTCCTCTGAAATAAAAATGAAATAGGTAAAAAAACGCTTCCTTTTTATCAAACGCTTTTCTTTTACCGGCAGTTTGTTCACCAATCCATAATTGTAAGCGGCACATTCCTTTTGAAGAATACAAGCATGACATTCAGGAATTTGTGGTTTACAGATTGTTGCGCCAAAATCCATTATCGCCTGGTTGAAAGCGGCAGAATCTTCTTTAAAAAGTAATTTGTTTGCCAGCGCTGTAAAATGTTCCTTTCCTTTTATCGAATCAATTGGTATCGCTTCCCCAAAAAACCGCGATAACACCCTAAAAACGTTCCCATCTACTACTGCATGTGGAAGTCCGTACGCAAAAGAAGAAATCGCTGCGGCTGTGTACGGGCCTATTCCCTTGAGTTTTAATAAGTTTTCATACATTTCCGGAAATA
>JAOQAJ010000151.1 GCA_025963675.1 Segetibacter sp.
CTTAAAAGCCAGTTATCAACGATCTTACCCATATTGTTAGTTCTATCTTTTGAAAAGGAAAGAATTACTGCACGAGGTTAAAGTGGTTACATGTTGTGGCCATTGAAAAACGTCAGCTTCAATAACCCAAAAGCAAAATACTGACTTATAGTTGAATGCTGAATGTCCAGCAACAATTTATAAATATACTTTTAGCGACCTGGTTCTGTTTTCAATCCTTAAGCTGATTGATATGTAGAAGGGTGGCTTTTAATTCTTCAGCTTTATTGGTACCGATGAGCACCTTTTTATTGTCTAAAAATTCAAGTTGTAGACCTTTATCACCTGATACATTAAATGCTTTGCCAGCAAGTCCCCAACGTAAACCCCAACCGCCGTATTCACTCATCGGGTTATATTGTCTAACGTACGATTTTTTAACATCGTTCCATTTGTATTCCTTAAATGACAAGTGAAAAGGGAAAAATTTTACATAGATACCGTCCTTTCTTATTTGGGTTTCAAGTTTCATATTAAATAATAATAAGATCGTCGGCAGTAAAATAAATACTCCCGAAGACACTATAATTATTAAGGGTAATGGGTCGCTTTTAAATTACTGCCTACTCATAATTTGGAAAATGACGAATGCCATAATGCCGCAAACAAACACCATTATTAACCAAAGCCACCATTGTCTAAACTTCTGTGTTTCGCTAAAAAGTATTTCTTTTTCCATTTTAAATGCCATTCATTTTAGTATCTATTTGCACTTTACCGTGACGGCTGAGGTTAACTGTTTATGAAGTTGTGGCATTTGGAAAACATCAGGTTTCAATTAACCACACAAGCAAAATAGCGATTTGATTGATTGCTCGAACGTCCAGCCCCACTATTGGCAATACTCTTGTTGTGCGTTCGTTTAGCATTATCGATTCATTTTCCTCCTGTTAACTTCTGCTTAGTAAGCCACTTGTAATGTTCCGGTTCCAAAAATGCTTTGATGAATACCTCTTCATGACCAACCTGTTCCCATTCAGTATAGCGAACTGTTTCATTGCCGCCACTCCTTAATGCCTCATTGATATTTCGTGATTCAGTTACAGGAATAACCTTGTCGTCCCTTCCATGAAACATCCACACCGGCGTTTTGCCAATCTTTGCGGCAAGGACTATATAGGGATTGTGTGCATCTAAAATGTCCGAAACAATCGGATGCAATGTTTGCTTAAAAGCTGGTGTTATTTTAAATATCGGTATAATTCCCCCTGCAATTGGCATCAGGGCGGCAAATTTATGAGGAAACACAGCAGATGTAGCCCAAACACCATAGCCGCCCAAGATACTCTTGCAATATCTAAATAAGCAATTGAAAATTGGGGTGTTAATTGGGTTAGTTAAACTTGTTCCTCCAAGAGTTGAAGAAAAGTTTGCCGTACAAGTGAGTGACACAACAATGCTTCATTAATAACAAATGCACGTAACCAAAAGATATTAATCAAATCAAGAAAAGCATACATAATTCCTTACTTCTTACCACGCCTTGTTATCGGCTTGCCATACTTCTTCTTCATCTGGTCGCGCCTGCTAACCTTTTTATTTATTTTGCTATTCTTTGCCGATTTTTCATGAAACGACGCGCCGCGTTCTTCTTTTTTTGGAAGCTTAACCTGTATCTCTTTCATGTTCGCTTTGGGCAATTCATCCTCTGTTAATTCAGTTGAAATTACAAGATGTGGCGGCAGCGGAGCTACCGGGATCTCGATCTTCATGAGGGCTTCGATTGCCTCCCTGGCTTCCTGTTCCTTCTCGGTAATAAAGCTGATCGCAATTCCTTTTTTATCGGCACGTCCTGTTCGCCCAATGCGATGAACATAATTCTCAGGAACCTGCGGAACATCAAAATTGATGACATGAGTCACTTCGGCAACGTCGATACCACGGGCAACAATATCTGTAGCTATGATAAATTTATACGTCCCTTCTTTAAACTGCTTGACAGTATTAAAACGATGATTTTGTTCTTTGTTAGAGTGAATAACACCGGCGTTCCCCGGATAGTCTGGTTCCAGTTGCTCATATAGCATATCAGCGAGCTTTCGTGAACCTGCGAAAACCAACACTTTGGTCATCGACTCATCTTCTGCAATCAACAATTTCAGCAGATTTACTTTGGTATAAAAATTAGGAACCTCGTAAGCGGTTTGAATAATATTTTCAACAGGGGTTCCCGCTGGTGCAGCTTCGATTCTTGTAGGATCATTAAAATATGCGTTCATGATATCTTCTACTTCCTCAATTAACGTCGCTGAAAAAAGTAAGTTTTGGCGTTTCTGAGGAAGCAGGTCCAGGATGTTCTTTAGCTGTGTTCTAAAGCCAAGGTTCAGCATTTCATCCACTTCATCTATCACCAGTTTTTTTATCGTCTTCACTTTAAAGGCTCCTGCCATTGCAAGGTCATACAACCGTCCCGGTGTTGCCACTAAAACATCCAGCCCGTTTTGCAACTCCAGTTTTTGCGTGTTGATGTTTGCGCCGCCATAAACCCCAATAACATCAACGCTCAAATAAGGGGTCAACTTTTTTACAGCTTCAACCACCTGTGCTACCAGCTCTCGGGTGGGCACAACGATCAAAATTTGAGGGTCTTTATCTTTTGAATATTTCCATTGATTAAGTAGCGGAAGCAAATAAGCCAGCGTTTTTCCGGTTCCTGTTTGTGCTATACCGCAGACATCGGCACCACTCATCACCACAGAAAATACTTTCTCCTGTATAGTTGTTGGGGTGGAGTAACCAAGGTCATTCAGCGCATTTACGAGGTGTTTATTGAGATTGAAATCTTTGAAGGTCATGATAGTAAAATGAAGGGCAAAGGTACGGGAAGTGAAAACAAGAGACAGGGCAATACAATCTCCGGCGCATCTCAAAATGTCGGTACTTTCAAAGTAAGGCGTTATTACGAGGAGGAACGACGAAGCAATCTGCTGATAGAATTATAAAGAGTCTAATAATTGGAGAAGCAGATTGCTTCGATCCTCACAATGACGCGAGCCTGAACAGTTACTTTTGGACAACAAACGAAACCGACAATTGGGATGCCCCTCATGTCTTTGCATAAACCGATTTGTTTTTTTTTATCATATTTTCTGCTTTTTGAAGAAATTTTTCGGTCGGTCGCGTAAAGCAAAGTGTTTCCGATAATTTGCAGAATTATTCAAATGTATGCGACCCAGTGCTGTGCTGATTGCAATTTCTGCTTGCATGTTAACCTTTGTGTTCTCAACACCTGCATTTAACCAAAATGTTCGCATCACCTTTATTGTTTCAGATGCAACCACTTCAAGGGTCGGCGATGCTACAATCACCATCAATCAAAAGCGGTATAAAACAGACTCCAGTGGCAACCGAACCATTAGTGTGTCAAGGGGCAAGCATGTTATTTTCATCTCTTCGGTTAACCATCACCCTTATTCATTACATCTGTCAACGACTGCTGATACAACGTTACAAGTTGTAATGCAATTACGGTCGAGCTTGCTTGGTAATGTTACCGTTACAACCAGTCGTAACGTAGTGCGAAATCAAATGGGCATTCAAACGATTAGCGGGGACCAACTACGCCGAATACCGGTAGTGCTCGGCGAAATTGATCCGTTGAAAACCATAACACTTTTACCTGGAATTAAGAGTGGCGGCGAGGCTAGTGCAGGTATTTATGTTCGCGGTGGTGGCCCCGATCAAAATCTTGTTTTACTTGATGGTATTCCTGTCTACAACCCCAATCACCTTTTAGGGTTTTTTAGCATATTTAATGGAGAAGCTGTAAAAAATGTGGAAGTCATCAAAGGCGGAATTCCTGCAGAATATGGTGGCCGCCTTAGCAGCGTCATTGCCATCGATACAAGAAACGGCAACAGGGATTCTATTAAAGGCAGCGGCGGCATTGGGCTGATCTCAAGCAGGGTTTCATTAGAAGGTCCTTTGATTAAGGGTAAGTCTTCATTTATCGTTAGTGCCAGGAGAACTTACATAGACCAGGTTGCACGGGTAGTAGCGGCAAAAAGGGTTGGCGGAAATGGTTATTATTTTTATGATCTTAATGCAAAGGCTGATTATGTTATTAACCCTAATAACCAGCTTCTTTTTACTTTATACTCCGGCCGCGACAGGTTTTCTTTTGATAACAGCGGTACCCGTCCGGAAGGGAGAAGTGCCATTTTTAAAACCTTTTGGGGAAATACCTTAGCGGGCTTAAGCTGGCGGCAACAGGTTACAAAAAAACTTAATCACGAGACTTCGATTGTCTATAACAGCTTTGCTTTAGACAGCCGCTTCGGAGCCACTGCAAGTACTTTCTTGTTTACTTCGGGACTGCAGGACAAACAAGTAAAAACAGATTGGGAATTTACCAGCAGCAACTGGCTTAAATTTAAAAGTGGTTTTCAATACATCTGGCACCGGTTTACTCCCGGTGCAGGCGGTATTACGTCAGGCGTGCAAGAGTTTAAATCACAGATCAGCGATCAGTATGCCCGTGAAGCTGCAGCTTATATCAGCTCCGATATAAATGTAACGCCGAATCTCAATATCATTGCCGGTCTTCGTTACAGCTATTTCAACCAGGTTGGTCCGACACAAAGAGTTATGTACGATGCCGATGGTATACCAACCGGTGAAGTTGAAACTTATAGAAAAGGTCAAAGTATTGCAAAATACCATTATCCTGAGCCGCGGGTCAGCGTCTTATACAAACTGCCCAATTCAGCAAGTATCAAATCTTCTTACACCCGCACCATTCAGTACCTGCATTTAGCTACAACTAGTGGCGCAACTTTTCCCAGCGATCTTTGGGTGCCGAGCAGCGCACTTATCAAGCCTTCAAATGCGCAGCAGGTATCGTTGGGTTATTTTAAAAACTTTCAAAACAACAAGTACGAAGCAAGCATCGAAACCTATTACAAGGTCATGAACAACCAGATAGAATTTAAGCCCGGTGCCCGGTTGCTGCTTAACCAGAACATGGAAGGTGAAATGATTTTTGGCTCAGGAAAAGCTTATGGAATAGAATTGTTTGTGCAAAAGAAACATGGCCGCCTGACCGGTTGGATTGGTTATACACTTAGCCGTGCCGAGCGAACTTTCCCGCAGCTTAACAAGGGCAATCCTTTTCCATATCGATACGACCGAACCCATGATCTAAGTGTTGTTGCAAACTATCCGCTCAACAGCCACTGGGACGCTTCTGCCGTTTTTGTCTATGGAACCGGAAATGCGCTAACCATGCCTACCGGTCGCTTTACCTACAATCTCGGTTACAATCCGC
>JAOQAJ010000180.1 GCA_025963675.1 Segetibacter sp.
TTATGTACCAGAAAGGCTTGCCCTTTGTAAAGCAAGACTCAGCCACTATACAATACCTTTCTGAATTGGTAAAAAACCGGTACTATATGAACCGACCGGTTTACATTTCACCTTACTATGTGAAAACACCGGTATTGCTATATCATTTATGCCGTTTGATGGGAGCGTTTAAAATTCAACAACTCGAACAATATAAGTCGCAACTAATTGCAGACATTAGAAGCGAGCTTACAGAAAGCACCAATTTGATGGACCAGATTATTTTGAGAACTTCTCTACTTCGTTTGAAAGCTGATGCTCCTCCTCTTGAGGTAAATTCAATAGAAGAATTTGAAAAAAGCAACCAGAAGAATTATATATTCTTCCAGGCGCGGCCTGCATTTTCATATCCCACTCCTGCCAAACAAATCCTGCTACATTTTAGCTACTTCAATTCTTATTTTTATTGTCCCGCTTATAATAAAACCCTTTGGTTAGAGTATTTGGTTGAAAAGAGTAAAAACGAAAAGGCAGCTTAGCACATGGGGATTAAGATGGTTTTTCACATAAACAAAAATGAATTCCACGAATAAAAGAAAAAGGCCGGCGAAAAGCCGACCTTAATAAAATTAACGCTATCTCTATATTCGATTTATTGTGTCACCTCTTCTTCCTTCTGCAGCATAAGATAAGCCTTAATAAAGCCATCCAGCTCGCCGTCCATTACAGGACCTACGTTTCCAACTTCATAATCAGTTCTATGGTCTTTAATCATCTTATACGGATGGAAAACGTAAGACCTGATCTGGCTTCCCCACTCAATCTTTTTCTTACTTGCGTTGTTGGCATTTTTAATGGCTTCGCGTTTGCGCATCTCTTCTTCATGCAACCGGCTCTTTAGCATCTTCATAGCCTTTTCACGGTTCTCACCCTGCGTACGTGCCTGTTGACATTCAACTATAATTCCTGAGGGCTTATGCGTTAACCTAACCGCCGTCTCAACCTTGTTTACGTTCTGTCCTCCTGATCCGCCACTCCTAAAAAAAGCCCATTCTACGTCAGCAGGATTAACTTCAATGTTGATGGTATCATCAATTAACGGATACACATATACACTTGCAAATGAAGTATGCCTGCGGGCATTACTGTCGAAGGGAGAAATCCGCACCAATCGATGCACCCCACTTTCTGCTTTCAAAAAACCGTAAGCAAACGGGCCATCAAACTGAAGTGTAGCACTTTTAATACCGGCGCCATCGCCCTCCTGTAAGTCCAGTTCAGTAACGTTCCAACCTTGCTTTTGGCCATACATGCGATACATTCTCAACAGCATTTCTGCCCAATCCTGGCTTTCTGTTCCACCAGCACCACTATTTATTTGCACTATACCAGATAAGTCATCTTCGGCCTGGTTTAAAGTGCTCTTAAATTCAGCCTCTTCGATTGCCGAAATTGCTTGTTGAAAAGCTTCCTTTACTTCCTCTTCACTTGCTTCACCAGCTTTCCAGAAATCAAACATTACAGCAAAATCCTCCACCGACGCTTCTACCGATTGGTACAGCTTAGTCCAGAATTCACTTAATTTAATTTCTTTTAGAATTGAAGTAGCCCTGACATTATCATCCCAAAAGCCGGGAGAAAGGGAAAGACGCTTATCGTCATCTATTTTAGCCTGCCTGTTATCGACGTCAAAGAAACCTCCTTAGGACTGTTACGCGGTCCCTCATTTCCTTAATTTGTTCTTGTGTCATAGCTGCAAAAGTAAGGGTTTGTTCGTTTAATTGTTGGATGGCGTTTTAAAGGATGATAATTATCGGAACCTTAAAAATTAAAAACTACAATTGATGTGATGGAAAAAGCTCTTTGTTTTCCAACATTTGAACTGGCATTGAACATTGTGTCAGTCACTTGTACTTTTGGCTTTTTAATCGACAAGATTAAGTTTCGCTCAAATCGCATTTGTGAAGTAACATGAACATTGAAGTAGAGAGCTGCACAAGAGTTGTGTACAATGAAGTATTAAAGGGCGGAAGTAGCGTTTTATTTGTAAAAAAAATTGCAGGCCTAAAAAACGTTTTTTTTTCTTTTATACAGCTCCTTTAGATGTTTGGATAGTGGCAGATTCTTACTTAGGTAATTTTCTATTTCCTCGTCACCTAAATCTTTAAACCCGATGATTTTACCCCTGCAATAATCAGAACCACATTTACAAATACAGCTATTGGTAATGGCGGTTTCCATAAAAGAATAATCAACTGTTATTTCTTCTCCTTTGTTGATGTGGTTCAGTGCATATATTCTAAGAGATAAATTTTGATTGTCTTCAACCACATAAGAATATGCATTGGGTTCGCATGAATGATTTAAGTAATAACCAGGTTCTGGTTCTCCATCTTTATCTACCGGGTCAATATGAATATCATCTGTTAATTGAAGTGTACGTAACGTAGAGTAATTAACAAGTTGCCCCTCCACTATAAAAATTTCTTCTCGTTCTAAAAAATCTCTCCTAGCATGAAGTCCTTTCCCGGAAGGAATCAACTTACTCGTTTCAACCCCGACATTGTCATTCGACATTGCAGAAGGAACAGTTTCTTCAATTAATATTTCTACCTGCATAAGATTATTAATGAATTTTTCATGAATATAGCTAAGTTATTTTATAAAAAAAATGTATTTGTAAAGCAACCAAAGACAATAGAAAAACGTCGGCGAGGGCGTTATAAATTCAGTTGCAGACTTAAATTCTATTATTAGAGATACTCAAATAAATCTTCGTTTGACAACCTTTGAATACGAACGTTTTCTATTGGAGTTGCACTGGCAATGAAGGAGGAATATAAAGGGTCGATTTTCAACTCCTTAAGGTGATAGATTGTTTTTTCAAAAATCCCTAAATCACCATTTATTTCCAATTTGTCAAGTTCATTTACTAACCCGCGGCCATCGGCCTTCAACATTGCTTCTTTAGCTGACCATATTTGAAAAAAAGAAAAGTATTTATCAGCAGAATCGTTGATTCGGACCTGATCATGGGAATTCAAAATATAAGAAAAATCTTCGAGATTAATCTGCTGGATTAGTTCTATGTCAATACCTATTAATTGAGTATCAGACAAAGCACAAACAACAAATTCTCCTGAATGACTTATATTAAAATCCAACTTTGCCTGTTTAATATACGGTCGGTTGAATTCGGAATAATCTAAGTTCCTCAAAATTTGTTTAGAATAGCCATATTGTTTAAGAAGATGTGCGAGCAACAACTTTCCAAGCAAGTTCGCTTGTTTATCCTGCCACCGTCTAAACCGCAGCGCCCTCTCTTTCTCTTTTGTTCCTATAAATGTTTCAACAAAACC